>NZ_JBHXAG010000013.1:0-240756 GCF_042726555.1 Streptomyces sp. NPDC060232 | reverse complement strand
CGCCGCACCGGCCGAAAGCCACGTACGTCCCGTACGAGCGCTCCCGGCCGGCACGCCGAGAGCACGCACCGGACGCCGCTCCTGACGGGCAAACGCTGCCTGGCGCGGCACTAGCGGATTTCCGCCCGGGGCGCCACCCGGCGCACGGGCGGCGCGGCCGGCGCCCGCGGGGATCCTGGGGTGGAGGCCCGTGCCGCCGAGGGCGCCGGTGGGCCGTCGACCTCCCTTTACGTCGCCCGCCGCCGAGGACCGCCCGGCGTGACGGCCGGAAAGCGGCGCCGGATATGACGCAAAACGGTTCCTTCGGTCCGATGAACTCCAACGAAAGCGCCCGTGCGTGCAGTTGGGCCTAGTTATGCTCCCCCCACCGATCAGAAGGTAACCCTTTTCCGATAATTCGAGGACGTCGATGGAGCAAAGAGACATTCCACCCGAAACGGTCCGCCCGGAGGTGGGGGCAGGCCGGGCACTGCCCGTGATCGGATCCCTGGCCGCCGTCTGCCTGGTCGGGGCGCTTGTTTCCTCCTCCGAGCCGGTCGGCACCATCCTGGTCGCCGCCGGCGCCCTGTGCGCCGCCACGGTGTTCGTGGAAGCCTTACGGCGCGGCCGCGCGCTCGCCGCCCGCGGCGCCCAGATCGCCGCACTCCAGCACACCCTGGCCCGCCAGGAGACCGAGGCGACCCGACTGTCCGCCGTCGTGCTCCCCGAGGCCATCGAGCGACTGCGCCGGGGCGAGGTGGCCGAGGAGGTGCTCACCTCCCTGGGCGGCCGCGCCGGGCACGGCAACCGCTGGGGCAACGACGCCGCCCTCACCCCCCGCTTCAGGACCGCCCTCCAGGACGTACTGACCCACGTCATCGACGCCGTCGACAACGAGGAGAGCCTGCGCGACTCGGCGCAGCGGGCCTTCGTGAACGTCGCCCGCCGCGTACAGGCGATCGTCCACCAGCAGGCCCACGAGATGCGGGAGATGGAGGACCGGCACGGCCGCAACCCGGACGTGTTCGGCGACCTCCTGCGACTCGACCACGGCACCGCCCTCATCGGCAGGCTCGCCGATTCCATCTCGGTCCTCGGCGGTGCGCGCCCCGGCCGGCAGTGGAGCAGGGCCGTCACCCTCTACAGCGTGATGCGCGGCGCGATGTCGCGGATCATCGACTACCAGCGCGTGGAACTCCACTCGGTCACCGAGGTCGCCGTCGTCGGCCCGGTCGTCGAACCGCTGATCCACACCCTCGCGGAGCTGCTGGACAACGCCACCCGCTACTCCCCGCCGCACACCCGGGTCCACCTGACCGCCGTCGAGGTGCAGTCGGGCATCGCCGTGGAGATCGAGGACGGCGGCCTCAGCATGAGCGAGGAGGCCCGCGCCCGCGCCGAGAGGATGCTGGCGCAGGCACAGTCCGGCATCGACCTCAACGACCTGGGCGAGACGCCGCGGCTAGGCCTGGCCGTGGTCGGCCGACTGGCGCAGGCGTACGGGTTCCAGGTGTCGCTGCGCTCCTCGGCGTACGGCGGCGTCCGCGCCGTGGTCATCGTGCCGCAGCACCTGATCACCACCGCGTCCGCGGCGACCGGTCTCGCGCACGGCATCGGCTCCTCCTCGGGGCCCAGGGCGGTGTCCGCCACACCGCGCGAGCACCCCGTCGACGCGTCGTCCGTCGGCGTGTCCGTGCCCCGGCCGGCTCCGGCGCCGTTGTCCGGGCCGATGCCCGGGCCGACTCCCGCCGGCGGCGGGCCGGCCTCCGAACGCACCGCGACGGGTCTGCCGCAGCGGCGCCGGAAGGACCGCGTCACCACCTCCGACGTCCGGCCGGCCGCGAGGGCGCAGGCGGCGGACGAAAACGGCCCCGGAATGTGGCTGGAGGCGTTCCACAGCGGACTGGCCGGTGAGCCCGGCCAGGACGCACCGGGCGCCCAGGACTCGTCGGGTTCAGCGACCAAAGGGGCGTAAACAGTGATGACTCAGCGAAGCAGCATGGACTGGATGCTCAAGGATCTGGCAGCCGGAGTGCCGCAGACGCGGCACGTGATCGTCCTGTCCGCGGACGGGCTCTGCGTGGCGCAGTACGGGGCCGAGACGGACACCGCCGACCGCCTGGCGGCCGCCTGCGCGGGCCTGCAGAGCCTCGCCGGAGCGGTGGCCGCCGAACTGCCCAGCTCCGAGGGCAGAATGCGGCTGGTCGTGATCGAGATGGACGGCGGGTTCTTCTACCTGATGGCCGCCGGAGACGGCTCCTACCTCGCGGTCCTCGCCGACGAGGGTGTCGACGCGGGCCTGATGGGCGCGCAGATGCGCAACCTGGTGACCCGAATGGGGGACCACCTGAGCAGCCCGCCGCGGCATGACGGGCAGCCCGCGTGAAAGAGCCGCCCGCAAGCTGGGAGGACGCCAGTCCCGAACGGCTCTATGTCATCACCGGCGGACGCAGTGGGCCCTCCACCTCCGTCCGGCTGGACCTCGTGACCTTAGTGGTGGCCAAAGGGCCTCCCCGGCCGGAGATGCAACCCGAGCAGGCCTCCATCCTGCGGATGTGCCAGTCACCGCTGTCGGTGGCCGAGATCGCCGCGTACGTAGGCCTGCCCGTGAGCGTCGTCACCGTGCTGGTCGGAGACCTGATGGCCGCCCAACGCGTGCACGTCCGCCCGCCCATTCCCACCGCGCAGCTACCCGACCTTGCTCTGATCGAGGCAGTGATCGATGGACTTCAGAAGCTCTGACCCGCCCGCCGGGCCGCGCGAGGCGGACATACTGCCGCAGACGGCCGCGGCGGCCGTGAAGGTCGTCATCGTCGGCGGCTTCGGCGTGGGCAAGACGACGATGGTCGGTGCGGTCAGCGAGATCAAGCCGCTGACCACCGAGGAGACGATGACCAGGGCCGGTGTCGGCGTCGACGACACCTGGGGCGTCGCCCGCAAGATCACCACCACCGTGGCCATGGACTTCGGCCGCATCAGCATCAACGACGAACTCGTCCTGTACATGTTCGGGACACCCGGCCAGGAGCGCTTCTGGTTCCTGTGGCGCGGGCTGTTCGAAGGCGCGCTCGGAGCCGTCGTACTCCTCGACACCCGTCGGCTGGAGATCAGCTTCGACGTCATCGGACGGCTGGAGGAACGCGGCGTCCCCTTCGTCGTGGCCGTCAACTCCTTCCCCGGCGCGCCAGAGCATCCGCTGGAGGAGCTGCGCGAGGCCCTCGACCTGCCGCCCGCCGTCCCGATCCTCGTCTGCGACGCCAGAAGGCGGGAATCGTCCCGCGACGTCCTGCTGACCCTCATGCGCTACCTGCACTCCCAGGCAGCCACCCAGGAGGCAATGTGAGCACCACCCCCACCCCACCGCCCCAGTGCCCCGCCCACGCCGCGGCGACCGCGGGCGGCCTGTACCGCCTGCACGGAGCGGAAGCCGAGGCGGACCCCTTCGCCCTGTACGAGAAGCTGCGGGCCGAGTACGGCCAGGTGGCCCCGGTCCTGGTGAGCGGGGACCTCCCGGCGTGGCTGGTCCTGGGCCACCGGGAGAACCTGGACGTCGCCCGCACGTCGTCGCTCTTCGCCCGCGACCCCCGGGGCTGGCGCGACCTGAGGGAGGGCCGGGTGCCGGCCGACACCCCGCTCGGGCCCATGGTCTCGTGGGTGCCGGTGTGCAACTTCACCGACGGCCCCGTCCACGAGCGGCTGCGCGCAGCCGTGGTGGAGTCCCTGGAACGCTTCGACAAGCGCGGCATCCGCCGCTACGTGACGCGCTTCGCCAACCAGCTCGTCGACCAGATCGCGGCCGAGGGGTACGCCGACCTGGTGCCCGCCTTCTCCGACCAGCTCCCCATGCTGGTCATGACGCAGCTCATCGGCGCCCCCGACGAACACGGGCCGCTGCTGGTCAACGCGGCGCGCGACATGCTCCAGGGGACGGAGACGGCCCTCCAGAGCGACCGGTACGTCACCACCACGCTGGAGAACCTGGTCGTGGAGCGCAAGGCCAAGCCGGCCCGCGACCTCGCCTCCTGGCTGATCGAGCACCCCGCGGACCTCACCGACACCGAAGTGCTCATGCACCTGCGCGTCGTGCTGATCGCGGCGTACGAGACCACCGCCAACCTGATCGCCAACACGCTGCGCACCGTGCTGACCGACCCGCGGTTCAGGGCGAGCCTCTCCGGAGGCCACATGACCCTGCCCGACGCCCTGGAGCAGGTCCTCTGGGACGACCCGCCGATCAACACGATCATCGGGCGCTGGGCCACCGGGGACACCGTGCTCGGCGGCCAGCAGCTGAAGGCCGGGGACATGATCCTGCTCGGCCTGGCCGCGGGCAACGCCGATCCGCAGATCCGGCCCGACCCGGCCGCGTCCGTCCACGGCAACCGCTCCCACCTGGCCTTCAGCAGCGGTCCGCACGAGTGCCCGGGCCAGGACATCGGGCGCGCCATCGCGGACACCGGCATCGAGGTCCTGCTGGACCGGCTGCCCGACATCCAGCTGGCCGTCGACGCGAGCGAGCTCCAGTGGCGGGGCACCCTGATGTCACGGCACCTGCTGTCCCTGCCGGTACGGTTCGCCCCGCGCTCGGTACCGGCCCCGGCCCCGCAGCTCCCGGTGGAGCAGCCCGCCGGGCACCCCGTCCACCCGGTGATCCCGCCGCAGCCGGCAGCGCCCCCCGCGGTCGCCGCCGCCGGCGGCGGCCGCAGGCGCCGTGGCGTGAGCTGGTGGCGCCGGCTGTTCGGCCGCCGCTGAGCCTGCCGCTCCCCACAGGGCCCCGGCCGTACGGCCGGGGCCCTGTGTTCGTCGCTCAGTCGCGCAGGTGCCGCCACCAGGCCGCCAGGGCCGGCAGGTCCGGCGGCTCGGTCCCCGTGTCGCTGGGGCCGTCGGCGAACCGGACCGTGAACGCGGCCTCCATGACGGGCAGTTCGTAGCGGTTGCGCGGGCTGGCGTACCGGGGCGCACGGGTCTGCCACGCGATGCAGCCGGCGACGTAGTGGCCCAACGCCGCCAGGTGTCGGCGCAGTTCACGGTCCGCGCCGTGCTCCAGTCGTGCCCGCAGCCGGAGGAAGAGGACCATCACCCGGTCACGCAACGCCACGGCGAGAGGTACCGCCTCGGCCGGGGAGCAGCCCTCCCGATGGGCGAGGACGTTGACGAGGTTCACCTCGCGCGGTTCCAGGTGGTCGTCCTTGTCGTAGGAGAAGAGGTCGTTGTCGGCGCTGACGACGAAACCGGCCGCGTCCGTGAGGGCCGTCAGGGCGGGAGAGCACAGGACGTCCGCCGGCAGCCGGTCCCGGCGGGCGACGTCCGACCAGGTCAGCGAGAACCGCGTGCCGTTCGCGAGCGGCCCCATGGCGACGAAGTCGTTCAGCCCCGGCATCGATCTCTCCTCCGCCCGGGCGGCGCGCCAGGCCGCCCCGAGCAGCCAGTCCCGCGTCCCCTCGACGAATCTGCGCAGCTCGTAGGGGGTGAGCAGGGCGTGGGTGCGGCCGACCAGGTCCAGCAGCGCGCGGTTCATGGGCCCCTCGGGCAGCAGGGACGCCCCGGGGTCCTCGATGGTGCGCAGCAGCCGTGCCCCGTGTTCGACGACGGCCGCCGTCCCCACCTCGTCGGAACCGGAATCCTGCCAGTCGTCGACGGCGTTGGCCCAGTAGTTCCACTCGGTGAACAGCAGGACGGCTTCCGCGTCCCCGTCGGGGATGATCCGGCAGGAGAAGTCGGCGCTGTGGGTGGCGAGCCCCCATGCGCGCTCGACCGGGTCGGGGTACAGGCCGAAGGCGTCGAGCCACTCGACCGCCCGGGCTTCCACCTCCTTCGCGTCGGGATGGACGAGGTCGCGCGGCAGGGGGCAGTAGAAGGGCGGCAGCCCCCTGCCCAGGAGCGAGGGCCGTGGCGGCATGGTCATCGGCCACCGCCGACCCGGAAGCGCAGCAGCCGCGTCTCGACCGCGTGGTCACGCCACAGCCGGAAGAACTTGCTGTGCGCGATCGTCGACTCTTCGAGCCGGTCGGCGGTCCAGGCTCCGGGTTCGGCGCCGGAGCCCGCTCTCAGCCGGTCGAGTTCGGCGGTGTTCCAGGCCATGGACTGCACCCAGAACTCGGCCACCGCATCCGTCACGTCCTCGTCCTGCACCAGCTCGAAGCCGGCCGCCTCGGCCGCGGCCAGGTAGTCGCAGCGCCGGCCCAGCCGCGTTCTGTAGTAGCCGTCCATGAACTCCCGCCACTCGGACGCGCCCACGAAGTGCTCCTGGATCCCGAACCAGCCCCCGGGTACGAGGGCCTTGGCGACGACCTCGAACAGCCGGGCCCGGTCGGTGTATCCGCTGCTCTCGTTGGCGTAGACGGCGTCGTAGACGCGGGTCTGGTCGAGGTCGTGGACGTCCGCAAGTACGGGCTCCACGCGCTCCGCGAGTCCGGCCTGACGGGCGAAGTCCCGGACGATAGGGAGGTGTTCGGGTGTGATGGTGAGACTGGTGACCGACGCCCCGTGCTCCTGCGCCCAGTACAGCGAGGTGCCGCCCAGGCCGCAGCCGATGTCGAGCAGCCGCCGGGGAGGGGCCTCGTACGCGCCCCACGAACGGGCCGCGTGGTCGACTATCCGCTCCTGCGCGTCGAGCAGGCTCTGCTTCAGCGTGCCCTGCGCGACGGTGGTGTCCGGTGGGCCGTCCGGATACAGCCCCACATGGAAGTGGACGCGTGGGCCCGGACCGTACTTGTGCAGTATCTCCTGTGTCTTGCGGCTGTAGTAGAGCCGCACCGCGTCGTCCGCGGCCGCGCCGCGGCCGCTGCCTAAGGGCCATACGAAGGGTATAACGCGCATGGGTGTCCGCCCTTTCGTGGGGTAGGGCCGCCCTCCGGGTCACGCCGGCGCCGCTTTCGTAGCGTCCCGAACGGCACACTGTTGAAGCACGGACCATCGTGGCATTTCGAAGGCGCCACGTCAGCCCGCTGGAGCAGCACGGTACCGCCAAGATCAGTGGATTGTGGGCCGGTTGACGGTGTGGACGAGTCGGTCGCTGACACGGCCGTCGGCGGCCTCCGCGGTAGCGGGAATTCCGGGCGCACCCCGACGTCATGCGCCGGCGTGCGCCCGGGACGGCCCCCATGCAGGGGACGGCACCAGCTTGACGAACGCCCGGGCGTCGGCCACGGCCGCTCCGCCCGCGTCGTTGTTGAAGTACGCGAAGACGTCCGCGCCCGCCGGCCAGGTGTCCGCGATCCGGGCCGCCCAGGTGCGCAGGGCCGTCCGGCCGTAGCGGGGAGCCGGCCGGGCGCGGCCCGCGTGGAACCGCACGTATCCCCAGTCCGCGGTGCGCCACAGGGGTGTCACGGGCCGCGATCCGCGGTCGGCCCAGCACAGGGCTGCGCCGCGGTCGGTCAGGACCGAGCGCACGTCCTGGGTCCACCAGGACTCGTGCCGGGGCTCGACCGCGACACGCGTACCGGCCGGGAAGCAGGCCAGGCACGCGTCGAGGGCGGCCGGATCGGCTCGCAGTGTGGGCGGCAGCTGGAGCAGGACCGGTCCGAGCCGGTCGCCCAGGGACGCGGCGTGCGCCATGAGGCGGTGAACCGGCTCGGCGGGCTCGCGCAGGCGTTTGACGTGCGTCAGGAAGCGGCTGGCCTTGACGGCCATGACGAAACCGGGCGGCGTGCGGGCACGCCACTGGGCGAACGTCTCGGGTGTCGGCAGCCGGTAGAAGGCGGCGTTGCTCTCCACGGTGCGGAAATGACCGGTGTACTCCTCCAGCCACAGGCGCTGCGGCCGGTCCGGCGGATACAGGACGCCCGACCAGTCGCGGTACTGCCACCCGGAGGTGCCGACGTACACGCTCATGCCATCCGCCTGCCCACGGCGGGGTCCGGCACACCTCGGACCCCGCACGGGTGAGCGGCGCCGGGCGCAGGGGTACTGTCGTCCCGCGGTCGCAGGCCGCCGCCCGCGCCTCAGGTGAGCGCCGCCGCCCGCGCCTCAGGTGAGTGCCGCCGCCAGCACTTCGGCCGCCCGGGCGACCAGGGCGTTCTCGCGCGGCGCGGCCGCGTCCGGCTTGGTGGTCAGCACGGCCAGCTCCACGGGCGGCCGCCCGGGCGGCCAGGCGATGCCCACGTTGTTGTTGGTCCCGTACGACCCGGCGCCCGTCTTGTCCCCGATCACCCAGTCGCGGGGCAACCCGGCGCGGAACCGCTCGCCGCTCGTCGTGTTGGACACCAGCCACCGTGTCAGGAGCTCCCGGTGCCGCGGGACGAGCGCGTCGCCGAGCACGAGCCGCCCGTACGTGCGCGCGATGGCCCGGGGGCTGGTGGTGTCGGTCACCCGCGACGGCTCGGCCGAGTTCAGCTCGGGCTCCCACCGGTCGAGCCGTGTCGTGCGGTCCCCGACGGAACGGCAGAAACGGGTGATCGCCGTGGGCCCGCCCAGCTCGCGCAGCAGCAGGTTCGCGGCGCAGTTGTCGCTCTGGGCGATGGCGGCCGAGCACAGCTCGGCCACCGTCAGCCCGTGGGCGATGTTCTCCGGCAGCTCGGTCACCGAGCCGCCGCCCGCGCCGGTGACGTCGCCCCGCGTGTAGCGGATCCGCCGGGCGAGGAACGCGCCGTCGCGGTCCAGGTCCCGCATGACGGCCGCCGCGGCCGGCGCCTTGAACACCGAGCACATGGGGAACAGCTCGTCGGCGCGGTACCGCACCGTCCGGCCCGTGCCCGTGTCCCGCGCGTACGCCCCCACCCGCGCGCCGTACTCGCGCTCCAGCGCGCGCAGCCGCCGCACGGCCTCGCCCTCCCCGCCGGGCGTCGCCGCACGGGCCGCGCCCGCCGGCAGGGCCGCGCCCAGCGCCACTCCCGCTCCCAGAGTCAGTACGGCACGACGGGTCTGCTCCACGTCGCCTCTCCTCTCCCTTTGACGGCTACGTGGTGACAAAGACGCCAAAGATGATCAATCCGGTTCCGTCCGGCGGGCGTTGCGGGCGCAGCGGGCGGTGTCAGCGGCCCGGAGCGGGGGTGGGGCCTTGAGCGGGGGTGGGTCCCTGCTCGCGTACCGCCCAGGGCGAGCCGTACGCCGTCAGCAGGTCGAGGAACGGTACCGGCGGCAGGGCCTCGGGGCCCAGGACCCCGGCCCCGGACCACACGCCGGTCGCGAGGAGTTCGAGCGCCACCACCGGGTTCACGGCGGTCTGCCAGACGACGGCCTGGGAGTCGTACTCGCGCATCGACCACTGGTTGTCGACCACGTGGTAGAGGTACACCTCGCGCGGCCGGCCGTCCTTGGTGCCCCTGACCCAGGTGCCGGCGCAGGTCTTGCCGGTCATCCGGTCCCCGAGCGTCGCCGGGTCGGGAAGGCAGGCGGCGACCACGTCGCGCGGCGAGACCCGGACCTCGGCGCCGTCCTCGCCGCGGACCGGGACCCGGGCGGTGGAGTCCAGGCCCAGCGCGTGCAGGGCCTTGAGCTTGCCGATGAAGTCGTCGCCCAGGCCGTACTTGAACGTCACCCGGCGGGCGCCGACCCAGCGCGGGACCAGCAGCACCTCCTCGTGCTCGACGTTGACGCACTCGACCGGCCCGATGCCCTCGGGGAAGTCGAAGACCTCCGGCTCGCTGAACGGCTCGGTGGTGAACCAGCCGCGCCCGCTCTCGTACACCACCGGAGGGTTCAGGCACTCCTCGATCGTCGTCCAGATGTTGAAGGACGGGGCGAAGTCGTAGCCCTCGACGGTCAGGTTCGCGCCGTCGCGGATGCCGATCTCCTCGATGTCGTCGAAGAGCTCGTCGGCCGCGTAGCGGGCGAAGACGTCCGACAGGCCGGGCTCCACGCCCATGCCGACGAGCGCGAGGCGGCCGGACTTCTCCCAGTCCGCGGCCCGCTCGAACTGCTCGTCGCCGAGCTTCACCCCGCACTCGGCGTGCGGGTGGTCCGGGTGCGGACGGGAGAGGGACATGGCCATGTCGACGTAGTGGCTGCCCGCCGCCAGCGCGGCGTTGAACAGCGGCATCACGAAGCGCGGGTCGGTGGCGTTCATCAGTACGTCGCACCCGTGCTCGGTCAGCAGCCCGGTCACCGCCGCCTCGTCGGAGGCGTCGACGCGGCAGGCGCTGAACCGCTGCTCGTCGGCGCCCAGGGCCGTGACCGCGGCCTGCGCGCGGGCCGGGTCGTAGTCGGCGACGACGAAGTGGTCGAAGAAGTCACGACGGGCGGCGATCTTGGTGATCGCGCTCCCGACACCGCCGGCACCCACAAGCAGAACACGCATGTCTTGGTCCTTATCTCGGCGAGGCGTGCGCCTCAGGGGGCTGATGGAACCGGGCGCCCCGAGTTAAGGTCAATGGTGTTGGCATAAGGCCGGGACGTTACGGAGGCGGGCGGCGTGGCGAAGGACGTGGTTCCCGAGGAGGCGCGCAGGCGGCGGCGGCCGACCCGCAGGGGGACGGTGCTCTCCGAGCGCCTGATCGTCGAGACGGCGCTGCGGATGGTGCGCGAGCACGGCAGCGCGGGCCTGTCCGCCCGGCGGCTCGGCGCCGCCCTCGGCGCGGACCCCAGCACGCTCTACCGGTACTTCGAGGGCATGGACGGCCTCACCCTCGCCATCGGCGAGGAGCTGATCGGCCGGGCGCTCGCCGGCTGGGCCCCGACCGGCCGGTGGCGCGAGGACCTGCGCGCCCTCGGACTGCGCATCCACGGCGCCTACCTCGCCCACCCGCAGGCCGCGCTGCTGACCGCGAGCCGGGTGACCGGCCGGCCGCGCGAGATCGCGGCCGACGAGGCGATCCTGGGCATCCTGCGCGGGGCGGGCTTCGGCGACGGGGACGCGGTGCGGATCTACCACGCCTACATCGACCAGAGCCTGGCCTTCGCGGCGCTCGACGCGGGCCCGCTCGCGCTGACGGCCCAGGCCCGCGCGTCGGACGAGGAGCGGTGGGAGTCGACGTACGCCCGGCTGCCGGCCGACGCGTACCCGAACATCGCGGCCACCGCCGGGCTGCTGGCCGCCCGTATGCCGCACAGCGCCTACCCGGTCGCCCTGGAGATGCTGCTGGAGACGGCGGAGCGGCAGCTGGCGGACTCCGGGGGCTGAGCCGGGGCCGGGCGCCAGTCGCGCGTCGGCCGGGCGTTAGGCGCGCGTCGGAGCGGGCAGGCGCCGGGGAGAAGCGCACGCGGACCCGTCCTGAGGAGGCACTGATGAAGGCTTCGGCAGTCGCGTACAAGCCCGTGGGGCTGGCTCTCGGCGCCCTCGGAGGCGCGCTGGCCGGCGCCGCGTTCAAACAGGTGTGGAAGAGGCTCGGCCACGAGGGCGACGCGCCGAACGCCACCGACGAGGACCGGTCGTGGCGGGAGATCCTCATCGCCGCGGTCCTGCAGGGCGCCGTCTTCGCCGTGGTCAAGGCGTCCATCGACCGGGGCGGAGCCGTGGCCGTCCGCCGGCTCACCGGCACGTGGCCCGACTGAGGGCCTGACTGACCCGACCGGTGCGCCGAGGTTGCGATACGTTGACGCTCATGACCGGACTCGATCACGTGGCCTGGCCGACCGCCCCGATACGGACCGAGCGGCTCGTGCTGCGCGAGTCCGAGGCGCGGGACCGTGCGGCGTTCGTCGACCTGTTCGCCTCGCCGGAGGTGGGCGCGTACGTCGGCGGCTCTCGCCCGCGTGAGGAACTGGAGCGTGCGGTGCCCGAGCTGCCCGGCCGGCGTCCGGGCTTCTTCGTGGTCGACCTCGACGGAGCGATGATCGGCATGGTCACGCTCGACCCGCGCGACGCGGGGCGTCCCGGACACGTCCGCCCGGAAGGCGGGGAGACCGAACTCGGCTACATGTTCCTGCCGCAGGCCTGGGGCCGCGGGTACGCCGCCGAGGCATGCGCGGCGGTCCTCGACTGGCTCGCCGGCGTACGTCCCGGCGAGCCCGTCGTGCTGTGCACCCAAAGCGCCAACGACCGCGCGATGCGCCTCGCGGCGAAGCTGGAGTTCACCGAGGCGGAGCGGTTCGTGGAGTACGGCGCCGAGCAGTGGTTCGGCGTGCGCGCGCTCCCCGCTCGCACCTCCGCCTGAGCCGGCGTCCGGGGAGCACGCGCGCACCGCGAACCCCGGCTGAGCACCTGTGAACCGCCGCTTCCGGCAGTTCGGAGGGCGGCCCCCGCGACGGGGATAAAGATCGGCCATATCAGTGGCGTGTTATGCACCTTAATTGGATCACGACATCGTGCTTGGATGGCGCCGCCACAGTAATTCGTTTACCGCTTAACGGTTTTGACGAACCGGCGGTAACTCCTTGAAGCGTCCGGGTTACGGAGAAGGGAGAAAAGGTCGACGGGAAGGAATTGGGCCATCCGTCGGCTCGACTTCCACAAGATCCGTTATGTAGTGTTCCCGTTATTCACCACCCAACGGGGGCGGACGGCAACTTCGGGATTGGTCCGGACTATTTCCGGCGTGTGACGGCCCCGCAGAACCGGCAGACCACCGCCCCCGCCGCGCTCCCCATTGGGGGAATGCGTGTCCCGACACGGGGGATCAATCATCCGGTTCCAGCTTTTGGGGCCCCTGAGCATCGCGCACGGCCCCGAAACCGTCGTTCTCAAACCGTCCAAGCCGACCAGTCTCCTCGCCGCCCTTCTGCTGCACCCGAACACGGTGGTGTCGGCCGCCTACCTGCTGCGCGCCGTGTGGGACGAGGAACCGCCCGCCACGGCCCGCGCCGCACTGCAGACGTGTGTCCTGCGGCTGCGCCGGCTGTTCGCCGAGTACGGCATATCCGCGACCACCATCGAGGCCGTACCGGGCGGGTACCGGATGCGCAGCGACACCGAGACCCTCGACCTCGTCCACTTCCGCACGCTCGCGGCCGGGGCCGCAGCGGCGGGCGACCCGGGGGAGGAGCTCTACCGGCTGCGCGAGGCGCTCTCCCTCTGGCAGGGGCAGCCCCTCGCCAACGTCGCCTCGCGCATGCTCCAGCACGACGCGGTGCCCGCCCTCGAACAGGAGCGGCTGCGGGTGCTGGAACGGGTCTGCGACCTCGAACTCGCCGCCGGAAACTGCCATCAGGTCCTGGTCGACCTGTACGAGAGCGCACGCCGGCACCCGGTGCGCGAACGCTTCACCGAGCAGCTCGTCGAGGCGCTCTACCGCACCGGGCGGCAGGCCGAGGCGCTCGCCGAGTACCGCACGGTGCGCGACCGGCTGCGGGACGAACTCGGCATCGACCCCGGACCGGGACTGCGCCGCCTGGAACTCGCCATCCTGCGCGCCGAGGAGCTGGCGCCCGCCCCGCCGCGGCCCGCGCGCACCGCGACCGCGGCAGGAGCACCCGCGCTGCCCGCCGGCGCGTCCGCCGCGGGTCGGCCGGTCCGCGCGCTGCCGCCCGTCCCGGCCTTCGCCGGGCGTGACGCCGACCGCAGGGCCATGGCCGCCCGGCTCACCGCCGCCGGTGGACCGCGCCTGGTCGTCGTCTCGGGAGCGCCGGGCATCGGCAAGTCCGCGCTCGCCCGCCAGACCGCCCACGAGGTGCAGGAGGCCTTCCCCGGCGGTGTGTTCACCCTTCAGCTGGCCCGGCCGGACGGGACCCCGGTCGCCGTCGAGGAGGCGGCGCGGCTCCTGCCGGAAGCGGCCCCCGGCCGCTGCCTGATCGTCCTGGACGGTGCGGCCGGCGCCTGGCAGGTGCTGCCGCTGCTGCCCGTCGCGCAGGACGCCGCCGTCCTCGTGACCAGCAGGCGCCAACTGGCCGCGGTCGTCGCCACGCACGGCGGCGCCGTGCACCGCCTCGACGTGCTCCGGCCGGCCGAGGCGTACGGGCTCCTCGCCGGGCTCGTCGGCCCGGAACGGATCGCGGCGGAGCCCGCCGCAACCCGTGAACTGGCCTCCGTGTGCGGGCACTTCCCGCTGGCCCTGCGGATCGCCGCGGGACGGCTGCTGACCCGGCCCGGCCTGTCCGTCGCGGACTGCGCGGCCTGGCTCGCGGAGGATCCCCCCGCACGGCTGGCGCTCGCGGAGGACGCCGGGCTCTCCGTCCCCGAGGTGCTGGGGCAGGCCCTCGACGCACTGGCCCCCGAGCTGCGGGAGGCGTTCTTCCGGCTGGGCGCAGGCGGAGCCGCCGCGGAGCCGTCGGCCGGGGAGAGTGAATCCGTACTCGAACAGCTCGTGGAGGCGGGGCTGTTGGAGGACGGGCCGCCCGGCCCCTACCGCCTCCACGACCTGCTCCGCATCTACGCGCGTTGGCGCGTGCGCACGCACGAGACGGCGGTCCCGGCCGCGCCGCGCTGACCGCGCACCGGCCCGCACCGTCCGCACCGCCCGCACCGGCCCGCGCCGCCCCGCCCCGCACCCGTCTTCCGTCCCCGCCCCGCCCCGCACCCGTCCTCCGTCCCCGCACCGCACGCCTCCCCGCTGTTGGCTCCCTCCCCCGTTCCAGGCTGCTCCCTCCCTGATCCCGCCCAGACCGCACCCAGGGGTGTTCCCATGGCCCACGCCAGCTACGAAGCCGTTGCCGCGACCCGTCCCCGGATCCGCCGCGACGTGCTGTTCACCGAGACGCCCGACGGCGTGCTGTTCCACAACGCGGACGGCGGCTTCCGCCTCACGGCCAAGTCCGCCTACCGCTTCGCGACGCTGATCGTCCCCCACCTCACCGGCGAGCACTCCGTCGCCGACCTGTGCCGGGGCCTCGGCGAAGCGCAACAGACGATGGTCGGCGAACTCGTCCGGACCCTGTACGAACGGGACTTCGCCCGGCCCGTCACCACCCCGGCCGAGCCCGCGGCCGGCCAGGCGGCGCCCGACCCGGACGTGGCCCGCCGGTACGCCCCGCAGATCGCCTACGCCGACCACTACTCCGACGACGCCGAGGCCCGCTTCCTGCGCTTCCGCCACACCCGGGTGGCCGTCCTCGGCGACGACGACATCGCCCGCTGGTGCGCGTCGAGCCTGATACGCAACGGCTGCGCGGTCGTCGGCGTGACACCGGCCCTCGCCACGCCCGCCTCCGCCCCGCCCGCCTCCGGCACCCCCGTACCGGGCACCCCCGCCCTCGACGCCGAGGTGGCCGAGGCCGTCGCCGACGGCTGCCCGGTCGAGCTCCGCACCGTGCCGACGGCCCCGGGACGGGAACCCGCCTGGCCCGAACTGTCCGACTACGACCTCGTGGTCGTCACCGGCGGCCGCACCGCGCCCGCCCGCCTGCTGCCTCTGCTGCGCGCCGGCATCCCGGCCGGCCGCACCCTCCTGCCGGCCTGGTCGTACGGCGCCGACGCCGTCATCGGACCGCTCATGACCTCCGGCACCCCCGGCTGCTGGGCCTGCGCCGCGCTCCGGCTCGGCGCCGCCGCCGGCCGCGACGGCGCCGCCGCGGCCGCTGCCGACCTGTGGAGCACCCTGGCCCTGCCCGGCGGGCCCGCCGCGTCCGGCCCAGAGCCCGGGCGTCCGCTGGCCGCCATGATCGGCAACCTGCTGGGCTACGAGGTCTTCCGCACCACCTCCGGCGCCCTGCCCGCCGAGACCGCCGGTCAGGTGATCGTGCAGGACATGGCCTCCCTCGATGTCACGGCCGAGCCGCTCCACGCCCACCCTCGCTGCCCCTTCTGCGCCCCGGCCGCCGAGTCCGCCCACCGGCCCGCGGCCCCCGTGGACCTCGCAGAGGCAGGTACCGGCGCGGCCCCCGCCCTGCCCACCCTGGAGACCGCACGCGCAGCGGACGCCCTGGTGGAGGAGCTGAACCGGCGCTCCGCACTGGTCCGCCCGTACACCGGCGTCTTCACGCGCTACGCCGACGAACCGCTGACCCAGATCCCCCTCAAGCTGAGCGCGGTCGAGCTCGGCACCGGCCGCGCGGGCCCCCGGGCGATCACGGCCTTCGACGTCCACCACGTCGCCGGGGCCCGGATGCGGGCGCTGGACGCCGCCGCAATGGTCTACGCCGAGCACGTCGTCCCCGCGTACGGCGTCGCCGCCCGGGGCGAGGGCGCGGTCGCGGAGGGCTCGCTGACCGTCGCCTCCGGTCTGCCCGGCACGGCCACCGCCTGGCAGCAGGCCGTCTCCCTCGTCACGAAGGAGCCCGCGCTCGTGCCCGCCGGCGCCGTCCGCCCCTTCGGCCCCCACAACGCCGACCGGCTCTTCGAACGCACCCGCGCCGGCGCCGGGGCCGGACCCTCGCCCGCCGACGCGGCCGCCGCGGGCCTGCTGTCCGCCCTGGCCCACGACGCCCTGCTGCGGGCCGTCCACGGCGCCGCGGCAGCGCCGCTACCGCTGACCGATACCGGCACCGACGCCACCGACGACGCGCACGACGCCGAACTCGTCTTCCTCGTACGGTCGGCGGAGCGCCTGGAGCTCCCCGTCGAGCTCCTCGACCTCGGCGAGGCGGCGCGCTCCGGCGTACACGTGCTGCTCGCCCGCGCCGGGGAACGCTGGGCCGTGGGCGCCGCCCTGGACCGGCAGACCTCGGCGGTGACCGCGCTGCGGGACCTGCTGGGCGCCGTCCAGTACGAGCGGGACGACGCCGCTCCCGGCGGGCGCGCCGACACCGGTGACCCGCTCCTGGCCGACCTCGACGCCCGGACGCTCACGACCTCACCCGGCGCCCGGACCCCCGGCCCGGACCGGGCCGCCGCCGACTGGTCCGAGGTACTGGACCGGCTGCGGGCGGCGGGCCGCGACGCCTGCGCCGTACCCACCGGGACCCCGGACCTGGCCTCGGCCGGACTCCACACCGCCAGAGTGCTGCTGACCACCGCCCAGGAGCCGGGCGATGACGACCACTGACCGGCTGACGACCACGGATCCGCTGACGGCCACGGACGCGCTGACGGCCACTGATCGGCTGACGGCCTGCGGCCCCGCCCTCTCCCACGTCCTCGGCCCCGGCGCCGCGGCCCGCTTCACCGCACGGCTGGGCCGTGCCCTCGCCGTGCTCGGCGGGCCCCCGGTCACGCTCACCCCCCTCGGTGTCGACGACGCCTTCACCCGGCCCGTGCCCGGGAGCACCGACGCCCGGGCCGTGCCCGTGCACCTGTACGGCCACCAGGCGGTCGTCGGGCCGCCCGGCGGCTGCGCCCGCTGCCTGGAACGCCGCTGGCAGGCGGTGCGGTCCGTCGCCCTCCGCGACGCCCTCGAACTCGGCGGCGGCACCCGGGCCGCCGGGGACTGGCCGTACGCGCACCCCTTCGCCGCCGACGCGCTGGCCGCGCTGGTCACGGCCGCCGGGGAACCCCGCCCCGGCGCCCCCGGGCCCGGCGGCGTCTTCCCCGACGTCCGGCTGCTGGACCTGCGGACCGGCCTCGTACGCCGCTATCGGCTGGTCCCCGACCCGGAGTGCCCGCTCTGCGCCACCCCGTACGAGGACACCGCCGACGCGGCCGTGCCCGAACTGCCGCCCGCGCCCAAACACCGGCCCGGGGTGTTCCGTACCCGGCCCGTCGAGTCGTACGGGATCGACGTGGCGGCCTTCGCGAACCCGCTGTGCGGGGCACTGGGGCCCTCCCTCGTCCAGGACGTCTCGTCCACCTCCACCTCCGCGACCATCGGCTGCTTCTCCATGCGCTCGGGTGAATACCTGCGCGAGACGTTCTGGGGCGGCCACACCGACGCCTTCGCGCGCAGCGCACACGTGGGGATCCTGGAGGGGCTGGAGCGCTACGCCGGGATGCGGGCGCGCGCCCGGACCACGAGCGTCACCGGCTCCCTCAGGCGGTTCGGCGCCGACGCGGTCGACCCGCGGGAGACCGGCCTCTACAGCGAGGCCTTCCACCGGGACAACCCGCGCGTGCGCCCCTTCCACCCGGACCGGGAGATCGCCTGGGTGTGGGGCTGGTCGCTGCGCGACCGGGTGCCCCGCCTGGTCCCGGAGATCCTGACGTACTACCACGCCCCGGGCCTGGAGAACCGGTTCGTGCAGGAGAGCTCCAACGGCTGCGCGTCCGGCGGCAGCCTGGCCGAGGCCGCCTACTTCGGCCTGATGGAGGTCGTCGAGCGCGACGCCTTCCTGCTCACCTGGTACGGACGGCAGCCGCTGCCGGAGATCGACCCGGCGAGCAGCTCCCGGCGCTCGACCCGGGCGATGGTCGACCGACTGGCGATGTACGGCTACCGGGCCCGGTTCTTCGACACCCGGATCACCTTCCCCGTCCCCGTCGTGACGGCGGTCGCCGAACGGTTCGACGGCGGACCCGGCCGGATGTGCTTCGGCGCCGGCGCCGGCCTCGACCCGGAGTCCGCCCTGGCCTCGGCGCTATGCGAGATCGCCACCGACGCCGTCAACCTGCCCGGGCGCACCGAACGCGACGAGACCCGGCTGCGCGCCATGGCGGCCGACTTCGACCTGGTCACGGCGCTGCACGACCATCCGCTCGTCTACGGGGTACCGGAGATGGGCGCGCACGCGGACTTCCTGCTGCGCGGCCCCGGCCGCGAGCGCCCGCGGACCGTCGCCGAGCTGGAGTGGCCCGACGCGTGGGGCGCGCCCGCCTCGGACGACGTACGCGACGACCTGGAGCGGTGCGTGTCGGCGGTCGCGGCCGAGGGGTTCGACGTCGTGGTCGTCGACCAGACGATGCCCGAGCAGCGGGGGCTGGGACTGCACACCGTGAGCGTGCTCGTCCCCGGCCTGCTCCCCATCGACTTCGGATGGTCCCGGCAGCGGGCGCTCGGCATGCCCCGGATGCGGACCGGCCTGTTCACCGCCGGTCTGCGCGAGCGCCCGCTGGAGCCCGGCGACCTCAACCCGGCACCCCACCCCTTCCCCTGACCGGCCACCGCCGGTGTCCGCCCCCAACGCAGGAGGACCCATGGGCCACGCCCATGTCTACGCCCACGAGATCATGCACCGCGGCAGGGTGCCGATGGAGCCCGTCGACTTCGTCCCCGACTGGGCCGACCGGCCCCGCAAGGCCAAGTTCCACCCGGACGCCGAGACGTTCCCCCTGCCCCCCTCACCGGCCGGGCCCCCGCACACGGCGCCGGGGCCGCCCGCGCCCGGCTTCACCCTGCCGCTGCTGTCGGGGATGCTGCGGGACTCCTGCGGGCTGACCGGCCGGCGCCTCGCGGTCCAGGCCAACACCGACCTGGCGGCGCTGCCGCACTACCGCCACGCGAACTGGTCGCGCGGCACGGCTTCGGGCGGCGGTCTCTACCCGGTGGCCGTCCACTGGGCGGCCGGACCGGGCGGACCCCTGACCCCCGGCCTCTACCACTACGCACCGCACCAGCACGGGCTGCGCCGACTCCTGACGGGCGATGTCACGGGCGATGTCCGGGAGGCGCTCGGCGCGGGGACGGGCGCCGCCGGGCAGGCGGCGCAGTACCTCGTCCTCACCGTCAAGTACTGGCAGAACGCCTTCAAGTACAACAGCTTCTCCTTCCACGCCGTCAGCATGGACGTGGGCGCGCTCGTGCAGACCTGGCGGCTGTGGGCGGCGCGGTACGGGCTGCGGATCGACCCGCTGCTCTGGTTCGACGAGGAGCGCCTGGCCCGGCTGCTGGGCGTGGCCCCCGAGGAGGAGGGCGTCTTCGCCGTCGTCCCGCTGACCTGGGAGGGCGCGCCGACACCCGCCGAAGGCGGCGCGACGGGCGCCTCCGCGCGCCACCAGGATGTCGAACGCTCCCGCCGCGTCATCGAGTTCGAGGCGCTGCGGCGCATCCACGAGGCCACCGCCGGACGGGCCGCCGACCGCCCGGCGCCGGGTGCCCTGGACGCGGCGGCCGCCCACCCGCCGCGCGGCGCCGATCCGCTGCCGCTCCCGGCTCCCCCCGCACCGCCCGTCGGCACCGGCCGCGCCCTGCGCGAGCGCCGCAGCAGCTTCGGCCGCTTCGACGCCTCCCGCCCGGTCGCGGCCGGGCAGCTCGCCGCCGCGCTGGCCGACTGCGCGGCCACCCGGTTCGGGACCGAGGCCGAGCGCCCCGCCGGGCCGTCCCTCACCTCCCTGTACGCCTTCGTCAACCACGTCGAGGGCATCGCCCCGGGCGCGTACGCCTACGACCCGGCCGCGCACACCCTGCGCCTGCTCAAGCCGGGACCGCCCGGCCCCTTCCTCCAGCGCAACTACTTCCTCTCCAACTACAACCTGGAGCAGGCCGGCGCGGTACTCGTCCCGACGGTGCGCACCACCGCCGTACTGGACGGCGTCGGCGACCGCGGCTACCGGCTCGTGGGAGGTGCCGTCGGCGCCGTCGCGCAGACCTTCTACACCACCGCCGCGGCCTTCGGCCTGGGCGCAGGGGTGGCGCTCGGCTTCGACAACATCTCGTACATCGAGGAGCTGGGGCTGACCGGCACCGACGAGGCGCCCCTGTTGATCATGCTGCTCGGCCGTGAACGCCCGAGTCCGGCCGACTTCCGCCACGAGATCGCCTGAGGGGAGCGGCACGATGAACACCACCGAGTGGCACGCGGGCGACCGCTTCATGCTGCGCGTCGCAGGACTCGCCCTGACCGAGGTCCGCGCCCTGCGCGCCGACGGCACCCGCGGCTGGGCCGAGGACGTCCTCAACGCCGAGACCGGCCTGCGCCAGGGCGCCCAGAGGCTGGAAGACGTGCTCCACGCTGCCGTCGGCGCCACCGACCCGGCACCGGACGGACCCGGCGCGGCCCAGCGCCGCGCCCTGCTGCGGCTGCGCCGCCAGATCCACAACGACCGGCTGCCGGCCCGGCCCGACGCCTCGACCGAGACCGCCGTGGAGGCCGTGGCCGCCGTGGACGAATGCGCCGCCGAGCAGCTCGCCGGCTGGCTGCACCGGCGCCGCCTGCTGGACAAGCTGCGGGCGGAGGGTCCCTCGCTGCTCACCGCCGACCTGGCGCGCAACCGGACCGCGCTGCGCGAGCTGGTCGCCGACGAGCGCCTGCGCAGCGGCCTGCTGCTCGCCTCACCGGTGCTCGAACGGCAGCTCGACGCCTACACCCGCGCCGAAGGGGCGGAGAACGGGCGGACCCGCAAGGCGGAGCGGTCCCTGCTGTCGTACGTGTACCGCACGGCCTGCAAGACGAGCCCGTTCAGCACCCTCACCGCCGTGGCCACCGGACACTTCACGGACACCCCCGGCACCGAAGCCCCCGCCGCGATGCGGGTGGCCGACGCGTGGAGCAGCCACGTACGGCTCAACGTCGTGGTCCTGGCCCGGCTCGCCGAGCTGATCCTGGCCGACCCCGTGCGCCGCCGGGACCTGCCGCTGCGCCTCGCCTCCGGCTGGGGCCACGAGGACGACCGGATCCGCTACGTCCGGCGCTCCGTGACGGCGGGCGACGACGCGGCCGCGGTCACCTTCGACGCCGTCGAGGACCGGCTGTTCTACCTGCGCCGCAGCGGCACCCTCGACCGGCTCCTCGACCTGTTCGCCGAGCGCCCAGAGCCGCGCCACCGGGAACTGACCGACTGGCTCGCGGCCGAGCACGGAGCCGGCCCCGCGGAGTGCGAGGCGTACGTCTGCGCCCTCCTCCAGCTCGGCATGGTGCGCGTGCCCCTCCTGGACACCGAGGTGCACAGCCATGACCCGCTGCGCTCCTTCCAGCAGGCGCTGACCTCGCTGGAGCGGCCCTGGGCCGACCGGCTCGCCGCCCTGCTCGAAGCGCCCGCCGCCGCCCTGGCCGGCTACCCGGCCGCCGGGTACGCGGGGCGGGCCGACCTGCTGCGGGTGCTGCGCAGTGGACTGCACCGCGCCCAGGAGGAGCTGGGCGCCCCGGACGCGGCGCTGCCGCAGACCCTGCTCTACGAGGACGTCAGCGCCGGCAGCGACCTGCCCTGCCCGCCACGCGACTGGACCGCGCTGCGGTCGGTCGAGCGGATCCTGCCCGCCTTCGACCTCACCCTGGCCCAGCGGATCACCTTCGAGGGGTTCTTCACCGCGCGGTACGGGGCCGGGGGCCGCTGCGAGGACCTCCTCGGGCTGGTGCACGACTTCCACGAGGACTTCTTCGACCAGTACCTGTCGTTCACCGCACGGCGCAAGCCCTTCGACGAGCGCGGCGAGTACGTCGCGGAGGAGAACTGGCTGGGCCTGCCGGGCATCCGCGCCCTGGACGCGGCACGCCGCACGTTCATCGCCCGGATGCGGCACGCGTGGGCGGCGTACGAGGCCGAGCACGGCCGAGACGGGACGGCCGTCCTGCGCCTCGGCGCATCGGACCTCGCCGCGGTCGCGGACGAACTCGATTCGATCACACCGGGGTTCGCGCCGCGCTGCCACCACCTCCAGCTCGGCCGCGATCCCGCCGACGGCACCCCGTTGACCGTGCTGAACCGCTCGTACGGCGGACTGTCCTTCCCCTACAGCCGCTTCACCCACGTGTACGACGGGGAGGGCGCGGACCTCTCCGACGCCCTGCGGGCCGCGGCGGAGCGGATCACCCCGCCCGGAGCGGTCCTCGCCGAGGTCACCGGCGGCCCCGTCACCACCAACCTCAACCTGCACGGCCGGCTGACCGGACACGAGATCGTCTGCCCCGGCGAGAGCGGCACCCTCCCGCCGGAGCGCCGGCTGCACCTGGACGACCTGTACGCCGAGCACGTGCCGGCGACCGGACGGGTGGTGCTGCGCTCGCGCCGGCTGGGCCGCGAGGTGATCCCCGTCTACCTCGGCCACCTGGTGCCGCTCGCGCTGCCCGCGATCCCGCGCACGCTCCTGCTGCTGTCCCCGTCGTCGATGTCACCGCTCGACGTGTGGGCGGGCGTACCGGAAGGCGCCGCGCGCGACCACGTGACCACCCGGCCCAGGGTGGTCCACGGCGACGTCGTGCTGAGCCGCCGCAGCTGGACCACCACCGCCGGCGACCTGCCCGTACGGGGGGCGCGGGAGGCCGGGCACTTCCTCGACTGGCAGCGCTGGCGCCGCGCCCACGGCCTGCCGGAGCAGGTGTTCGCGACGGTGTCGGCCGGTCCCTCGGCCGCCGGGGCCAAGCCGCAGTATGTGGACTTCGCGAGCCTCCTCTCGCTGGCCGCCTTCGAGACGCTGCTGCGCGATCCGGCCCACCGGGTCGTCTTCCGCGAGATGCTCCCCGACCCCGAAGGCCTGCACGTGCACTCGGCGCGCGGCGCGCACGTCGCCGAACTCGCCGTCGAGACCTTCACCACGACGCCCCGATACGCAGCAGACGCAGCAGACCAGGAAGAGCAGGAAGGCGGCACGCGATGTCCGAGATGACCCCGTCCACCACCGGCGCACGCGCCGACACCCGCGGCGCCTGGCAGGCCGTGCACGTCTTCTACGCCGCCAACCCGCAGCCCCTGCTGGTGCAGTGCGTCCGGCCGCTGATCGCCGGGCTCACCGCCGACGGGCTGCTCGCCGGGCACTTCTTCGTCAACTACTGGCTGGAGGGCCCGCACGTGCGGCTGCGGCTGCGCCCCGCCACGCCGGAAGCGCAGACCGAGGTGCGGCGCCGCGCCGAGGAGGCCGTCGCCGCCTTCCTCAAGGCCCGCCCGGCCCTCTACGAGGTCGATTCCGGATTCCTCAACGAGTTCTACAACACGCTGTTCGACATCGAGTTCCCCGAAGGCGACCGTGCCGCCTTCATGGGCCCCGACGGCCGGATGAACCTGCGGCCGAACAATTCGTACTCCCGCGAGCCGTACGAGCCCGAATACGGAAAGTACGGCGGCCCCGCCGGCGTCGAACTCGCCGAATGGCATTTCGCCCGCTCCAGCGATCTGGTCATCGACGCGCTGCACCGCATGAACCTGCACCTGCGCACCGTCCTGCTGGGCACCTCCGCCCAGCTGATGATGGTCATGGCGGGCGTCTTCCTGCCGGACCGGGAGGAACTCGCCGGGTATCTCGACCGGTACTACGAGTTCTGGCACCAGGCCTTTCCCGGCACCGGGTTCATCGGTTCCGAGGAGTACGACCGGACCTACGGGCAGACCGCACCCGGGCTCGGGCGCCGCTTCGCGGCCGTGCGCGGCGCGCTCGCCTCCGGGGAGAGCGCCCGGCTCCCCGCGTTCCTCGCCGGGTGGGCCGACCACTGCCACGAGCTGCGCGAGCGCGCCGAAGCGCTCGCCGCCGCCGGCGAGCTGGTCTTCCGCTCCTGGGACGGCACCCGGGACGAGCGGGTGACGGACCCCGCCGAGGCCCTGCCGCTGCTGCTC
The DNA here is from genome assembly GCF_042726555.1 of Streptomyces sp. NPDC060232. NCBI lineage: Bacteria > Bacillati > Actinomycetota > Actinomycetes > Kitasatosporales > Streptomycetaceae > Streptomyces > Streptomyces sp. NPDC060232. Next base: position 216,737 of record NZ_JBHXAG010000013.1, on the reverse strand, counting down.
TCCCCGTACATGCACATGACCAACAACCGGCTGCACGTGACCATCCGGGACGAGGCGTACCTGGCGCACCTGCTGGGCCGGGTGCTGCGCGAGGGCGAGGGCGAGGGCGAGGGCGAGAGCGAGGGCGCCGGAGGCGGCGCAAGCGGCGTCGAGGTCCCGGCCGGCGGTACGGCGGCCGCCACGTGACCGGGCTGCTGGACCACCGGCCCGCCCTGCGCCCGGAAGTCCTGCTCTCCCCGCCCCTCCTCGACGGGCCGGCCACCGTCCACCTGGTCAAGGACCCGGTGTCCGGAGCCTCGTTCGAGATCGGCCCCAAAGAGCACTTCCTCGTCTCACGGCTGGACGGCACCCGCAGCCTGGCGGAGATCGGCACCGAATACGGCCGCGCCTTCGGACGGCGGCTGGGCGAGGGCAACTGGCAGCAGCTCCTCGCCCTCCTCGGCAGCCGGCGGCTGCTCGCCGGCGGCCCGCCGCCCGCCGCACCCGCCCCGTCCGGCGGGCCGCTCCGGGGCGGCCTGCTGCGCGGCACGCTGCGCCTGGTCGCGGACGCCGACGCCACGACGGCCCGCCTGCACCGCGCACTGCGCCCGCTCCTGCACCCGGCGGTGCTCGGCGTACTCCTGCTCGGCTGCCTCGCCATGGAAGCGGCCCTCGCCGCGTCCCTCGGTGAACTCCTCACCGCTTTCGGGTGGTTGCTGCGCCATCCGGTGCCGCTGCTGGCCGTGGCGACCCTGATGTGGCTGAGTACCGCCCTGCACGAGTTCGCGCACGGTGTCGCCGCCCGCCACGTCGGCGGGACCGTCGGCGAGATCGGCCTGCGCTGGCGGCTGCCCGTCGCCATCATGTACTGCACGGTCGACAACTACCGCTTCCTGAGGCGGCGTCGGCACCAGCTGGCGGTCGCCTCCGCGGGAGCCTTCGCCAACCTGCTGTTCCTGCTGCCGTTCGCCGCCTGGTGGGCGGCACTGCCCCCGGGCGACGACCCCACCCGGCGGACGCTCGCCGCGCTGCTGCTCATCGGCAGCGCCCAGGCGCTCGTCAACCTGATCCCGCTGCCCCCGCTGGACGGCTACACGATGCTCGGCCACGGCCTGCGCGTCACACGCCTGGCGCCCGCCAGTTCCGGGTATCTGCGCCTGCGGATGCGCGACCGGACGGCCGCCGCCGCGTACCCGCCGCGCGCCCGACGGCTCTACCTCGCATACGCCGCCGGCTCCGCCGTCCTCGTCCTGCTGCTCGCCGCCGGCCTCACAGGAGCCGTCTGGTACGCCGCCACCGCCTGAACCACCACAGCCCGAACACCCCGCACGACAGACACAGAGGGACGCACGACCCATGACCACAGACAGCACCCAGCCGCCCGACTCCCCGGCCATCGCCGTGCAGGACGTCCACAAACGCTACGGCGACCGCCGGGCGGTCGACGGGGTCTCCCTCGACGTGCGCCGCGGCGAGTTCTTCGGGCTCCTCGGCCCCAACGGAGCGGGCAAGACCACCCTCATCGAGATCATGGAGGGGCTGCGGCAGGCCGACGGCGGCACGGTCACCGTCCTCGGCCAGAGCCCCTGGCCCCGCAACACCGCACTGCTGCCCCGGATGGGCGTACAGACCCAGGCCTCGGCCTTCTTCGTACGACTGAGCGCGCGCGAACACCTCGCCACCGTCGCCGGCCTGTACCGCCGCGACCCGGCGGCCGCGGACCGCACGCTGGAGAGCGTCGGGCTCACCGAGCAGCGCGACGTCCCGGTGGAGAACCTCTCCGGCGGCCAGCGCCAGCGCCTGGCCATCGCCTCCGCGCTCGTCCACGAACCGGAACTGATCTTCCTGGACGAGCCGACGGCCGCCCTGGACCCGCAGGCCCGGCGCGATCTGTGGGAGGTGCTGCGCGCCCTCAAGAGCCAGGGCCGCACGATCGTCTACACCACCCACCACCTCGACGAGGCCGAGGCCTTGTGCGACCGCGTCGCGATCCTCGTCGGCGGCCGCATCGCCGCCCTCGACTCGCCGCACCGGCTGGTCACCGCGGCCGGCGCGCCCTCCCGCCTGCTGCTGCCCGCCGGACGGCTCGGCGTCGAGGAGGCCGCGGCGCTGCCCGGCGTGGACCGCGCCGTCCTCCAGGGCGGCTCCCTCGTCCTGGAGACCGCGACGCCCGGCAAGGTGCTCCAGGCCGTGGACGCCCTCACCGGGCTGGACGGGGTCATGACCCGCACGGCCACGCTGGAGGACGTCTACCTCGAACTCACCGGCGCCGCAGTCACCGGTGCCGCACTCACCGGCGCCGCACACATCGGCCCGCAGGCCGGCCCCCACACCCGGACGGAGCACCAGGCATGAGCGCGTACACGGCCCTGACCGCCGCCGGCTACCGGGCGCAGGTCCGGGACAAGGCCACCCTCTTCTTCACCTTCGCCTTCCCGCTGCTCTTCCTGGTCGTCTTCGGCCTGATCTTCAGCGGGCAGGACGTCGAGGAGACCGGCCGCCCCTACATCTCCTACATCGCGCCGGGGGTGATGTCCTGGGGCGTAGCCAACGCGGCCGTCTTCGGCATCGCCTTCACCCTGATGCAGTGGCGCCGTGACGACCTGCTGAGGCTGATCCGGCTCACGCCCACCCCGCTGACGACCGTGCTCGCCTCCCGGTACGTCCTCGCCCTCGCCGTGGGCGTGGTGCAGGCGGCGGTGTTCATCGCGGTGGCCATGCTCCCCGGCTTCGGCCTGGTCCTGGACGGCCGCTGGCCGCTGGTGCTGCCCGCCCTGGTCCTCGGCATCACGGCCTTCCTCGCCATCGGCGTGATCGTCGGCACCTACGCCGACACCCCGGAGGCCGTCGCCGCCATCGCCAACTGCCTCATGGTGCCGATGGCGTTCCTGTCCGGCTCGTTCCTGCCGCTCGACATGATGCCGTCGTGGCTGCAGTCGGTCTCCCGAGTCCTGCCGCTGCGCTACCTCAACGACGCCGCGACCGGTGCGCTCACCGGCACCGGCTCCCTCGCCGCCATCGGCACCGGCTGCGCGGCACTGCTCGGCTTCGCCCTCCTCTTCGGCGCGATCGGCCTCAAGACCTTCCGCTGGAGCAACCGGACATGACGACGACCGCGCCACGTCCGCTCGCCCCCGACGGGACGCCCCTCGAAGCCGCCCGGCGCGACCTCGCCCGGGCGCTGGAGCCGCTCGGCGCCGTCGTGGTGACCCTGGGCGTGCACGACGCCCTGGGGCCGCGCGCCGCCGACCCGTTCGCCGCCGTCCGGCCCGCAGCCGGCGTCCACCTCAGCGCCCGGGAGGTCCTCGTCGGCCCGTGGGGAGGCGACGGCAGCGCACCGGCCTGCGGCCAGTGCCTGGCCATGCGCCGCCAGCGGCTGCGCAGCCGCAGCGAGCGCGACGCGCTGGAGACGGGCAGCCGGCCGGGCACGCCCACCGGGCCCGAATGGCCCCGGCTGTCCCCGTACGCGCACGACGCGGTGTACGCGCTGCACGAGGCCGTCCACGGCGGCCGGGCCACCGCACCCGCCGGGCCGGCCGCCGACCGGGCCCTGCCCCAGGTGTCCCGGCTGGACCTGGAGACGCTGCGGATCCGGACGTACCCGCTGCCGGCCGACCCGCTGTGCCCGGACTGCGGCCCGCGGGGCACCGACGCGCCGCGGCCCTTCAGGCCGGCGTCCAGGCCCAAGCCCCACCCCGGCGCTCAGCGGCTGCGCGCCGCGTCCTCCTACCCGATGCCGTACACGGCTCTGGCCAACCCGGTGACCGGGGTGCTCGGCGGCGGCACCTGGCAGAACGTCACCTCGCCGACCACTGCACCCGTCGCCGGGAGCGTCTTCATGCGCGGCTACGCCGGACTGACGGACGTCACCTGGAGCGGGCAGGCCAACAGCTTCACCGCCAGCCGCGACCTCGCCCACCTCGAAGGGCTGGAACGCTACGCCGGCACGCACCGCCGCACCGGGAACACCCTGCTCACCGCCTCGTACGCAGACCTGGGCGAGCGGGCGCTGGACCCGGCCGAGTGCGGCTTCTACGCGCCCGAGACCTACCGCGACGACCCGCTCGTGTCCCCTTTCGACCCCGAGCGGCCGATCCCGTGGGTGTACGGGCACTCGCTGCGCGACGACCGTCCGATCCTGGTCCCGGCCCGGCTGGTGCACTACAGCGCCGGCGTCGCCGCCGACAACTTCGTCTTCGAGTGCTCCAACGGCTGCGCCATCGGCAGCTGCCCGGAGGAGGCGCTGCTCGGCGCGCTGCTCGAACTCGTCGAGCGGGACGCGTTCCTGCTCGCCTGGTACGGGGGTCTGCGGCTCACCGAGATCGAGCTGGCGAGCGTACCGGGGACCGCCGTGCGCACGATGGCCGACCGGGCGGCGCTCCAGGGCTACGACGTGCACGCCTTCGACAACCGCGTCGACCTTGCGGTCCCGGTGGTGACCGGGCTCGCGGTGCGGCGCGACGGCGGCCCGGGGCTGTTCTCCTTCGGAGCCGGCGCCGCCCTCGACCCGGCGGCCGCGGTGGAGGCCGCCCTGTCGGAGGTGCTCACCTACATCCCGCACCTGCCGCGGCAGGTCGAGGAGCGGCGGGGCGAACTGGAGGCGATGGCGGCCGACTTCACCAGGGTGCTGCACCTGAAGGACCATGCCCAGCTGTACGGGCTGCCGGCGATGGCGGAACACGTTCGGCCCTACCGCGAGCCCCTGGCCGTACGGCCGATGGACGAGGTCTACCGGTCCTGGACCGACCACGGACGGCCCCGCACCGGCGACCTCCGCGACGATCTGCTGTGCGTCGCCGACGAGTTGGTGCGCGCCGGACACGATGTCATCGCCGTCGACCAGACCACCCCCGAGCAGCGGCGGATCGGGCTGCACACGGTCTGCGCGGTGGTGCCGGGGCTGCTGCCCATCGACTTCGGCTGGTCCCGGCAGCGCGCACCGTACCTGCCGCGCCTGCGCACCGCGCCACGCAGGGCGGGACTGCGGACGGCAGACCTCACCGGCGCCGACATCCGCCGGATCCCGCACCCGTTTCCGTAGGGCCGGCCCGAGCGGGCGGATGCCCCGGTCCCCGCACGCGCGGGGACCGGGGCATCCTGGCGTCCGCGGCCCGACGGGTCAGGCGGAGCAGGAGGTGGTGCTGGTGGTCGAGGAACAGGTCGAGGTGGAGCTGCAGCTCGTGGAGCCGGCGAGGACGACCTCGCTGGCGTCCGAGTAGTCGGAGATCTCGAAGGTCTCGGACTCCAGCTCCAGGATCTCGTCCGCGAGCGAGGCGAGGGGCGACTTCTCCATGATGACTCCTTCTGACGATCCGGTGAGGGGGCGGCGCCGGGCTGCGCCGGGCCTGCCCCCATCAGAGCCGGTGCCGCCGTCACCGGACCCCCCGTACCTCTGACACTCCGCTGACACGAGGTGTCAGCGGCCTGTCGTGACCGCCCCCGGTCCGTCGGCCGATCATGGGCCCATGACCGGCCACGCTCCCGCACCGCTCGCCCGACTCGGCGCGCACCTGCGCGACCTGACGACCTTCTACCTGGAACTGCACCGCGACCCGGAGCTGTCGGGAGCGGAACGGCGTACCGCGGACCGCTTCGCCGGCCGGCTGGAGTCGGCGGGGTACGCCACCACGCGGGACATCGGCGGACACGGCGTGGCCGGCGTGCTCCACAACGGGGAGGGGCCCACCGTCCTGCTGCGGGCCGAACTCGACGCGCTGCCGCTGCGGGAGACGACCGGGCTGCCGTACGCTGCCGGCGGGGAGGCGGCGCACGCCTGCGGGCACGATCTGCACCTGGCTGCGGCCGTCGGCGCGGCCATGCTGCTGGCGCGGACGCCGCAGGCCTGGTGCGGCACCCTCGTGGTGGTCGGGCAGCCGGCCGAGGAGACGCTGGAGGGGGCCGGGGCGATGCTGGCCGACGGCCTCTACCGGCGGTGCGGGCGGCCCGACGACGTCCTGGCCCAGCACGCGGCGCCGCTGCCGGCGGGGATGGTCGCGCACGGGTACGGGCCGGTGACGGCGGGCAGCGTCACCTTCCGGGTGGTGGTGCACGGCCGTGGCGGCCACGCGGGCGCCCCGCACCTCGCCGTCGATCCGGTGGTGGCGGCCGCGCGCGTGGTGACCGGACTCCAGACGGTGGTGGCGCGGGAGGCCGCCCCGGCGGACCAGGTGGCGGTGACCGTCGGCTCCTTCCGGGCGGGGGAGCGGGCGAACGTCATCCCGGACCGCGCCGAACTGGGCATCACCGTGCGGGCGGTGAGTGAGGCCTCGCTGGCCCGGGCGGCCGCGGCCGTCGAACGGATCGTGCGCGCCGAGTGCGCCGCCGCGGCCTGCCCCCGGGATCCGGAGATCGTCCGGCTCTCCGCCTCCCCCGTCACCCACCCGGATCCGGTGCTGACGGCGGCCGTACGGCAGGCGCACGCGGCCGAGTTCGGGGCGGAGCGGGTGGCGATGTGGCCGCCCTCGCTGGCGACGGAGGACTTCGCCCTGTACGGCGACGCGGGGACCGACGTGCACGGCGAGCGCGGCATCCGGCTCGGCTACTGGATGCTGGGTACGGTCGGCCCGGCCGCCTGGGCCCGCGCCCCGGGCACGACGGCGGCGGAGAAGATGGCGGCTCTTCCCGCCAACCACGCCCCGGACTTCGCCCCGGACGCCCGCACCGCCCTGCCGGCCGCCGTCCGCGCCCTGACCTCCGCGGCCCTGGCCCGCCTGGGCTCCCCCTGAACCGATCACGCCCCGTCAGCGGCCGGCCTTGCTGCCGGCCGCCTTCACCGCGGCGCCGTTGCGGGACCGGATCGGGTCCAGCGTGCCGAGGTGCTGGGCGATGAGCGCGGTCTGGAGCCTGGACTCCTCCTTGAACCAGATGTCGACCAGGCCCGTCTGCGTCTTGCAGTCGACCTCGGCGACGGCGATGGCGATCTCCTCCGGCGAGGGACGGCCCTCCACGTGGGGCACCCGGTCGGCCGCGTCGAACGGGGTCGTGAGGCCCTTGTGTCCCTTGCCGTCCATGCACTGCGACCACTCGCCCAGGGCCTTGGTGACGGCCGGCAGCTTCATCGACTCGGTGAAGGAGTTCCCGTTGAGCTCGGCGACGAACGTCAGGTCGTCCTGCGTGGGCTTCTCGATCTGCCCGGCCGCCCAGTTCGTGCAACCCCCCTCGTGGAGCTTCTTGCCGTTGTACGAGTCGCGGGCGCGCTCGGGGCTCTGCAGCGGCGTGTCCTTCGCGGCGGCGGCGGGCAGCTTCCGGCCGGTCAGGACCTCGAACGCCGCCGGTTCCAGCTCCGGGACCTTCTGCCGCACCGGCTCGGTGGCCTCGTCGGGCAGCCCGTACCCGTGGGCGGCCGCCGCCTCCCGGTCGGTGAGGCCGTAACGCCGCTCCATGTTCGCGTCGTTGTCGCTGGGCGGCGGGTTCGTGCCCTCCACCGGCAGCTGGACCGGGAGGCCGTAGTCGGCCATGCACCGCTCCTGGAGCTGCCGCACGGCCCCGTCGAGCAGGACGGTCTCCTCGAAGGTCTGCATGTAGGCCTCCAGCGGGAGCGTCAGCCCGCGCGCCAGGCCGCGCTCCGGGGTGGCCTTGGGCCACTTGGCCTTGTCGACCAGGGGCCGGTCCCCGGCCACGGGCGCCGCCGGCGTGGCGGACGGTGTGCCGCCGCCGGCGCAGGCGGTCAGCAGGCTGGTGGCCGCGACCACCACGATCGCGGCGGCGGATGCGCGCTGGTTGAACTTCACGGTCTCGGCTTCCTTTTCGAAGGGGGGGAGGGACGGGCGGGGCGGGCGGGTCAGGCGAAGTGCTGGGAGGCGTTCTCGTTCTTCAGCGCGGAGATCAGATTCGACCAGGGGCAGCTCCCGTAGGGCTCCCGCTTCTGGAAGTACTGGGAGGTGCCGCCGTAGCCGGAGTTGAAGTACACGCGGTAGGCGTCGGTGCCCGAGCAGTTCTGCACCGAGGCGGCGTTGTTCTTCATGTACTGCCAGGACCCGGTGCCGCTGCCGTTGAAGACGTACCGGAAGGTGGTGAGCGTGGAGCCCTGGTACTGGCTGGTCCCCGTGTAGTCGCTGACGTTGCCGTAGAACTGCGCCCAGCTGGAGGTGTAGGAGCCGTTCTTCACGGCCAGCTCCTTGGAGTTGTAGAAGAGCATCAGCAGGGGCTCGTTGGCGCAGTTGATCCAGGTCACGTCGCAGTTCGAGGTGACCTTGTGCTCGGCCGCGTGCGCGCTGGTGGCGGTGGCCGCCACCAGGGCCGTGGCCGCCGTCACCGTGGCGAGTACGGTGCCGAGACGGGCGCGGGAGGTCTTCTTCATGAGCGGGAGAGCCTTTCGTGTCCGGGGCGGGGCGGCGCGCCCCGCACCCGCGGGTGCGCAGGGCGCGCCGTTCGCCGTCGGTCGTCGGGGATGCCGGAAGCCGGCTCAGAACCTGACGACGAAGTTGTTGACCGTGCCGGTGTTGCCGGTGATGACGTCGTCGACGCGGAGCTTCCACCAGCCGTTGACCGGCAGGTCGGTCCCGTTGACCGTGTAGGTCTTCTTGAAGACGCCCGACCCGGTGGACGTGCCGCTCGTACCGGCCGCCTTGAGGAGGTGGAAGGAGCCGTCCGGGGCGATCAGGTCGATCTTGAGGTTGTTCAGGGCCTGGTGCTCGACGTGCACGTACACCTGGAGCTTGTCGGATCCGACGCCGGACAGGCCGTCGGCCTTGGTCCAGATCTCCGTGTAGTTCTTGTCCGGGATCGCCTTCACGGTCTGGTTCTCGTACGAGGGGAACCCGAGCGACCAGCCCTTGAGGTCGCCGGTGGAGCCGCCGGCCGAGTCGGTGACCTTGAGCGTCCACGTGCCGTTCGCGGTCGCGTCGGTGGCGTCCACACCGTAGGTGGTCTGGAGGGTGCCGCCGGCCTCGGAGCCGTACGGCTTGAGGGTGAAGGACTGGTTGTCGGGGCTCGTCAGGACGAGCCGCAGGTCGCCGATCCTGGTGTGGGTGAGGTTGGTGTAGACCTGGAGCGGGCCGGAGGCGTTGCCGGGGATCTCCGAGACGTTGATGGCCGAGGAGAGGGTGCCGGTGTCGGGGATGGCCTGGCTCGTGGTCTTCTCGAACGGCGTGGGGAAGATCAGCGACCAGGTGGTCAGCTTGCCCGCGTCGCCGTCGTCGGTGTCGGTCATGCGCAGCTTCCACTCGCCGCCCGCGGGCGAGTCGGAGGCGTCCACGGCGAACTGCGTGATGATGTTGTCGGCACCGTCGGAGATGTTCGAGCTCTTGAGCAGGTACGTCTTGCCGGTGGGCGAGAGGAGTTCCAGCTTGATGTCGCCCCGGTAGGCATGGGTGATGTTGACGGACGCGGTGAGGTTCTTCGGCGCGCTGCCGGGGTATTCGGTGACGGTCACCGGCGAGACGACCGGCGTGCCGGGCGTGCCCGCCCCGGCGGGGGCGTCGGGGATGTTCACGTCCAGGTCGTTGTCGACCTGGAAGGAGCGGGGCTTCTTGTCCGCCTCGGGCTTCGGCTCGATCGCCGAGACGGCCTTGCCGAGGTCGATGCGGGGCGTGGTCGTACCGGAGTAGGTGACCGAGGCGGCGCTGGTGGCCAGGAGCGACACCAGGCTGTCGATGCCCTCGGTGGGATAGGTCTGCTTCAGCACGGCGAGGGCGCCGGCCACGTGCGGGGCGGCCATCGAGGTGCCGTTCTTGGCTGCGTAGGTGTTGCCGGGCACGGAGGAGACGATCGAGGTGCCGGGGGCGAACAGGTCCAGCAGCGGGCCGCGGTTGCTGAAGGCGGAGACCTGGTCGTCATCGGTGGTGGAGCCCACGGTGACGGCGGAGGACACACAGCCGGGGGCGCTGACGGCGTCGGTGTAGCCGTTGTTGCCCGCGGCGACGACGGTGGCCACGTTCTCCGTGAGCAGGCTGTCGATGATCGCCTTGCGGGGGTCGGCGGCGCAGGCCGTCGTCCAGCGTCCGCCGCCCAGGCTCATGTTGGCGGCGACGATGCCGGTGCCGGCCTTCTTCAGCGCGTGGACCTTCTCCAGTCCCTTGATCTGGGAGCTGGTGAAGCTGAGCACGCACGGGCTGGCTCCGGCGCCGCAGTACTCGTCGGAGTCGAACTTCGAGAAGACCTGGACGGCGACGATGTCCGCGCCGGGTGCGACACCGCGGGTGGGCGCCCCGCTGATACCGGCTCCGTTGCCGGCGGCTATGCCGGCGACGTGCGTTCCGTGGGAGCAGGCGGTGCCCAGGGTGGCGCAGGCACCGGCCTCGGCGTCGGCGCTGCCGGGGCCCGTCTGCTCGGCGCTGCCGTCGGGGCAGAGGCTGGTGGCGCCGTAGCTCTCGTCGTTGACGGAGAAGCAGGCCTCCGTCTTGACGCGGCCCGCCAGGAACGGGTGCCTGGTGGCGACGCCGGTGTCGAGGACCGCGACGGCGGTCCCGGCGCCGGTCTTCCCGGCGGCGGCGGCCTTGTCGCTGCCGATCTTGACGGTGGATTCGTTCAGCGTCGGCGGGACCGGGACGTCCTCGGTGACGCTGAGGACGCCCGGCTTGGAGTTCAGTGTGTCGAGACCCGCACGGTCCACGCGCAGGGTGACCATCGGCACGGTGTCGTACGAGACGAGGGTCTGGCCCGCCTCGGACGCCGAGGCCAGGTCCGTGCGCTGGTCGGTGACGACGTTGACGCGCACGGTGCCGCCGCTCGCCGTCTCGTCGAGGAGCGGCGGGTCGACCGGGCCGGTCGGCGCCGCGGAGGCCGGGCTGGTGCCGATCAGCGGGTTGGAGGGCACCGGTATCGCGGTGAGCACCAGGGCCGCCGCGGTGGCGGTCACCAAGGCCCAGACGGGTCTTCTCACTTACTACTCCAGCTCGTGAAGGGGTTTTCGGCGCGCAAAAGGGGGCCGGGCAGCGAGGTTTTCTCGTTGCCCGGCCCCCTTGCGTCGGGCGGGGCCGGGACGGCTGACGGCTCAGGTGGCGTTGGCGCCGTTCTTGGGGCGTCCGAAGTAGAAGACGGCCGTGTAGTAGGTGTAGGCGGTCGACCGGCAGGCGCCCTTCCAGAAGTAGGCAGGGCAGGTGTTGTTGTACAGGATGTTGTAGAACGCGACATCGACGGAAATGCCCTTGTTGCGGTCCAGGTAGTAGCGGTAGCCCTTGTAGCTGTTGCCGATGGTGCCGTAGCCGTAGTCGTGCGAGTCACAGGCGGCACGGAAGTCCCAGCCTCCGGGCTTGTCCGATGCGCTGGTGCAGTGGTCGCCGTTGACGCCGATCACCCAGGCCTTGGTGGGTGTCTGCTTCCAGTACGGGTTCTTCCAGCCGTAGTGGGCGACCTTCGTGGCGCAGCCGCTGTACTGGTACCACATCCACGACACGGCGGTGGAGCAGTGACGCGGGTACGCCTGCGGGTCGGTGATCTCCGAGCCGCTGAAGTCCGAGGCGGCCGGGGTGATGCCTTCGTCCTGGGAGATGCTGGGCGCGCCGCTCAGCGCGCTGCCCGCGACCGGGACGGTGCCCGTGGTCTCCTGGGCCTGCGGGGCCACGGCGTCACCGGAGAACGTCAGCTCCCAGCGGGCGCCGTTGTCGGAGGTGGCGGTGGCGACGCGGTCGCTGGCGTCGTAGGTGTAGGCGTTGAGCTCGCTGCCCTCCGCCGGGTTGCTGACCTGCCGCAGCAGACCGGAGGTGTCGTAGGAGTAGCGGGCCAGCGTCTGCACGGTCTGGTCGACGGTGAGGGTGATGTCCTTCACCTGGCCGTTCACATCACCGAGGGCGCTGCCCGAAGCGGTGGTGGCGGTGGCGTAGTTGACCTTGAGGGACTGCTCCGGGGTCTCCCCGCGGGCGGGCTCCTTGACGGTGGAGACGCGGCCCACGGAGTCGTAGGAGACCGTGGACTGCTTGAACGCCTTGCTGCCCACCGCGGTGACGCGCCAGTTGTCGCCGCCGCCGCCGACCTGCTTCCACGTGAAGGAGGTCTTCAGGTCGGCCGCGGAGATCGGGTTGCCCGACTGGTCGACCGGGGCCTGGTCACCGGACTCGACGGTGGTCAGGTTGACGTTCAGGGTCTCCACGACGGACGTCTTCAGCGTGCCGAGGAGGTCGTCCCACGTGATGCTCTCGACCACGGTCGAGCCGTCCGACGCCTTGTACGTGTTCACGCTGCCGCCGCCCGGGCCGGCGACCGAGTCGGTCAGGTCGTAGCGGGTGGACTCGTTGGTGTCCAGGTACGTCGTGGTGATCGCACCGTTGCCCGTGGCCAGCTTCCGGTTGAGCTGCCCGCCGAGGAACTCCGCCTCCCAGCTGGGTCCGAAGACGCCGAGGTCGGAGCGGGTGGTGGGGGCGTCCTGGGCCTGCGAGACACCCTGGGTCTGACCGACGACCGTGTGCGAGCGGCCCATGAGGCCGGCGGGCACGTCGTTCTCGGCGATCTGGTAGCTGTTGCTCTCGGACACGTACATGCCCGGGCCGATGTTCTGGATCTCGCCCTGGGCGAGGGGCTGCGTGGGCAGCTCGGTGGCCGAGGCCATCTGCTGCGGGAGCAGCAGGGCCAGGGACACGGCGACCACGACAGGGAGCGCAGTTCTGCGCATGGGTGTTTCCCTCTCGATCAAGTCGACCGGCGGTGATCGACAAGCAGGACCGTAAGGAGGGCTTTTGTTGTCCGCAAAGCATGGCCGCGCCGATCAAAACACCGGGTTTTGTTGATTGTTGGAGCCCGGACACGATGAGTACGCGTACTCATTCACGAGGTGTTCGTCGTGGCGCATGATTCCCGCATGCGATCGACGACTCTCTTGAAGCCCGTACTGGCGGCCGCGCTCGGCTGCCTGGTCCTATCCGGTTGCGGCACCCCGAACGTCACCCCCGAACGGGCCTCCGCGGGCAGCACGGTGGGGGAGGAGCCGCAGGATCCGTCGTCGCCGGGCGACGATCAGGAGGTGCGCTTCCTCGCCCTGATGACCCGTACCGCGCAGGGCTGCGCCCCGGACGCCGCGAAAGGCACCACGGGTGGTGGCGGCGTCCCCAAGCCGGAGGACCTGCCGGGCGCGGAGGCCGTACCCACGCCGCGGTACGGGCCGGGCCGGACCCCGCCGGGCGTCCCGAACGCAGACGGGGACATCCCCGTGCCGCTGGACGACCCCGCGCCTGCGACGAAGCCGGCCGCCGGCTCCGGCTCGCCCGCGACCGCCCCGGAGGTGCCGCTGAACGGTGCCGAGAAGTGCGTGGGCGGTGAGCACGTGAAGCGGGTCGGCGAGGCCTTCAAGGGCACGAAGCCGGCCGGCTACGAGGCGATGCACCAGCAGCTGACGGGACTCGGCTACCCCGCTTCGCGGATCCACCGGATGCCGGACCGCGCGGGCGCCCCCCGGGTCAGGATCGACCTGCGTGCGATGGGCGGCCACGTGGCTCTGGAGGTCACCGCCGGCGACGGCGGGGTCGTCGCCGAGGCGTTCGGCGCTCCCGAGACGGAGGACGTGAAGGTGACCGACGTGACCCGCGGTACGGGCGCGGACGCGCCCGCCTCCTGACCCCGCCTGCTCCTAGGGTCTGTATCGAGTTGCCCCGCGGCGTCGCGACGCCCGGCACGCACCCTCGGCGCACGAGCCACATGCCCTGGTAGCTCCGCTACGAGGACATTCGTCCCGCACGCCGAGGGCACGCACCGAAGCCGCTCCTTGCTCCACGGGGCAACTCGATACAGACCCTGGCCGACGGGGACGGACACCCGGCATGTCCGGGACCGGAGTGTCGGACGGCCACGGGAGCCGAGCCGTCACCACGAAGGTGTCCGCCCGACCGGACCGGCTGCCAGGGTCGCGGTGGCCTCCGGCGCGGTGCCGCTGTCCGCCCGGACGGCCGAAGCGGACCCCGCCCGCTGACGCGCCGCCCTCCGCCCGCGCCGCAGTGACCGGACGCGGTGCACGGACGGGTGGACGGACGGGTGGAGGAGTGAAGCACGGACGGGTGGGCAGGCGCAGACAGGAAGCGCAACCCCGGACGCGTTCCGGAATGCGATTTCTTCTATGGTTCCAGGAGAGCGGGCCCATGCCTCTCCAACTGATACTCCACCTCGATCTGCACGGCCGGAGCGCGGCGGCGCGGGCCCGGCGTGCGACGCGCGCGCACATCGCCGCTGCCGCGGCGAGCGGCCGCGAGCCCCTCCCGCCCCTCGCGATGGACACGGCGCTCCTGCTGATCAGCGAGCTCGTCACCAACGCCGTCCGCCATACGGGCGGGGGCTGCCTGCTGGAGGTCCGTCTCACGTCGGACGGGATCGACATCGAGGTCACGGACACCAGCGACGCGGAGCCGGAACCGAGAAGGCCCGACCGGCGCGGTGAGGGCGGCTGGGGGTGGCACCTGGTCAACCGGCTGGGGACCGACGTGGGGATCCGCCACCACGCGGCGGGAGGCAAGACGATCGGCGTCCGCGTCCCGCGCTGACGTCCGGGACGACCGACGCGGCCGTGCGGGGCCGGTCGGCACGCAGGTCGCGGCCCCGCAGGCGGGCTCCGGGGCCCCGGCGCCCGCCTGCGGGGCAGGCGTCAGGTCACCGCCCGGGCCCGCAGCACGCGGGCCGGCTCCTGGCCTCCGCCCGTCGCGAGCACCCGTACCTCGCCGCCGCTGCTGATCTCCGCCCGGACGATGCCGGTGGCGTCCTCGTAGACGGGGTGCCCTCCCGGCCCCGCCGCGCTGGTGCGGGTCATCCGGACGGCGTCCTCGCCGACCCCGTCCGCGGCCGCGAAGACGACCTCGTAGGCTTCCGCGTCCCCGTCCGGCGACCGGGCGCCCTCAGGCTGCACCGCATTCATGGCCGACCCTCCTGCCGTGACGTCTGCCCTTCGCCGGCGGTGGCCGACTCTCCTCCTGCCACGCTAAGCCCGCTCCGCCGCTCTGTCCTCACCGGCCGCCACCGCCGGGCCGGTGTGGCGCCACTGCTCCCGGCGGGTGAACCACGGGCCGGGGTGCGGGCGGGCCCCCGGCCGGGGGAGACGTTTCAGGTGCGGGGCCGCACCACGAACGCGACCGCGTCCACCGGACCGCTGCGGCGGAAGTGCAGCACGAACGGCATGGCGTCGCCCACCCGCCGGCGGGTCTTGACCTTGATCGTCAGGTCCAGGGTGGCCGGTGTCATGACCAGGAAATCGCCCGCCGGGATGTTCGCGGAGGTGACCGTGCGCGTCACCTCGTCTTCCTCGCCGGCCCGCTCGTGCCGGTTCAGCGTGATCCCGTCCGCGACAGGGGAGGTCACTCCCACCAACTGGTCGTCGGAGTCGCCGGTGTTGGCGATCCGGAAGAAGGCCGTGGTCCCCTCCTTGCCGGCGGCGGGGAGGAGGACCCGGCCCACGCCGACGTCGATCCGTGCCGGGCTGCCCGCGGCCCCCGCCGTGGTCCAGGCCGTCAGCCCCACCAGCATCGTCAGACAGGCGATCACGGGTACCAGCGTGGCGGGCAGCCCTTCGCGCAGGCTGCGACGGCCGGGGCCGTGGCCCTCCGCCACCGCCTTCACCATCCGGTTCCCCGTTCGGCCGGCCGTCCGGATCGCCACGCGCAGGAGGTGCATCAACGGAGTGCCTTTCGTACGGGGGTGCCGAGGCGTCTCGGCGCGGGCTGCCAGGTGCGCAGGCTCAGGCTGTTGGCCACCACGAGGAGCGAGCTGGCGGACATCGCGGCGGCGGCGAGCATCGGGCTCAGCAGCCCCACGGCCGCCAGCGGGACGGTCACCGCGTTGTAGCCGAACGCCCAGACCAGGTTGAGCCTGATCGTCGCCAGGGTGCGGCGGGCCAGGCGGACCGAGTCGGCTACGGCCTCGATGTCACCCCGTACGAGGGTCACGTCGGCGGCCCCGATGGCCACGTCCGTGCCGCTGCCCATCGCGATCCCGAGATCGGCCTCCGCCAGGGCCGCCGCGTCGTTCACGCCGTCCCCGATCACGGCCACCCGGCGGCCGCCGCGGCGCAGCTGCCGGACCAGCGCCGCCTTGCCCTCCGGGGTGCAGTGGGAGTGCACCTGCGTGATACCGAGCCGGCGGGCGACGGCCCGCGCGGTGGCCTCCCGGTCGCCGGTGGCCAGGACCGGCTCCACGCCGAGGCGCCGCAGCCGGTCCACCGCCCGGTGGCTCCCGGCCCGCAGGACGTCACCCAGTGCGATGAGCGCCTCGTCGAAGCCGTCCACGCGGACCAGGACCGGGGTGAGCGCGGCGGCCTCCGCCTCGGCCAGGGCGTGTGCCAGGGAGGCGGGCAGGCCCTCGCCCGGCGTGCGTACCTCCACCCGGCGGCCCTCCACGATCCCCGTGACGCCGCTGCCGGGGACCGCCAGGAAGCCGGCGACCGGCGGCAGCGGGCCCTCGGCCGCGACGCGCTGCGCGTACGCGGCGACCGCGCGGCCCAGTGGGTGCTCGGAGCCCTGCTCGACCGCCCCGGCCAGCCGGAGGGCCGCCTCCCGGCCGATCCCGCCGGCGGCCCCCGTGACCCGGACCACGGACATGTGGCCGGTGGTGAGGGTGCCGGTCTTGTCCAGGACGATCACGTCGGCGTGCCGCAGGGCCTCCAGCGCCTGCGGCCCCCTGACCAGGATGCCGAGGCGGGCACCGCGGCCGGTGGCGGCCATGAGGGCGGTGGGGGTGGCCAGGCCCAGAGCGCACGGGCAGGCCACGACGAGGATCGCGACGGCCGCGGTGACGGCCGCCTCGGGGTCGGCTCCGGCGCCGAGCCAGAAACCGAGCACGGTGACGGCCAGGGAGAGCACGGCGGGGACGAAGACGCCCGCCACCTTGTCGGCCAGGCGCTGGGCCCGCGCCTTGCCCGCCTGGGCCTCGGTGACCAGGTGCGTGATCCGGGCCAGACGGGTGTCGGCGCCGACCGCCGTGGCCTGTACGACGAGCAGTCCGCCCATGTTGACGGCGCCGCCCACCACCGGCCGGCCGGGTCCCACCTCGACGGGATCGCTCTCCCCGGTGATCAGCGACAGGTCCAGGGCCGAGCTGCCCGAGACCACGACGCCGTCGGTCGCGACCCGTTCCCCGGGCCGGACGACGAACCCCTGTCCCGGCACGAGTTCCTCTATGGGCATCCGGCGTTCCCGGCCGCCCTCGCTCACCGTCACGTCCTTGGCGGCCAGACCGGCGAGCGAGCGCAGTGCCGCACCGGTGCCGCGCCGGGCGCGCGCCTCCAGACGGCGGCCGGTGAGCACGAAGAGCGGGACGGCGACCGCCGCCTCCAGGTAGACGTGCGCGGCCTCCGTGCCGGCCGAGGGGAGGAGGCTGAACGGCATCCGCATGCCGGGATCGCCCGCGCCGCCGAGGAACAGCGCGTACAGGGACCATGCGAAGGACGCGAGGACGCCGAGCGATACGAGGGTGTCCATGGTGGCCGCCGAGTGCCGCAGCCCGCGGGCCGCTCTCAGGTGGAACGGCAGGGCGCTCCAGACCGCCACGGGGGCGGCCAGTACCAGGCAGAGCCACTGCCAGTTGCGGAACTGCAGGGCGGGGACCATCGACAGGAGGAGCACCGGCAGGCTGAGCAGGGCGGTGATCAGCAGCCGTTCGCGGTCCTTGCGGGCTTCCTCCCGCGTCGGACCGGCGGGGTCGTCGGGGTCGTCGGGGTCGTGCGGACCGGGCGTGCCGCCGGTCCGGCCGGTCGCGGTGTCCGGACCGGTCGCGGTCGCCGGTGCCGCCCGTGGCACGGGCGGCCGTACCAACTCAGCCTGGTATCCGGCCCGTTCGACGGCGGCCAGGAGGTCTTCGGGCGGGACCTCGGCCGGGTGGTGGACGCGCGCCCGGCCCGTGGCCAGGTTGACCGCGGCCGTCACCCCGTCGATGCGGGCCAGCCGCTTCTCCACCCGGTGCACGCACGCCGCGCAGGTCATGCCCCGGACGACCAGGTCGGTGGTCGCCCCGGCGACCGTGCTCCCCTCCGCCGTCATCGGTCACCGCCGGTGTGGCCGTCCATGCTCCCGCTGCCGCCGGGACCGGACTGCCCCGAGGAACCGGCATCGCCCACGGTGCTCCGCATGCCGGGCGCCACCGGCCCGGCCGCGGAGCCGACCCCGTACGCGAGGGCGAACATCGCCAGGAGCAGCACCACGAAGCCGGTCAGCGCCGGGGGAGGGCCCCACCGCCCCGTGGCCGCGGGTGCCTGGACTGCGGACTGCTGTTCATCGGCCATCGACATTCCCTGATCCGAGGATTCGCTCACGGAGCCACCGCCCCGCCAGTTCCTCTCAGGTGGTCGGATGCCGTCCCGGCCTGGTTCCCGCGGATTCCGCGGATTCCGCGGACGACCGGGGCCGAGGAGGGTCCTCCGGTCCGCCGCGGCCGCGTCAGGGGCGTGCGGTCAGGTAACCGCCCATGGTGGTGAAGTACTCGGCCGCGGGCAGCTCGCGGCCGTCCTCGGTCCGCACCCGGGTGATGGCGAGCCCGTGGTTGCGGCCGGTGCGGGCGTCGGCGCCGGCGACGATGACCACGCCGTCGCCCTCGCGGTAGAAGACCCGGCCGGGCGTGCCGCCGTACCGGCCCTGTGACACGGACGCGGCCAGGACCTCGATCCGGCGGCCCCGGTGGAAGGTGAAGGCGCTCGGGTACGGCTCGGACTGGGCGCGGACGAGGCGGTCCAGCTCCTCGGCGGACCAGGTCCAGTCGATGCGGCTGTCCTCGACGGAGCGCTTGTGGAAGAAGCTCGCCTGCGAGCGGTCCTGGCGGACGAACTCCCGCTGCCCGGAGGCTATGAGGTCGAGCGCGCCCACGGTGACCGGCGCGATGAGGTCGACGGTGCGGTGGAAGAGGTCGGTGGCGGTGTCCCCGGGTCCCACCGGTACGGCCTCCTGCCGCACGATGTCGCCGGCGTCGAGCTCGTCGTTCATCATGTGCGCGGTGACGCCCACTTCGCTCTCGCCGTTGATCAGCGCCCAGATCAGGGGTGAGAAGCCGGCGTACTTCGGCAGCAGCGAGTCGTGCACGTTCAGCGTGCCGTGGCGCGGGAGGTCGAAGACGCGCGGGGGGAGCCAGGTCCGCCAGTTGTTGGCGACGATGATGTCCGGGTCCGCCTCCTTCAGGCGTGCGAACAGCTCGTCGTCGTCGGGGCGGTTGCGGAGCAGCACCGGGACGCCGTGCTCTTCGGCGAGGTCGGCGACGGAGTCGCTCCAGATCTTCTCGTAGACGTGCTCGCTCTTGGGGTGGGTCACGACCAGCACCACGTCGTGCTCGGAGTCCAGGAGGGCTTGCAGGGTGCGGTGCCCCCAGGTCTGGTAACCGAACACGACGACCCGCATGGGGTTCCTCCTCAGCGCAGGGGGTTGGTCACGTCGAGTAAAGCAAGGCTTGCCTAAGCGTGCAATGGGCCTGATTTGCAAGGGAGTTGAGGATCACCCTTGCGGGTGACGGCCCGTTCTGCCTATCGACAGTGCCGCCGTAATGAGCTTAGCCTTGCCTAAGTCTTGGGGTTGCGGCTCCGTCGGTGTGCTCGCATTCCGCGCCCGGCGGATGCTCGACCGACGGCCGCCCGCCCCCACGGCGCGCGGCCGCCCTCGCACGATGGGAGTGACATGGCACAGGTTCGTCCTGGCGAAGTCCCGTTGGTCCACGACCTCATTGGAATCGGCTTCGGGCCGTCCAACGTGGCCATGGCCATCGCGGTCAGCGAGCACAACCTACGCGTCAGCGGACAGGAAACGATCAACGCCCACTTCTTCGAGCAGCAGCCCCGCTTCGGCTGGCACCGCGGGATGCTCATCGACGACGCGACCATGCAGGTGAGCTTCCTCAAGGACCTGGTGACGCTCCGGAACCCGGCGAGCGAGTTCAGCTTCCTGTGCTACCTCAAGAGCAAGGGACGGCTGATCGACTTCATCAACCACAAGAACCTCTTCCCGCTGCGCGTCGAGTTCCACGACTACTTCGAGTGGGCCGCCGACAAGGTCGACGGCATGGTGTCCTACGGCCACGAGGTCGTCGGCATCACGCCCGCCGTCCGAGACGGAGCGGTGGAGCACCTGGACGTCACGGTCCGGTCCGGCGAGGGGCTCGCGCTCCACCGGGCCCGCAACGTCGTCATAGGCACGGGACTGCGCCCCTTCATGCCGGACGGGGTGGAGCGCACCGGGCGCGTCTGGCACAACTGCGACCTCCTGACGAAGGTCGACGGCCTGGACGGCACGGCCCCCTCCCGGTTCATCGTCGTCGGCGCCGGGCAGAGCGCCGCCGAGAACGTCGCCTACCTGCACCGCCGCTTCCCGCGGGCCGAGGTCTGCGCCGTCTTCTCCCGCTACGGCTACAGCCCCGCCGACGACAGCGGCTTCGCCAACCGGATCTTCGACCCGGAGGCCGTGGGCGAGTTCTTCGCCGCGCCCGAGGACGTCAAGCGCCGGCTCATGGACTACCACGGCAACACCAACTACTCCGTCGTCGACATCGACCTGATCGACGACCTGTACCGGCAGATGTACCAGGAGAAGGTCCTCGGCACCGAGCGCCTGCGCTTTCTCAACGTGTCCCGGCTGACGGACGTCAGGGAGACCCCGGCGGGCGTCCACGCCACCGTGCGGTCCCTGGTCACCGGTGAGGAGACCTCCCTGGAGGCGGACGTCGTGGTCTTCGCGACCGGCTACCGCCCCGCCGACCCGCTCGGCCTCCTCGGTGAGGTCGCCGGACGGTGCCTGCGCGACGACGCGGGCCGCGTCCGGGTCGAGCGCGACTACCGCATCGCGACCGATCCCGCGCTGCGCTGCGGTATCTACGTACAGGGCGGTACGGAGCACACGCACGGCATCACCTCGTCCCTGCTGTCCAACACCGCGGTCAGGGTCGGCGAGATCCTGGACTCCCTCCTCGGCAGGGGCCCCAAGTCCGGCTCCGACGAGGCCCGCACGCTCGCCGGCGGCACCGGTGGCACGCTCGGCCGCTGACCGGCGGTCCGAGGCCGCTGACCCCCGTCCACCGGTGGATCGAAGGGATGGCCTACGGCGACATGGGCGCGATTGCAGTGGAACGTCCCCTGCCCACGGGCACGACACGGGCGCGAAGGCGGCGGGTCGTCGGTTCGCTCACCCTGGTACTGATCCTCCTGACCGCGATGGTGGTGTCGTTGGGCGTCGGTGCGCGCGGGCTGACCCCGTCCGAGGTCTGGTACGGCCTGTCGGCCGGCCCCGGCCCCGACCACCGGCTCACCGAGATCCGGCTCATCGTGCAGACCGTACGGATCCCCCGCACGGCGCTCGCCACCGTGGCCGGGGTGGCCCTGGGGGTCGGCGGGGCGCTGATCCAGGGGTACACGCGCAATCCGATCGCCGACACGGGCCTGCTGGGCGTGAACGCGGGCGCCTCCTTCGCCGTGGTCTGCGTGATCGCCGTCCTCGGCTTCGCGAACCCGTTCCAGTACGTCTGGTTCGCGTTCGCCGGGGCGGCGGTCGCGGGCGTCGTCGTGTTCGGGCTGGCGAGCATCGGCCGGGGAGCCGGCAACCCACTGACGCTCGCACTGGCCGGGCAGGGGGTCACCGTGTTCCTCGCCGCCATGACCACGGCGGTCGCGCTGTCCGACAAGGCGTCGCTGAACGCCCTGCGCTTCTGGAACGCCGGCTCGGTGGCCGGCGTCGGATTCGGCGTCATCTGGCCGGTGACCGCGTTCATCGCGGTCGGCCTGCTGCTGGCGCTGACCACGCTGCCCGCCGTCAACCTGCTCAACCTGGGCGACGACGTGGCCCGGGGCCTGGGCGTGAACATCGCGCTGAACCGGACCGTCGGCATCATCGCCGTCACCCTGCTGGCCGGGGCCGCGACAGCGGCCTGCGGCTCCATCGCGTTCCTCGGGCTCATGGTGGCGCACGTGGCCCGCTACCTGACCGGGCCGGACTACCGCTGGCTGGTGCCGTACGCGGGACTCCTCGGCGCCATCGTCCTGCTGGTCTGCGACATCGCCGGACGCCTGCTGGTACGGCCGGGCGAGCTGGACGCGGGTGTCGTCGTGGCCCTCCTCGGCGCCCCCTTCTTCGCGGTCCTGGTGTGGCGCGGAAAGTTCAAGAGCGCATGAACGGAACCGGCATGGGCGCGACCCGGGTGAAGCCGTCGGTGCTCCCGGGCGTGCGGCTCGGCAGGGTCTCCTTCGTCTGGAGGCCGTGGCTCGTCTGCTCCACGCTGCTGCTCGCGGCGGCGACGTTCCTCGTCTTCTGCCTCTCCATCGGTGTGGGGGACTTCCCCATCGGCCTGCCCCAGGTGATCGCCACCATCCTGGGCCGGGGCGAACAGGTCGACGAGTTCGTGGTCATGGACCTGCGGATGCCGCGCGCGCTGGCCGGATGCGTCGTGGGCATCGCCCTGGGCATGTCCGGGGCGATCACCCAGTCCATCGCGCGCAACCCGCTGGCCAGCCCGGACATCCTCGGGATCACCTGGGGGGCCGGCGCGGTCGCCGTGTTCCTGGTGACGGTGTCGGGCGGCACCGCGACGGCGGTCGTCAACTCCGTGGGTCTGTCCGGGGCCGCCCTTGCGGGTGGTCTCGGCACGGGGCTCCTCGTGTACCTCCTGGCGTGGCGGCGCGGGATCGACGGCTTCCGGCTCATCCTCATCGGCCTGTCGGTGAGTGCGGTGATGGAGGCGATCACGACCTGGCTGCTGGTGACGGCCGACATCAGGGACGTGGCCCGGGCGCAGGCCTGGCTGATCGGCTCGCTGGACAACCGCTCGTGGGACGACGTACGGGTGGCGCTCTGGTGCACGCTCGCCCTGACGGCCGTCGTGGCGTGCGTCGCGTTCCAGTTCAAGCCGTTGCACCTCGGCGACGACGTGGCCGCCGGCCTGGGCGTCCGCTACACGGTGGTGCGCGCCGCCCTGCTGCTGTGTGCGGTGCTGCTGGCCGGGGTCGCGGTGAGCGCGGCCGGACCGGTCTCCTTCGTCGCGTTGGTCGCACCGCAGGTCGCGATGCGCCTGACGAGGTGCCCGACTCCGCCGATGGCGGCCTCGGGCATCACCGGGGCCCTGCTGCTGATCGGCGCGGACCTGGTCGCGCGGACGGCGCTGCCGATGCCCCTGCCCGTCGGCGTGGTCACCGCCGCGATCGGCGGCCCCTTCCTCGTCTACCTGCTGGTGCGGGCCAATCTTCGTTGATCGGAACATGTTCGGGCAGGCTTGGCACAAGGGGGAACCGTGGCCGTTGAGCACGTCACCGGGATCGCGACCGGGGGCGGTGAGACCGCACGGCTCGCCGCCAGAGGGGTCACCGTCGGATACGGGGGGCGGGTCGTCATCGACGATCTGGACGTGGCCGTCCCGCCCCGGGTGATCACGACGATCATCGGTTCCAACGGCTGCGGGAAGTCGACCCTGCTGCGGACCCTGTCGCGGCTGCTCAAGCCGACCCGGGGCAGCGTCGTCCTGGACGGCGACGACATCGCCCGGCTCAGGACGAGGGACGTGGCCAGGAAGCTCGGCCTGCTGCCGCAGGCCCCGGTGGCCCCGGAGGGGCTCACCGTGGCCGACCTGGTCGCCCGGGGGCGGCACCCGCACCAGAGCTGGCTGCGGCAGTGGTCGTCCGACGACGCCGCCGTCGTGGAGCGCGCGCTGGCCATGACGGGTGTCTCGGACCTGGCCGACCGTCCGGTCGACGCGCTGTCCGGCGGCCAGCGCCAGCGCGTGTGGATCTCGATGACGCTGGCTCAGGGCACCGACCTGCTGCTGCTCGACGAGCCGACCACGTACCTGGACCTGGCGCACGCCATCGACGTGCTCGATCTGGTGGACGACCTGCACGAGTCGGGGTGCACGGTGGTCCTGGTGCTGCACGACCTGAATCTGGCCACGCGCTACAGCGACCACCTCATCGTGATGAAGGCGGGATCGATCCTGGCGCAGGGGCACCCGCGCGACGTCATCACCGCCGAGTTGCTGCACGAGGCGTTCGGACTGCGTGCCAAGGTGATCGACGACCCCGTGGGGGACAGGCCCCTCGTCGTGCCGATCGGCCGCGCCCACGTACGGCCGGACGAGACGGACAAAGATACGGTTCAAGTAAGGCTAGGCTAGCCTCACTTGAGCGCGCTACTGTGTGCCTGCCCTCGGCCGGGGGCGCAATGGACAGCACGAAAGCAAGGGATTGCCGATGCTTCTCCATCGAACGTCAGATACGCACCCCTGGGCGCGGCCGGCGGCGGCGGTGGCCGCCGCGGCGCTCGGCATCGGGCTCCTGGCCGGATGCGGTTCCGACCCGGCGGACCCGGCCGACAAGAAGAGCGCTGACGCCCCGGCCGCCGCGGCCGGCACCTTCCCGGTCACCGTGGAGCACGCCTTCGGATCCACGAAGGTCGCCAAGGCCCCCCAGCGGGTCGTCTCGGTCGGCTACACCGACGACCAGGCCGTCCTCGCGCTCGGCATCAAACCGGTGGGCATGGTCGACCAGTACCCGAACCCGCCGGGCACGAGTCCCGACATCAACACCCAGTGGCCCTGGACGAAGGACAAGTGGGGCGACACCCGCCCCGAGGTCGTCATGACCAACGGCGACGCCGGCCCGAACTACGAGAAGATCGCCGCCCTGAGGCCGGACCTGATCGTCGCGGTCTACTCCGAGATCGACCAGGCCGCCTACGACAAACTCTCCAAGATCGCACCGACGGTGGGCCGGACCAAGGCCGAGAAGGAGCCGTTCAGCGCCCCCTGGCAGGACAACGCCGTCCACATCGCCAGGGCCCTCGGCCAGGAGGCCAGGGGCACCGAACTGGTCAAGGGCATCCAGGACAAGCTCGACGCGGCCAAGAAGGCGCACCCCGACTTCGCGAACCAGACCGCGGTCGCACTGTCCTGGTACAAGGACTCGGTGGCCCCCTTCACCACCACCGACGTACGCGGCCGGCTGGTGACGGGCATCGGCTACCGGGGACAGACCGAGATCGACAAGATCGCCGACGGCAAGTTCTACACCACGCTCTCCCCCGAGCGCATGGACCTCGTCGACGTCGACCGCATCTTCGTCATCGCCGACAAGGCCGACCAGGAAGCGCTGAAGAAGTCCGAGCTGTTCACCAACCTGAACGCGGTCAGGAACGGGAAGGTCTCCTACCTCCTGGACAGCGAGGGCCCGGCCGCCGGCGCGGCGATGTCCCAGGGCACCCTGCTCTCCCTGCCGTACGCGATCGACGAACTCGTCACGTCGGCCGGCTGAGTGTGAGCGCCACGGACACGCTCGTCGCGCCGGCCACCCTGCGCACGACGACCGGACGCGAGGCCGCCCGCTGGGTGGCCGCGCACTGCCGCGAGGTGCCCTGGCTGACGGCCGCCACCGTCCTCACGACGGTGGCCGGCGCGGCCCTCCAGGTGCTCCCGCTGCTCCTGCTCGGCCGCGTCGTCGACGGGGTGGTCGCGGGCGGACCGCGCTCGATCCTCCTCACCACGGGCGTGTTGATGGTGGCCGCCGCGCTCCTCGGCGCGGCGGCCACCGCCCTGTCCACCTACCTGGTCGGGCGGCTCGGCGCGGACCTCCTCGCCAGACTGCGGGAAGGCGCCGTCCGGGCGGTGCTGGGGATGCCGAGCGCCCGGATCGAACAGGTCGGCCGGGGAGACGTACTCTCCCGCGTCGGCGACGACGTCGCCGTGCTGTCCAGGGGCATCCGCACGGCCGTCCCCACCGTCTTCTCCGCGGGCGTGCTGGTCGTCGTCGCCACCCTCGGCATGTTCGGCCTCGACTGGCGGCTCGGCCTGGCGGGCGCCGGCGCGCTGCCCGCCTACGCCCTCGCGCTGCGCTGGTACCTGCCCCGCTCCGCCCCGCTCTACAAGCAGCAGCGGGCCGTCCAGGCCGACCGCGCACAGGCGCTGATCAGCGGACTGAACGGGATCGACACCGTCCGCGCCTACCGCCTGGAAGGGGCCGTACGCGAGAAGGTCACCACGGAGTCGTGGCGCGTCCGCGAACTGGGCATCGAGGTGTTCCGGCTCTTCGGCCGGTTCGTCGGCCGGGAGAACCGCGCCGAGTTCATCGGACTGGTCCTCATCATCGTGGCCGGGTACGCCCTGCTGGAGGCCGACGCCGCCACCCTGGGCGAGGCCTCGGCGGCCCCGCTGCTCTTCCACCGGCTGTTCACCCCGCTCGGCTCCATCATGTTCACCTTCGACGAGGCGCAGAAGTCGGGCGCGAGCCTCACCCGGCTGGTCGGCGTCCTCGGCGAGGACGCCCAGGACCGGCTGGTCGGCGCCACCGCCGTCGAGCCGGCGGCCGACGCGCCCCACCCGGTGACCGTGAAGGGCCTGACGTTCACCTATCCCGGCACCGAGCAGCCGGTCCTCCAGGACGTCGACCTGGCCGTCCCGGCGGGCGGCTCGCTCGCCCTGGTCGGGGCGACGGGCGCCGGCAAGTCGACCCTGGCCGCGCTGATCGCCGGCATCGGGACCCCGCAGGCCGGATCGGTGCGCATCGGCGGGACCGACCTCGCCGGGCTGGACGAGGCCGGCGCGCGGGCCCTGGTGAGCATCCTGACGCAGGAGACACACGTGTTCTCCGGCCCGCTCGCCGACGACCTGAGGCTGGCCGCACCGCAGGCCACCGACGCCGAACTGAGCGACGCCCTGAGCACCGTCGGCGCCGACGGCTGGGTGGACGCGCTGCCCGACGGTCTGAAGACCCCGGTCGGGGAGGGCGGCGAACGCCTGGACGTCACCAAGGTGGCCCAGATCGCCCTCGCCCGGCTGCTCCTGGCCCGCTCACCCGTGGTGGTACTCGACGAGTCCACGGCCGAGGCGGGCAGCGAGGGCGCGGCCGAGCTGGAGCGGGCCGTGCTCGCCGCGTGCGCCGGCCGCACCACACTGTTCGTCGCGCACCGGCTGACGCAGGCCATGGCAGCGGACCGGATCGCCGTGCTCGACGCGGGCCGCGTCGTGGAGCACGGAACACACGAGGAACTGGTGGCCCTGGGCGGCCGCTACGCACAGCTGTGGCGCGCCTGGCGCGAGGGAAGTTAGGACACGGCCTGGGTGTGGTCCACCCGGTCCGGGTGGGACGACCAGCGGACACTGAAGGGGCGTTGAGTCTTCGATGACGGAACCGACCGCTCGTCTCGTGCGGCTTTCTCCCACGCGTCTGGCCGGATTACGCCGGCGCGCAGGCGACTACTGCGACCGGACCATCACCGCGGCGTGCTCCATCGGGCTGGCGTACTGGGCCACCGGCCGCAGCCCCGACGGCATGGACCTCACCCCCGCCACCCTCTTCGCCGACGTCCTCGGCTGGGTCGACCACGGCGGCGGCGCGGCGGCCGGCTGGGACATCGGCGCGGACGCCCGCAGCATCACCCTCCCCGAAGGCGTCCCACCGGCCGAGGCGCAGCTCGCCCTGGACGACCTGGCCGACTTCCCCGACCGGCCCCTCGCCACGATCACCCCGTCCAGTGGGGCGGCGCGCATCGAGACCCTGGCCCGCTGGAACGACACACGCGCCGACCGGGTCCGCCCGACCATCGTCGAGATGTTC
Source organism: Streptomyces sp. NPDC060232 (assembly GCF_042726555.1). Taxonomy (NCBI): domain Bacteria; kingdom Bacillati; phylum Actinomycetota; class Actinomycetes; order Kitasatosporales; family Streptomycetaceae; genus Streptomyces; species Streptomyces sp. NPDC060232. The sequence goes on along the minus strand of NZ_JBHXAG010000013.1, from coordinate 189,358 downwards.
CGCGAGCAGGCGCGCACCCGCCCCGACGCCGTCGCCGTCGTCGACGAGCAACGCTCGCTCACATACGGCCAGGTCGCCCAATTCTCCAGCCAGTTGGCCCATGAACTCCTCGACCGCGGGATCACCGCCGAACAGGTCGTCGGGATCTCCCTCGCCCGCTCCGCCGACATGGTGGTCGCCCTGCTCGGCGTGCTCCAGGCCGGCGCCGCGTTCGTCCCCCTCGACCCGCAGTGGCCCGCCGCACGCAGGGCCGTCGTCATCGAGGACGCGACCGTGGTGCTCCAGCTCAACGACTCGGGCGAACACGACCCCGGCGAACCGGCCGCCGTCGCCGTCGACCTCGGCGACTGGCGCCACGGCTCCCGCCCCGGCGGCGGCACCGGCATCACCACCCCCGGCGACGCCCTCGCCTACGTCATCTTCACCTCCGGCTCCACCGGCCGGCCCAAGGGTGCGATGATCCGGCACGAGGCGATCAGCGAGCGCCTGCTGTGGCAGGTCGACGAGGTCCTGGGCTTCGGCCACGACGACACCTCGCTGTTCAAGGCCCCCCTGTCCTTCGACATCTCCATCAACGAGATCTTCCTGCCCCTGGTGTCCGGCGGCCGCCTGGTGGTCCTGCGGCCCGGCGGCGAACGCGACCCGCACCACCTGCTCGGCGTGATCGCCGACCAGCGCGTCACCTTCACCTACCTGGTGTCGTCCATGCTGGACGTGCTGCTGGACATCGCCGGCGACTCCGGCCGGCTCGACAGCCTGCGGCACGTGTGGTGCGGCGGCGAGGTGCTGACCCCCGAGCTGTACGAGCGGTTCCGCACCCGGCTCGACATACCCATGTACCACGGCTACGGACCGGCCGAGACGACGATCGGCGTCTCCCACGTCATCTACCGGGGCACGGCGGAACGCCTGTCCACCTCGATCGGCAGGGCCAATCCCAACACCCAGCTCTACGTCCTCGACGACGAACTGCGCCTGGTGCCCGTCGGGGTCGGCGGCGAGCTGTACGTGGGCGGCTTCCTGCTCGGCCGCGGATACGCCGGCGCCCCCGGCCTGACGGCCTCCCGGTTCGTCGCCAACCCCTTCGCCGGGGACGGCTCGCGCCTGTACCGGACCGGTGACCTGGCCCGGTACGCACCGGACGGGACGCTGGACTTCCTCGGCCGGGCCGACAACCAGATCAAGATCCGCGGCATGCGGCTGGAGACCGAGGACGTCGAGGCCGGCCTCGCCGAACACCCGCGCGTACGCCACGCCTGCGTCGTCGTGAAGAAGAACACCGCCGGCGGCACCTACCTGGTCGGCTACGTCATCCCCGCCGCGGGAGCCGCGGACCTGCGGGCGGAGGAGGTCGCGGACTGGGCCGCAGGGCACATGGTCGCGTACATGGTGCCCGCCCGCATCGTCGTCGTGAAGGAGTTCCCGCTCACCGCCAACGGCAAGCTCGACCGCGCCGCACTCCCGGAGCCCGGCACCGGGGCGGGCCCGCTCGCCCTGCCCGCCACCGACAACGAGCGCCTGGTGTGCGCGGCGGTCGCCACGCTCCTGCGGCTGGACGCGGTCGGCGTCGACCAGGACTTCTTCCGGCTCGGCGGAGACAGCCTGCTCGCCATCTCGCTGCTCGGCGCGCTGCGCAAGGAGGGCCTGCACGTCACACCGCGGCAGATCTTCACCAACAGCGTGATCGGCGCGCTGGCCGCGGCGGCGACCCCCGCCGACACCGCCGCCGAGGACCATGACGACGTCGCGACCGGCTCCGTCACGGGATCGCCCATCGTGCGCTGGCTCGGCGAGACCACCGACGCCGTCGACGGCTTCGTGCAGTCCGTCGTGCTGAACACCCCCGAGGACCTGACCGCAGTCGCCCTCGACACGATCCTCGCCGCCCTCGTCGAACGCCACGCCGTGCTGCGCGCCCGGCTCGTGCGCGGCGACCACTGGAGCCTCGACGTCCCGGCGCCGGCCGACCGCACCGCCGTCGGGTGGCAGGAGAGCGGCCTGCCGCTCGACGAGTGCGTCGCGCTCGCCACCGGTGCGCTGGACCCCGAGGGCGGTGTCATGCTGCGCGCCGTATGGCGCCGCGACGCCCGGCAGCTCGTCCTCGTCGCCCACCACGTCGTGGTCGACGGAGTGTCCTGGCGCATCCTGATGGAGGACCTCGCCACCGCGTGGCACCGGTACACCTCCGGCGAACCGGTCCGACTGCCGTCCGCGGGCTCCTCGTTCCGCCGGTGGACCCAGCTGCTGGAGCACGCCGCGTTCGACGACGACCTCGCCTCCTACCAGCGCGCCCTGCCCGGGCCGGACGCACCACTGGGCCGGCGCGTGCTCCACGCGGCCGACACCGTCGCGCGCGAGCGGACGACGACCGTCGTGGTCGGCCCCGACGTCACCGCAGCCCTGCTCGGCGACCTGCCCGCCAGGTTCCACGCGGGCGTCAACGACGTGCTGCTGACCGCCCTCGCCGTCACCCTCGCCCGATGGCGCCGCGACCTCGGCCAGGACCAGTCCTTCGCTCACGTCGAACTGGAGGGCCACGGCCGCGAAGCACGCTTCGTCGCGGACGGCGCCGGCTTCGAACCCGAACTCTCCCGGACCGTGGGCTGGTTCACCACCCTCTTCCCGGTCACCGTCGACCCCGGCGCGGCGGCCGACCCCACTGATCCCGCCTACCTGACGGCCGCCCTCAAGGCGGTCAAGGAAGACCTCGCGCGCGTCCCGAGGAACGGCCTCTCCTACGGCGTCCTGCGCCACCTGGCCGGCGCCCGGTTCGACACCCCCGCACCCCAGGTGCTCTTCAACTACCTCGGCCGCTTCGGTGCGGGATCCTCCGGCGACTGGGAACTCGCAGACACCACGGGCCAGTTGGGGGAACGCCGGGACCCCCGGATGCGGCTGCCCCGCGCCCTGGAGTTCAACGCCATCGCCGAACCCGACCCGACCGGCGCCTACCGGCTGGCCACCACCCTCTCCTGGCCCGAAGGGCTGCTCACCGACGAGGACGCCGCGACCATCGGGGCGTACTACCAGGAGACCCTCGCCGCGATCTCCGCACTCGACCACGGCGGCCACACTCCCAGCGACTTCCCCCTGGTCGCCCTCACCCAGGCCGACGTCGACGAGCTGGACGGCCCGGCCCTGCGCGACATCCTGCCGCTGACCCCGCTCCAGGAAGGCCTCTACTTCCACTCCGTCTTCGACGACGGATCCTCCGGCAACTACGTCGAACAGCAACTGCTGACCCTGGAAGGGGAGGCCGACGCCGACCGGCTCGCTGCCGCGGCGACCCGCCTGCTCGCCCTCTTCCCCAACCTCGCCGCCCGCTTCACGCCCCTCGCCGACGGCCGTGTGGTATCCGTGCTCGAAAGCGGCACACCGGCCCCCTTCACCGTCCTGGACCGGCCCGGCATCACCGACGACGAGATCCGCGACCATGCCGAACAGGACCGCCGCGCCGGATTCGACCTGGCCGCCGGCCCGCTCATGCGGTACACGCTCATCCGCGCCGGAGCCGGCCGCACCGTCCTGGTCCAGACCGTGCACCACATCGTCGCCGACGGCTGGTCGGTGCCGCCGATGCTCCGCGCCCTCCTCGCCGAATACCACGCGCCGGGCACCGTGTACCCGGTCGGCGGCCACACCGACTACGTGCGCTGGCTCGCCGGGCGGGACCAGGACGAGAGCGACCGGGTGTGGCGCGAACAGCTGGCCGACCTGCCCGGCCCCTCACTGGTCGCGGAAGGGCACACCCCGTCCGACCGGTTCGCCGACACGGCCGTCGAGCCGGACGGCGACGACCTCGACGAGGCGGTCCGGTCGGCCGGGGTGCCCCTCAGCGTCGCCGTGCACAGCGCCTGGGCGCTGGCCCTCGGCGGCCTCCTGCACCACCGCGACGTCGTCTTCGGCTCCACGGTGTCCGGGCGCGACGCGGAGGTGCCGGGCATCGAGGACATGGTCGGCCTGTTCATCAACACCATCCCCGTCCGCGCCCGCTGGACCGCCGCCACCACGGCCCGCGACCTGCTCGCCTCGGTACGCGAGCACCAGAGCGCCGTACGGCCGCACCAGCACGTCTCACTGGCCCGCATCAGCCGCGGCACCGGCGCCGGCCCGCTCTTCGACACCCTGGTCGTCTTCGACGTCGCGACCGACCCCGCCGCCCTGCGCGGCCGCGACGACTCCCTGTTCATCACCGCCGTCGTCAACGAGGGCGCCCCGCACTATCCGCTGACGCTGGTGGCCGAGCGCACGCCCGACGGCCGGCCCCGCTTCAACCTGATCTACGACGGCACCCTGCTGCGGGAGGCCGGCGCCCGGGCGGTCCTGGCCGCCTTCACCCGTGCCCTCACCGCCCTCCTCACCCGGCCGGACGACCTGGTCGACACTCTGGCCGACGACCTCGCACCCGACGCCGCCCGACGTCCGGCAGGGACGACGGCCCCGACCACCCTGGCCGCCCTCTTCGACGCTGCCGCACGCCGCGACCCGGCCGCCACCGCCGTCACCCAGTGCGCCCTCGACGGCGCCACCCGCTCACTGACCTACGGCGAACTGGCCGCGGCACGCGACGACCTGGCCGCCACCCTGCGCGCCGCCGGCGTCGGCCCCGGCGGCCGCGTCGCCGTCGCCGTACCGCGCTCCCTCGAACAGGTCGTCGCCCTCGTGGCCGCCGTCACCGCAGGCGGTGCCTACGTACCGCTGGACCTCGCCCACCCGGACGGCCGGCTGGAGTACGTCCTCGCCGACGCCGCTCCGCAGGTCGTCCTCGTCGGCCCCGGGCAGCGCGACCGCTTCACCCGGCTGCTGGACCGGGCGGGCGTCCCCGCCCGCGTACTCGTCCAGGGGGAGGAGCCGCTGTCGCACGCCCCGGGCGGCGGGCTCGCTGCCCCCGCGGCCGGCCCGCACGACCCCGCCTACGTCATCTACACCTCCGGATCCACCGGCCGGCCCAAGGGCGTCGTCGTCCCGCACTCCAGCGTGGTGGCCCTGCTCGCCAACACCCGCCCCGACATGGACTTCGGACCGCGCGACGTATGGGTCCAGTTCCACTCGTACTCCTTCGACTTCGCGGTCTGGGAGCTGTGGGGCGCCCTGGCCCACGGCGGCGAACTGCTCGTGCCGGAACACGCGCTGACCCGCTCCCCGGTCGACTTCCACCGGCTGGTGCGCGAACGCGCCGTCACCGTGCTCAACCAGACCCCCTCCGCCTTCTACCAGTTCATCGAAGCCGACCGGCACACCGCCGAGCCGCTCCCCGCACTGCGCCGGATCATCTTCGGCGGTGAGGCGCTGGACCTCGGCCGGCTGCGCGGCTGGATCGAGCGGCACGGCACCGCCTCGCCCGAACTCGTCAACATGTACGGCATCACCGAGACCACCGTCCACGTCACCCACCGGGTCCTGACCGACGAGGACTTCGAGCGCGGCGACGACGTCAGCCCGATCGGCGGCCCGATCCCCGGCCTGGTCACCCATCTGCTCGACGACCGGCTCCGGCCGGTGCCGCCGGGCCGGGTGGGCGCCATCTACGTCGCCGGCGACCAGGTCGCGCTCGGCTACCTGGGGCGGCCCGGGCTCACCGCCGGCCGGTTCGTCGCGGACCCGTTCGCGGGAGGCGGCGCCCGCATGTACCACACCGGCGACCTCGCCCGCCGCACGCTCGACGGCGAGCTGGAGTTCACCGGCCGCGCCGACGACCAGGTGCAGCTCAAGGGCTTCCGCATCGAGCTGGGCGAGGTGGAGGCCGCGATCAGGGAACTCGACGGCGTCGTCGACGCGGCCGTCACCGTCGCGGACAGCGGCGACCACCTCGTCGCCCACATCGCGGGCCGGGTGCCGGGCGATCTCACCGGCCTGCTCTCGGCGAAGCTGCCCGCGCACATGGTGCCCGCCCGGGTGCTGCCGGCCGACGCCCTGCCGCTGACAATCAACGGCAAGCTGGACCGCGAGGCCCTCACCGAACGGGCCGCCACGGCAGGAACGGGCCCGGGCCCGGCCCACGACGGGGCCGTGGTGGCGCAGGACACCGCGCTCACGGCGCTGGTCGCGATCTTCACCGACACCCTGCCCGGCACCGCCGTGGACGGCGACTGCGACTTCTTCCGGGCCGGCGGCGACAGCATCCTCGCCATCACCGTCGTCAACCGGGCCCGGGCACTCGGCCTCGCGATCTCACCGCGGGACGTGTTCCTGCTCAGGACACCGCGTGCCCTCGCCGCCCACCTGGCCACGAGCGCACCGCCGACCGCGGCGCCCGCCTCCGCCACCGCTCCGGCCGCCCCCGAGGACGGCCCGATCACCCCGACCCCGATCATCCTGCGCCTGCGCCGGCTGGGCGGCTCCCTCGCCCGGTTCGCCCAGGCCCGCGCCCTGACCGCCCCCGAAGGCACCGGATTCGCCGACGCCGAGCGCGCCGCGAAGGCCGTCGTGGCCGCGCACCCGGCCCTGCGGCTGCGCCTGCGCGTCGAGCACGGCGTATGGGCCCTGCGTACCGAACCGGCACGCGCGGTCGGCGTCGTACGCGCGGACACCACCGACCCCGAGACCGCGGCCGACGAGGCCGCGGGACGCCTCGACCCGGAGAACGGCGACGTCATCGCGTTCTCGTGGCTTGAGACGAGCCGCACCCTGGTGGTCGCCGTGCACCACCTCGCCGTCGACACCGTGTCCTGGCTGATCCTGCTGGACGACCTGGACGCCGCCCTGCGCGCAGCGCCCCCGGCGCCGCGGACCACCCCCTACGCCGAGTACGCGCGGGCTCTGGCCGCCCCGTCGGCCCACCCCGCCGACGACGGTCTCGAACACTGGATCACCACGCTCCAGGCGCCTCCGATGCTGCCCGCCGTCCGGGCACCGCGCGACACCGTGACCGTGCTCCCGCCCGACGTGAGCGACCTCGTCACCCGCACCGCGCCCGCCGCACTCGGCGTCGGCCTCACCGAGCTGCTGTGCGGCGCCCTGCGCACCGCGCTGACCCGCGTCCAGCCCACACCCACCGACCTCGCGGTCGACCTGGAGCGGCACGGCCGCGATCCGGTACTGCCCCACCACGACTACACCCGTACGGTCGGCTGGTTCACCTCCATCGCGCCCGTCCGGCTCACCGCGCACACCGACCCGGTCGCCGCGGCCCGCGAGGTCGCCGTCCGCCGGCCGGACGAGCGCGCCCACCTCGCCTACGGCCGGCTCCGCTACCTCGACCCGCAGACCGCCCCGCTCCTGGAAGCCCACCCGCAGGTGCTGTTCAACTACCTCGGCCGGGGCGGCGAGTCCCAGGCCCTGCCCCTCACCGGCGGCGACCGGGACAGCAGCCCCTACGCCGTCGAGGTCAACGCCTGGACGGACGCGGCCACCGGCAGCCTCCACGCCGTCTTCACCCTCGCCGAGGGCGTCTCCGACGGGATCACCGGGCACTGGCGCGACGCACTGGAGCGCATCGCGGAAGCCTCCACGACCGCCGAGCGCACCGCGCCGGTCACCCCGCTCCAGCGCGGCCTGTTCTTCCAGGCCCAGCTGGGCGGACCGGCCGGACACTACGTCGCGCAGAGCTGGTTCACCTTCGACCGGCGCCTGGACGCCGACGCCCTGGCCGAGGCCATGGCCCGGGTGATCGCCCGCCACCCCTCGGTGGGCGCCGGCTTCGCCACCGACGACGAAGGCAACGCCGTGCAGGTCCTCGCGGCCGGCCGGCGCGTCGACGTCCGCACCGTCGACCTCGCGACGGACGCCGAGGTCGACACCCTGCTGGCCCGGGACCGCGACACCGGATTCGACACGGGCCGGCCGCCGCTGATCAGGCTGACCGTGGTGCGCCGCCCCGACGGCCGCGACGGCCTGCTGCTCAGCTACCACCTCCTGCTGTGGGACGGCTGGTCCCGGGAGACCGTGCTCCGCGACCTGTTCGACGCCTACGAAGCCGCCCTGGCGGGCGAGCCGGCGGCGCCCGCCCCGGCCACCCCGAGCTTCGAGGACCACGCCCGGGCCCTCGCCGCCAAGGACCCCGCCGAGGCGGAACGGTTCTGGGCGCGGCACCTCACCGGTCTCCCCGGCCCGACGCTGCTCGCAGGACCGGCGCCGGCCCTCGCCGACGGCCTGCCCCGCACCCTCCTCCACACGCTCGACCCCGAACGGTCGCAGCAGCTGCGGGACACCGCCCGCACCCACGGCGTCACCCTGAACTCGGTGCTGACCGGTGCCTTCGGCCTCCTGCTCGGCGCCCGGACGGGCCGCAGCGACGCCGTGTTCGGCGTGACCGTCTCGGGCCGGGAGGGCGAGGGCCTGGACGGCATCGTCGGCGTACTGCTCAACACCGTGCCCGTGTGGACGCGGCCACGGCCGGGCGACACCGTAGGCGAATACCTGTCGGCCGTGCAGGCCGCCCGGGTCGAGGCGATGGAGCACGAGCACATCGGGCTCGGCGAGATACAGCGGGCCGGCGGACACGACACGCTCTTCGACAACCTCTTCGTCCTCCAGAACTTCCTGGACATGGACGCCCTCGCCGAGATGAACGCCCGCCACGGCATCACCGGGGTCCGCGCCGACGACTCCACCCACTACCCGTACACCTGGGTGGTCACCCCGGGCGACCGGCTCACGGTGAAGCTGGAGTACCGCGACCACGACACCCCGGCCGCCCGCCGACTCCTTGACGACTACCTGCGCCTCCTCGACGACCTGGCCCGGACCCCGGGACCGGTCGGCGCCCTGCCGGGCCTGGGACCGCGGCCCGAGCCCGCCGAGCGCACCGACGTCGGCACGGACACCGTCGTCGACCGGTTCGACCTGGCGGCCGACCGCGACCCCGGGAGGACCGCCCTCGTCGCCCACGGACACGCCATGACCTTCGCCGACCTCCGGGACCGCAGCCGCGCCGTGGCCGGAGTCCTCGCCGGGCGCGGCATCGGCCCCGAGACCACCGTAGGCCTCGCCGTCCCCCGCTCCCTCGACTCGATCGTGGCGCTGTTCGCCGTACTGCGCACGGGCGCCGCCTACGTGCCGCTGGAGCTGGACCACCCCGACGAACGGATCGAGGCGATCGTCGCGGACGCCCGCCCGGAGGTGATCCTCACCGTCAGCGCCGTGTCCCTGCGGCTGGGCCGGCTGCCCGGCGACCTGATCGAGCTGGACCGGCCGCTCCCCGCGGCCGAGCCGTTCACCACCTTCGCCCCCGACGACCCGCACCGCTTGCGCCACCCCGCGTACACGATCTACACCTCCGGATCGACCGGCAGGCCCAAGGGCGTGGTGACCGAGTACGCGGGCCTGACCAACATGCTGGTCAACCACCAGCGCCGGATCTTCGAACCGGTCCTGGCCGACCACGGCCACCGGGTCTTCCGGATCGCGCACACCGTGTCGTTCGCCTTCGACATGTCGTGGGAGGAACTGCTGTGGCTCGCCGACGGCCATGAGGTGCACATCTGCGACGAGGAACTGCGCCGCGACGCCCCCCGGCTCGTCGAGTACTGCCTCCGGCACGGGATCGACGTCGTCAACGTCACCCCGAGCTACGCCCGGCAACTGGTGGCCGAGGGCCTGCTCGACGACCCGGACCGGCGGCCCGCCCTCGTACTGCTGGGCGGCGAGGCCGTCACGCCCGAGCTGTGGCGGCGGCTCGCCGAGACGGACGGCACCGCCGGCTACAACCTGTACGGACCCACCGAGTACACCATCAACACCCTCGGCGTCGGCACCTTCGAATGCGAGGACCCGGTGGTGGGCGTGGCCATCGACAACACCGACGTGTACGTCCTGGACCCCTGGCTGCGCCCCCTCCCCGACGGCGTCCCCGGCGAGCTGTACGTGGCGGGCATCGGCATCGCGCGCGGCTACCTCGGGCAGGCCGCCCAGACCGCGCACCGCTTCGTCGCCTGCCCGTTCGGCCGGCCCGGCGAGCGCATGTACCGCACCGGCGACCTGGTGGCGCGGCGGCCCGACGGGAACCTGGCGTACCTGGGCCGCACCGACCAGCAGGTCAAGATCCGGGGACACCGCGTCGAACCGGGCGAGGTGGAGGCCGCGTTCGCCGCGCACCCGGCGGTCCGGTTCGCCGCCGCGGTCCCCCAGCCCGATCCCCAGGTCGACGGCGCGTTCCGGCTGGCCGCCTACCTCGTACTGGACGGCTCCGACCTGGCGACGGTCGCCGCCGAAGTGGGCGCCGCACTGCCGGACTTCCTGCGCCCCACGCACTATGCCCAGGTCGACGCGATCCCGCTGACGGTGAACGGGAAGGCCGACGCCAGGGCACTGCCCGAGGCCCGGCCGCTGGGCGCGCTGACCACGGTGGGGGAGCGCGGCCCGCGGACCGCGACCGAGACCGCCGTCTGCGCGTTCTTCGCCGAGGCACTGGACCTGGACGACGACGAGGTGAGTGCGGTGGGCGACTTCGTGTCCCTCGGCGGACACTCCATGCTGGCGGTGCGGCTGATCGGCCTGCTCCGCCGGGAGTACGGTCCAGTGATCACGATCCGAGACCTGTTCACCCTGCGCACCCCGGAAGCGATTGCCCGCCACCTCGATGACAACTCCTGACACGCAGCGGCCCCGCTCGGGGTCCGACATCCTGCGCATCGCACTGCGCCGCAACGTCGGCGCCATGGCCTGGGGCACCGTCCTCATGGGCCTGTACCAGGCCGGCGAGACCGCCTTCCCCATCGCGCTCGGCCTGATCGTCGAGCACACGATGCGGGACCGGGCCCCCGGCGCCCTGGTGCTGTCGATCGCCGCGCTGGCCGTGATCATCACGACGGTGTCGCTGTCGTGGCGGTTCGGCATGCGCATCCTCCAGAAGGCCAACACGACCGAGGCGCACCGCTGGCGGGTGCAGGTCGCCGACTGCGGGCTCCAGCCCGTGGCCAGGGACGTCGACCTCAAGTCGGGCGAGGTCCTGACCATCGCCACCGAGGACGCCGACCAGACGGCCGACATCATCGAGGTGGTGCCCCTGCTGATCAGCTCGCTCGTCGCGGTGCTGGTCGCCGCCGCCGCGCTGGGGCTGGCGGACCTGCGGCTCGGCCTGCTGGTCATCGTCGGCACCGTCGCGATCCTGTCGATCCTGTCGGTGCTGTCCCGGCGGATCGGCTCCAGTACGCGCGAACAGCAGGCCCGGGTGGCCCGGGCGGGGGCGAAGGTCGCCGACCTGATCACCGGTCTGCGCCCGCTGCACGGCTTCGGAGGCAACCACGCGGCCTTCCGCTCCTACCGGACGGTCAGCACCGAGGCGAAGCTGCAGGCGGTCACCGTCGCCGGGGTGAACGGCGCGTACGCCGGCACGGCCATGGCCCTCAACGCGGCGCTGGCCGTCGCGGTGACGCTGACGGCCGGGGGGCTGGCCTTCGACGGCCGCATCACCATCGGCGAACTCGTCATGGCCGTGGGACTGGCGCAGTTCATCATGGAACCGCTCAAGATGTTCTCCGACATGCCCAAGTACGTGATGATGGCGCGGGCTTCGGCGGAGCGGATGGCGCTGGTGCTGACCGCGCCCCCGGTCTCGGTCCCGGGCCCGCGGCGTCCCGCCCCCGGCGGCGACCTGGAGATCGACGGCGTCCGCCACGGAGCCCTGCGCGCCCTGAAGTTCCATGTTCCGGCGGGCGAGTTCGTCGCCGTCGCCGCCTACCAGCCGCGCGCCGCGGCCGACCTCGCCGCAGTCCTGGCCGTGAAGGTCCCGCCGCACGCGTACCAGGGGGCCGTGCGGGTCGGCGGGCAGGAGATCAGTGAGCTGTCGGTGGAGGCGGTCCGCGAGCACATGCTCGTGAACCCTTGTGACGCGGAGGTGTTCGCGGGCACGCTGCGTACCAACATCGACCCGTCGGGCCGCAGCCGCTCGGTCGCGGAGGCCGTCGAGGCGTCCATGCTGACCGACGTCGTGGCCCTGCACCGGGAGGGACTCGACTACGCCGTCCGCGACCGCGGGGCGAACCTGTCCGGCGGGCAGCGCCAACGGCTCTCGCTGGCCCGGGCCCTGGCCGCCGACAGCGACGTCCTCGTCCTGCACGACCCGACGACGGCCGTCGACGCCGTCACCGAACAGCTCATCGCACGCAACATCGCCCGGCTGCGCCGGGGCCGGACCACCGTCGTGATCACGAGCAGTCCGGCCCTCCTGGACGCCGCCGACCGGGTCCTGGTCCTGGACGACGGCGTCATCACCGCCGAGGACACCCACCGCAACCTGCTCGCCACCGACCAGGGCTACTGCCTGGCGGTGGCCAGGTGAGCGCTCGGGTCAGCCCGGGACCGGCCGTGTTGGGGGCGCCGGCGAAACCCGTGCAGGGGTGGTGGCGGCCGGGACTATCCCAGGGCCCACGCGACATCCCTGAGCAGGGCGTGGCGCCACCCCGCGCGGTCGTGGGCGGAGGGTGAGCGCGACACGCGTACGGCGGCCCCCGCCTGGGCGGCCAGGGTCTCGACCAGCGCGCAGTGGGGCAGCATCCGCGTCTCGTGTTCCCCCACGTCGAAGGCGACCCGCAGCCCCGACAGGTCGACGCGCTCGCGCAGCCGCGCCGCGACGGCGCCGCCGAGCGGGCCGCCCAGCGGGTCCGCGAGGTCCGGGGCACCGGGTGCCCACCAGAACGACGGGGACTGGCAGGCCACCCGCGACACCAGGTCCGGGAACTCCAGAGCGGCGTACATCGCGCTCAGCCCGCCGAGGCTCTGCCCGGCGGCCACCAGACGGTCCGGGTCCGCGGACAGGCCCGTCTGCGCCACCAGCGGCAGCAGTTCGTCCCGTACCGCCTCCCACAGTTGCGGCCGGCATCCGAACTCGGCCTCCCGGTCCCGGGTCGGCAGGAAGACGAGGGTGACGGGGGGCATCGCGCCGGCCGCGACGGCCGCGTCGAACGCCGCCATGGCCGGGTGCAGGTACAGCCAGTCGTCCCCGTCGAGGAGCAGCACCACCGGACCGCCGCCGCCCGCCGGGTGGACCCGTACGGTGCGCCGCCCGCCCAGGCGTTCGCTCGTCCATCGGATCCGGGTGCGCGGCAGGGGGAGCACCTGGTCGGCGCCGAGGGCGGGCCAGTACGGCTGGGCCGGCGCGTCCGGCGTCGCGGCGACGGACCGGTCAGCGCCCGCACCGGCCGGGTTGAACGGGTCGGCGCACTCCGCGCCTTCCGCGAGGAACCGGTAGGTGACCCGCAGCCGCGTGGGCATGCGGACCTGCGCGTACCAGCAGTCCGTGTCGCCCCACCGGTGCAGCGCCACCGGCTCCGACCAGCTCTCGAAGACGATGGTCGCCGGGGAGCCGCGCCACAGGAACAGGGTTGCCCAGCCGCCGTCCTGCGCGGGAACGCACACGGGCCCTTCCGCCGCCGCCCAGAACGCCTCGGAGCCGGGTTCGCCGGGCAGTCCGTACGCGGCGAAGGCGCCCTGCGCACCGGCGCCTTGGCCGGGGACGGTGTCGGGCCGGCGCATGCGGGTCTCCTTGTGAGCGGCAAGGGGAGGGACTAAGCTCGATGCAATGAGGTGAGCCTAACCTAATCGTGACGTTCCGGGGAGGCGACGACCGTGAGCACCAACCCCTTCGACGACGACGAGGGCCGCTTCCTCGTCCTGGTGAACGACGAGGGCCAGCACTCGCTCTGGCCGTCCTTCGCCGAGGTCCCCGGCGGATGGACGATCGCCCTCGGCGAGAACAGCCGGGCGACGTGCCTGGACTTCGTCGAGGCGAACTGGACCGATCTGCGGCCCCGTTCCCTCGCCCGGACGATGGACGTCTGACCCTCCACCGCCCCTCCGGCATGGTCGGCCGTGCCGGCCGACCACTTCGGGGTCCCGCACGATGCTCTGCACCCGGCTGACCAACGCCCGCTTCCCCCCGGCATCACCCTGGTCGGCTGCTCCGACCGCCCGGTGACGGACGGGTCCCCGCTGCGTGCCGTCCAGTGCAGGGTCGAGCGCGCCTCCGAGTCCGGCCGCCGGACCTGGGCCCGGCGCGTCCGCGGGCCGTCAGCAGGCGCGGACCGGCTGGTGGTCGTGGACGAAGCGGGCCGAGACCCAGCCCTTGGAGCCGTGCAGGCGGTACCAGACGGGGTTGCCGTCCACCCATCCGCCGCGCGTCTGGCAGCTGAGGAGCACGCGCTGACCGGGGCGGAGCGACTTGACGGCGGCGGAGTACACGGTCGGCCTCGCGCGTACGTGGAGCGGCGCGTCCGAGACCACCTCACCCACCGGGTACGCGGCCCGGGGTGCGGCGGTATCCGGCGCGGCCCCGTGCTGCTGGGCGGCCCACCCGGCGCCGCCCATCGGGCCGAGCGCCAGGCCGGCGGCCAGCGCGCACATCAGTACGGACTTGTTCATCTTCGGCCCTCTTCTCGGACGACTTGGGCGCGGGCATGCCCCGGCGGACCGCGGACGGTCGAGAGTGCCCTTCACGACTATCCGCGCGGACAGGGGGAGCTCCGGGGCCGACACGTCCGCCGTTCCCCCCGATGGCCCGCGGGCCGTCGCGGCCGTGCCCCTGTTCGGGCGCATGTCCGGATCCCGCTGTTTCGGACGCGGACGAACGAGCAGACGCGAGCCACGGCACCCGGTGTCGTCGGTGCCGTCGCGCCGCCGTGCCGCCGCGGCCGGACGGCGCGCCCCCGACCGCCCGGCCCCCGGCCCTCCGCCGCCCTCCCGCAGAGACGAGTCATCATGGACCACCGGCCCCACGTCCCCGAGCAGGACCTGACCTGGACGACCGAGATCCACCAGGCCCGTACCCGGCTGCGGTTCCCCCTCCGGGCCACGTTCCACTGGTCGTCCGGGAACCCGCTGGAAGTCGAGGTCACCTTCCACCCGGTGGGTGCCGGCGACGTGACCTGGGTGATCGGGCGCGACCTCCTCGCCAGCGGCCTGCGCACCCTGGCGGGAACGGGCGAGGTGCGGGTCCGGCCGTGCGCCGGGCCCGGCCGGACGGGACAGGTCCTCCTGCGGCTGGGGACGGCGCCCCCGTACGCCCTCTTCCTGCTGGACCGGGCGGGGCTGGAGTCCTGGCTGGACAAGACCTGGGCGGCGGTTCCGGCCGGCGGCGAAGCGGAGCGCCTGGACTGGGAGTTCTTCGAAGGCCTGCTCGCGGACAGTCCTTAGGTCCTGTCTGGAGTTCCCCCGCGGCGGTGCCAGACGCCGCAACGCCGCGCCGGAACTCCAGACAGGACCTAGCCCTGGCGGGTGCGTGCGGCAGGCGGCTGCTCTGGCGTCGGAGGAGGGACGGCGCCGGCCCCGTAGCCGCTCATGCACCCTCCGTGAACACGGGCGCCTCGCAGCGGGGGCGTCACACCAGGGGAAGGGCCCTGTCGTCCGGGACGTCCGCCGACCCGGAGCCCGGCGAGGCCGTCGGGGCGCCCAGCGGCCCCGCGAGGTAGGCCAGGAGGCCGGCGATCTCACGGCCGGCCTCCGCCGGGTGGCGGAAGCGCGCGCCGGGGGCGATGGCGTAGCGGTTGCGCCGCCCGTCCCGGGTCCGGGTGAGGTACCCGTCCGTCTCCAGGTCCGTGACGATCGTCTGCACGGTGCGCTCGGTGAGGTCGCAGCTGGCCGCGATGTCGCGCAGCCGGATCCCCGGGTCGCGCGCGATGGCGATCAGGACCCGGGCGTGGTTCGTCAGAAAGGTCCAGTGGTTCCGACGGGAACCCGCGTGCTCGTTCTCCACTCCGACATTGTTGAGGGGTGAATCGCGAAAAGCAAATCCCGAAAAGTTTTTCCGGTATAACTTGACGTGTGTCCGGGGCCCCGGCAGGGTGCAGGGAAGCGGAAGGGGACTTCCGCAGCGACCGAGCAACGAGCGACCGAGAGATCGCGCAACGCGCCGCAAGCACCTGTGCCCAAGGAGCGAAGACGATGACCATGACGGCCACGACCGAGGCCACCACCTCGACGACGCCTCCCACGACGGCCACCGCCCCCGCCGGTGGCGCCGCAGCGGGCTCCGCGCTGAGCGGGCTGCCCGAGGTGCCCTGCCCGCGGGAACTGTCGACCGTCGACGCCCGGCAGCTGACCCGGGTGTTCTTCGAGCGGCTGCGCAGCCTCGAAGAGGGCACCCGCGAGTACCAGTACGTGCGCGGCACGCTGATCGAGATGAACATCTCACTGGTGAACTTCGCCGCACGGCCGTTCCGCGACCGTCCCGGCGGCCCCGAGAACGAGGACATCGTCCAGGTCGGCATCATCGGCCTCATCAAGGCCATCGACCGTTACGACCCCGACCGCAACACCCAGTTCACCACGCTCGCCGTGCCCTACATCACAGGTGAGATCAAGCGCCACTTCCGCGACACCACATGGGCCGTGCGGGTCCCGCGCCGGCTCCAGGAGCAGCGCCTGCTGCTCGCGAAGGCCACGGAGGAGCTGACCTCCGAGACGGACCACGCGCCCACCCCGGCGGAACTGGCCGCCCACCTGGGCCTCACCGAGGACGAGGTCCGCCAGGGCCTGGTGGCCGCCAACGCCTACTCCACCCAGTCCCTCGACGCGCCCCAGAGCGAAGCCGGCGGCACCGGGACCGCCGCGGGCGGACAGCCCGCCCGCTCCCTGGCCGAGACCGTCGGCGACCTCGACCCCGCCCTGGAGGCCGTCGAGGACCGTCAGGTCCTGGGACCCCTCCTCGCCGACCTGGACGAGCGCAGCACCCGCATCCTGGAGCTCCGCTTCGGCCGGGAGATGACCCAGGCGGAGATCGGCGAGGAGGTCGGCCTCTCCCAGATGCACGTCTCCCGCCTCCTCAACCGCACCCTGGAGAACCTGCGCGAGGAGATGCTGCGCGACTGACCGGCGGTCCGAGGACCTCAGGGGGCCGGGCGGCCGTCGCCGCCCGGCCGCCCCGACCCGTTCCCGAGACCTGACACCGGGGAGTCATGAACAGCTTCGTCCGACTGCTGGCCCTCCTGGGCGGCTCCGTCGTGCTCACCCTCGTCGTGGGCCGCCTCACCGACCTGCTGCTGCGGCGTGCCGACGTCCGCCACCCCGAGACACCCCTGTGGAACATGCTGCGCCGCTGCGGCCCGTCGGTGCGGGTGCTGCTCTTCACGGCGGTGCTGCGCGGGGCGTACCGGCAGATCGAATGGCGGCCGCTGCACGACCACGAGGCCGCCGTGGGCCGGACCCTGACGCTCGTGCTGATCGGCGCGGGCGCGTGGTGCGTCGTCGGCGTCGCCTCCGCCATCGTGGAATCCTCCTACGCCCGCTATGCGTTGGGCACCCGCGACCCCTCGCGCGTACGCCGGGTCCGCACCCAGGTGACGCTCATCAGAAGGATCGTCACCGCCGTCGTCGCCGTGGTCGCGGCGGCCGCGATGCTGCTCACCTTCCCCGCCTTCCGAGCCGTCGGCACGTCCGTACTGGCCTCGGCCGGCATCATCGGCATCGTCGCGGGCGTGGCCGCCCAGTCCACTCTCGGCAACCTCTTCGCCGGCTTCCAGATCGCCTTCGGCGACATGGTGCGCATCGGTGACACGGTCGTCGTCGACGGGGAGTGGGGCGTGGTCGAGGAGGTGACGCTCACCCTGATCGCCGTGCGCACCTGGGACGAGCGCAGGATCACCATGCCCGTCTCGTACTTCACCTCGCGGCCCTTCGAGAACTGGTCGCGCGGCGGCGTCCAGATGACCGGCACGGTCTTCCTCCACTGCGACCACACCGCCCCCGTCCCCCTGATGCGCGAGAAGCTGAAGGAGATCCTGGACGGCTGCGAGGCCTGGGACGGCCGCGGCTGGGACCTGGCCGTCACCGACGCCACCCCCACCACCATCGTGGTCCGGGCGATCGTGACCGCCAAGGACGCGGACAGCCTGTGGACGGCCCGCTGCGAGGTACGCGAGCAACTGGTCGGCTGGCTGGCCGAGAAGCACCCCTACGCCCTGCCCCGCGTCGCCACGTCCACGGCCGTACCCTCGCCGGACGCCGGTACGGGACCGCTCGCGGGAGCGCGTACCGGGCCCCGCGCCGACGTCAGGCGGCCAGCGGGGTGAAGGGGTACAGCCCGTCCGCACCCGGCTGCACGACGCCGTAACTGCTCTCCGGCACCTCGTTCCACGCCCCGGGCAGATCGCCGAGGGGCTCGGACACCACCAGGCGGGTCTCGTCGGACACGCCCTGGAGGAAGCGTATGTCGGGGTGCAGTTTGCGCAGCGTGTCCACCCGGCTGCTGTAGAAGAGCGACCGCGAGGTGCCCTCGCTGGAGTAGCGGAAGGCCCACACCGCGGCCCCGTTGGTGACGGCCACCGTCATCTGCATCGGGTATTCCACGCCGTGCTCGCGGCCGACGCGCTCCACCACCCCCACCATCCTGGCGACGGCGCCCGGAGGGTCCTCCTCCAGGCCGAAGGTGAGCGCCAGGTAGAACATGACCTCCGAGTCCGTCGTGCCCTCGATCTCCCCGAACAGCTCGGGATCGACGAGCAGGGCGAGGTCCCGCCGCATCGCGTGGAAGCCGGCGATGGCTCCGTTGTGCATCCACATCCAGCGGCCGTGCCGGAAGGGGTGACAGTTCGTCTGCTGCACCGCCGTGCCCGTCGACGCCCGGATGTGGGCGAAGAACACGGGCGAGGTGACGTGGTCCGCCAGCTCCCGCAGGTTGCGGTTGTTCCATGCGGGACCGACGTCCCTCATCAGGGCGGGTGTGCCGTCGCCGCTGCCGCCGTCCGGATACCACCCGATGCCGAAACCGTCACCGTTGGTCGTCTCCACGCCCAGCTTCGAGTGGAGGCTCTGGTCGATCAGCGAGTGGGCGGGTTTGTACAGGATGGTGTCGAGCAGCACAGGGGTTCCCGAATACGCCAGCCACCGGCACATGTGCGATCACCTGACTCGTCCGCCCCGTCCGGTTGGCCGTGTCGTGCCGCGGTACGGCCGGGGCTGTAACCGCCCGCATGGGCGCCCCGTCGCCCATGCGCCATTCTCCCGCCGCCCGGCGGGGGCCGCACGCGGGACGGCGGCGCGCCGGGGGCGGCTACCAGCCGAAGCGGCGGTCGACGACGGCTGCGAACTCCTCGAAGCTCAGCACGCGGTCGCCGTTCTGGTCGGCCGCGTCGAAGAGAGCCGAGGAATCCTCGGTGCCCCCCACGCCCCAGAACGGGATCGCGCCCTGCGCGGCGAGCGTGGGTCCCTTGGAGCGCAGGGCGCCGATGACCTCGGCGCGCGTCAGGGTGCCGTCCTGGTCGAGGTCGAGGGCGTCGAACAACCGCCGGGCCTTCTCACTCATCACATGTCCTCTCAGTGGTGCACGCGCCGTCTCGGCCGACGGGTTCTGCACGCAAGGACGCGATCCGCCCCCACGAGGTTGCCCGGTCCGCCTCACCATGCCGCGTGCAGCGCCTCCGGCGAGCGGTGGATGAGGGTGGGCCGCATCCGCGGCCGGGGACGGCCGGGGTCCAGGCGCAGCCCCGGCACCGGCAACCTAGGGTCTGTATCGAGTTGCCCCGCGGCGTCGCGACGCCCGGCACGCACCCTCGGCGCACGAGCCGAATGCCCCAGTAGCTCCGCTACGAGGACATTCGTCCCCACGCCGAGGGCACGCACCGAACGCCGCTCCTTGCTCCACGGGGCAACTCGATACAGACCCTAAGGGTTGGCGTTGAGCTCGGCGACGATCGAGGCAGGGGTGTGGCCACTGCTGTCCGACAGGCGGTGGAAGTCGACCGAGACGAAGTTCGGAGCGCGGCCGCCGGCCGCGGGCCGGCACTGCTCGGCGATGCGGTTCCTGAGCTTCGCGCCGTTGTCCAGGGCCGCCGTCAGCACGGTGGGCACGTTGCGGTGGTGGCTCATCGTGAACAGGCGCCGGAAGCCGGGCTCCTGCCGGTCAAGGGGCACGTCGGGCCAACGGCTCACGCAGGACGTGTCATTGCCCAGGTCACCGAGACTCCAGTAGTTGCTCACCGTCCAGGACCTGTCGTACATGACGCCCAGGTGTTCGCGGTCGGACCGGTCCGAGAAGATCAGCAGCCGCTTGCCGGAGGTGACGAGGTCGGCGGCCTTCGGCCATCCGTTCTGCCGCACGCCCCACTCGTCGGGCCGGAACACCACGTCGGACAGCCCCCGGACCCGGCCGAGGGACCCGCCCAGCTGGTCGGCGCTCACGTAGTCCTCCAGGAACACGGTCACGATCTCCTGGGGGTGGGCGGCGAGGAAGTCCACCACGGTCTGCATCGTGCCGTGGAAGGACTGGCGGGGCAGGGCGTAGGTGGCACCGGCGAAGGTCTTGCAGCCGCCGTGGCACAGGTACACGTCGCTGGGGTAGCAGTCGCTGCCGAAGCTGATGACGCACAGCCAGGTGCTGCGCTCGTACCAGTGGGTGTCCAGGCTGAGGCCGCGGACGCCGCCGTCGAGCTGGGCGCGCACCGATTCGGACTGGTTGACGGAACTCCAGCGGGAGTCCTCGTAGTTGGTGAAGGCGTTGTGGGTGGTCAGGAAGGAGACCTCGTCCAGGTGCCGCTCGCCCCAGCGGGCGGCCGCGAGGTCCGCCGGAGCACCGGTCGCCGCCGCCGCGGCGGTCGCAGTGGTCGCGGTGGCCGCCGTGCCCAGCAGTGCCAGCAGGAGGAGGCACGCCGCGGTGCGCCGGGCATGTCCCCTCCGGAGCGCAGCGCGCAGGCGGGCGCGGAACCCGCTGCAAGTCATGTCCATGTCAATCATGGCGGGAGGTTAGCGCGCGCGTCGCCGTTATAGCTCCCGGTGGACGCGTGCGGGGTGCCCGCGATCCCCCTCTGCCGGGCGCGCTCCAGGCCGGCCTCGGGCCGGCACACCGCGCTGCTGCTCGTACACGACCCCGTACGGGAACCGATCCTGCGAAGCCCTGGCCGCCTGCCGCCCAGGGTGCCCGCGGGGCGGCTCAGTAGCGCAGGGCCCTGGCGGTCTGCGCCGACACCGTGCCGGACAGCTTGTGCGTGCTGCGGGCCGTGCCCTGGCCCGTACCCTTCCCGGGGACGTCGGAGACCGTCACCACCACGGTGTCGACGAGGTTGCCGCTCTCGTCCTCGAACTCGACCTGCACCGCGAAGGACCTGGTGGCGTCGTCGGTGTTCCGCACGGTCACGGGGACCGTCGTGTAGCCGTCCCCGGCGGTGGCCACGGCGCCCAGGGACACCTGGTCCTTGGCGTCCACCCCGTCCTTGACCTCGGCGAGCTTGTCCTGCGCGACGGCGGCCGCGGACTCTGCGGCCTTCGCCGCCTCGGACGCGGCCGACGAGACGGCCGCGCCGGCCGACTTCACCGCGGACGCGGCACTGGAGACCGCCCCGGCCGGGTCGCCGTCGCCGCCCGAACAGCCCGCGGCGCCGAGCGCCACCGCCGCCAGCACCACACCTGCCGCACCACGCATCCACGCGAACGTCGCCACCACGCCTCCAAGGATCTTCCGGGCCTCCCAGTCAAGGCACCTCGCCCCTCGGACGCCCACTGGACGGGGCATCCGGGTGAGGAGCCGCCGCGGTGGCGCGGTGGGTGCTTCAGGGGCGTCCCGCGGCCGGGTCCGGCAGGGGAGTGGCCACCCCCGGTGCACGGGCGCGGACGGTGAGGTCGGGCAGCGCGTGGTCGGCCTCCGCCGGCGCCCCTGCGACCAGGTCGCGGTAGAGGGGCGGGGGAGCCGGGAGCCGTGACCGTCGCCGCGCTGCGGCCGGCTGTGCCACATGGCGGCGACGACGTCCCCGGTCGGCGGCGAGTCGGTGCCCGCCTCGGTCAGGACCGTACGGATCGCGTCCACCTGCGGGGGTCTTTCGTCGGGGCGGGTGGAGTGCCGTCGACGGGAGTTCGAGGGGTGCGCCGGGTGCGCGGGGCGTACCGGGAGACCGCCACGCCGGCCAGGCACAGCAGCCCGCCGAGCAGCGTCAGCCAGGCCGGTACCTCGCCCAGCAGGGCCCAGCTCAGCAGGACGACGATGGCCGGGACGGCGTACGTCGTCGCCCCCAGCCGGCCGGCGGGCATGCGCGCCAGGGCGTAGGTCCACGTGGTGAAGGCGAGGGCGGTGGGGACCACGCCGAGGTAGACCATGTTCAGGGTCGCGGACACCGGCGCCCGGGGGAGCTCGTCGAGCAGCCGACCGGTGAAGGGCAGACAGACCGCGGCGCCGGTCATGCAGCTGTAGGCGGTGATCTGGAGGGGCGTTCCGTAGGAGAGGGCGGGCTTCTGGGCGATGACGCCGGTCGCGTAGGCCACCGCCGCGAGCAGGCACAGGAGCACTCCGAGGAGCGAGGTGGAGCCACCGTCGCCCGAGGACATAGACAGGCCCACGACCACCGCCCCGACGAAGGAGACGGCCATGCCGGCCAGCAGGCGCGGCGGCAGCGCCTCGCCGAGCAGGCGGGCCGCGAGCAGCGCCATGAGGATGGGCCCGGTGTTGACGAGCAGGGACGCCGTGCCGGCGTCGACCAGCCGCTCGCCCCAGTTCAGGGCCACCGTGTAGCCGCAGAACCAGACCACACCGGAGATCAGGATCCCGCGCCAGGCCTCGCGGGGCGGCAGGCCCTGCCGGCGGATCAGGAGCAGGGCGCCGAGCACGAGCGAGGCGGCCAGCAGCCGGCCGAGGGCCAGGGCGCCCGGGGAGTACGCGGCGCCCGCGCTGCGGATGGAGACGAAGGCGGAGGCCCAGGCGACCACCGTGAAGGTGACGGCGCCGACCGTGAGGACGCCGGGCGGGATCGGACTGAAGCGGAACGTCATGCCATCACTCTACGACCGCAACATTTCGGCGTCGACCGAAATATATTTCTCGGTTCAGGCCCATTCCCGAGGCGTGATCCCCAAGAGGTCGCCGAACGCCCGCTCGCCGGCCGCGGTCACCTCCAGTGCGCGCCCGCCGCCCGGCGGGCGCACCACCCAGCCCTCCGCCAGCGCCCGCGCGCACAGCCTCGCCCCCGCCAGGCCGCCCAGATGGCGGCGCCGCTCGGTCCAGTCCAGACAGGAGCTCGCCGGCCGCCTGCGGCCTCCGCCCGCGAGACCGATGCCGGCCTCGGCGCACCACAGGCGGCCTGCCTCCGTCAGTTCGAACACGCCGTCCGTGCGCAGCAGTCCGCGCCGTTCCATCGCGTCGGTCACCGCCATCCCCAGCCGCCCGGCGAAATGGTCGTAGCAGGTCCGGGCCCGGGCCAGCGGATCCGGTGCGCCGACCACCGGCACGGCGTGCGCGGCGTCCCGGTCCGGGACGGCGTACGAGGCGAGTTCGTCCAGCAGGCGGGCGGTCGCGGCGTCCGCGACGCGCACGTAACTGCGCCGGCCCTGCCGCTCTGCCACGCAGATGCCGGCATCGAGCAGCCGGGTCAGGTGACCGGAGACGGTGGAGGGCGCCACCCCGGTGATCCGGGCCAGCTCGCCGGCGGTCCAGGCTCGGCCCTCCAACAGCGTCATGCAGATCGAGGCCCGGGTCTCGTCGGCCAGGGCGGCGGCGAAGGCCGCCAGCCGGGCCGCGGGGGCCGGGGCGTCCGCGGAGGCGGGGGCGTCCGCGGAGGCGGGGGCGTCCGCGGAGGCGGGGGCGGACGCGGACGGCCCGGGACGCAACTCGTTCATGGGTCCAGGATGCCCGATGATTTCGGCATGCGGCGAACCGTTTGCCTCGCCCGAGGGTTCAGTGCCCGGCCG
Source organism: Streptomyces sp. NPDC060232 (assembly GCF_042726555.1). NCBI lineage: Bacteria > Bacillati > Actinomycetota > Actinomycetes > Kitasatosporales > Streptomycetaceae > Streptomyces > Streptomyces sp. NPDC060232. Next base: position 165,820 of record NZ_JBHXAG010000013.1, on the reverse strand, counting down.
CGGCCTTCACCAGGGCCACCGCCAGGCCGATCGCCGCGTCCAGGGCGCCGGCCAGCAGGGCGACGGCCGCGCCGCTGCCCATGTGGACGCCGCCGTACCATCCCCAGCCGAAGAGGCTGGCGACGCTCACGCCGGCCGAGGCGTACAGGGCGGTCCGCAGGTCCATCACCCCCAGTGCGGAGGAGGCGATCAGGATGAGCGGGGCGACGGCGGACAGCAGCAGGGGACTGCCGACCCAGAGCATGTGCCGCAACTCGGCCCCGGTGGCGAGCCGGCCGTGGACGACGCGGTGGGCCTGCTGGTCCGCGACGAGCATCGCCATCCACAGTCCGACGGCGGCGGTCACCACCGTGGCCGCGGCCCCGGCGGCGTCGGCGTGCTCCGAGCCGGCCAGACCGATCACCACGGAGATCATGGTGATGGTCGCGTACAGCCGCTCCTTCAGCCGGGCGGCGGCAGCCGCCGCCACGTCGGCGGGCGAATCGGCGGCTCCGGCAGCGGCTCCGGCGTGATCCATGCCGTCAGCGTAGGTCCTGTCGTCGAAGCGGCGGGTCAGGCGCCGCCTCGACGACAGGGCCGAGGGGTGGGCGCCCCGGACGTGCCCTCTGTCCTGACGGGGGCTCACGCGCCACACTGGGGGCTCGGGGGTGCAACGCCCCCGTCACGAGGAGGCGGTGGCGTGGTGTCGGAGGACCCTGCGGAGCGGCCCGCTCCGGCCGTGCGGCCCGAGGTGTGGGAGACGTACGGACCGGCCGATCTCAGTGCCGTGCCCGTGTTCGCCGGAGGGTTCATCAACTTCGGCTACTGGCACTCCGTCGACCTCGAAGGGCCGCTCTCGCAGGACGACCGGATCCGTAGCGAGCAGGACCTCTACCGCCATGTGCTCGACGCGGTCGCCCCCGACGGCGGCCGCGCCGTGGAGGTCGGCTGCGGCCTCGGCCTCGGGTGCGCCCTGGCCCTCGACGAGTACGGACCCGCCGCGGTCACCGGCGTGGACATCCACCCCCAGCAGCTCAGGCGGGCCCGCGAAGCGAACTCCCCGCTCCTCGCCGCCGAGCCGCGCAGGCTGCGCTTCGTCCTCGGAGCAGCCGAGAGCCTGCCGCTCGACGACGCGGAGTACGACTGCCTGTACAGCGTCGAGGCGGTCCAGCACTTCCCGGACCTGACGGCGTTCGCCCGGGAGGCGGCGCGGGTGCTGCGCCCCGGCGGGCGGGTCGCGGTCGCCGGCTTCTTCAGCGTCGAGGGCGCGCCCGCCCCCGAGGAGCGGCTCGCGGGGCTGCTGGAGACGTTCGCGAGCGGACTCGACATCGCCCGGCCGGTCTCCCGGCTGGCGCAGGCCCTGGCCGAAGCCGGCTTCGGTGATGTCCGGGCCGACTCGATCGGCCCGCAGGTCTGGCCGGGCTGGGACCGCTGGCTCGCCCGCCTCTGGGCGCCGGGCACCTGGCCGCGGAACTTCATGGCCGCCTGGGAGCAGCAGATCCTGGACTACTACCTGGTCACGGCCGCCCGCCGGTAGGCATCCGGGGAGCAGCCGAACGTCCGGGAGTCCCGGGCCGACAGCGCTGGAACGCCTCCCGGGCATCGGGAACGAACGCCCGGTCGTGGACCAGGTCGGCCAGTTCGCCCTCGGTCACCCAGCTGTGCCAGGCGATCTCGGCAGGATCCGGCCGGAGGGGTGCCGTCACCACTTCGTGCAGGCCGAGCCAGTACGGGCTGATCGCCCCCGCGCACAGGAACGTGAGCACGAAACGAGGACGGGCGAGAACGCCCAGTTCCTCCGCCAGCTCCCTCGCGGCGGCATCCTCGTACGACTCGGCGACGTCCACGGCGCCGCGAGCATCCAGTTGAGCTGCCCCGGAAAACGGGCGACGTCGTCAGGCCGCCGGTGGACGAGGATCCGTCCCCTGTCGTCCCGGCACACGATCGTCGCCACACGGTGCAGCCCCGCGGCGAACGGCCTCCCTCCGGTCCACGACGCCCAGCACCTCGTCATGCTCGTCAACCCGCTCGACCAGTTCACCCATGGGGCACACGACGCCAGGGCGTGCCGGCGGCCGGCGACGAGGACCGCCGGGCCGGCGTCCAGGACCGGCTGCATCCGTACGAGCGGTACGAAGCGCGCGGCAGGCTCACCGGCCTCGTCCGGCTCCTCGACGGCATCCCGACGATGGGACATGAACCCCCGACCCGCACGGGATGACCGTCCGGCGCCGCCCGTCAGGGCGTGGGCGGCGCCTGCTGCAGGTACGCGGCGATCATGGCGAGGTCGTTGGCTATGGCCACCACGTCCTGGGTGTTCGGGCCAGGGGTCGAGGCGCCGTTCACGCCCGCGTAGAAGGGGTCGAAGCGGCCGCCGCCCCGGTCCAGGTACCCGGCGATCGTGATGGCCCCGACGGCCAGCCGGTCGTTGAGATCGTCCCCTCCGACCGCCGCACCGGTCTTGGCGAACACCTTCCCGCGCGCAGGGCAGTCGCGGCAGTTCAAGGCCAGCAGACCGTCGACGCCGAGGATGGGCAGCGCCTCCCGGAAGAGCCGCGCGTCGGGGGTCCGCTGCCAGTACGCCAGCATCTGCACCAGCGCGGCGGGCGTGGCCCGGTCGGCCGGGTTGCCGCCCCGGCCGTCCGCCAACTGCAGCTGACCGCGGTCCACGCCCGCCTCCTCCAGGAAGTCGGCGAGGACCGGAAAGCCGTCCTCGCACTGGCGGCTGCCGGTCGTGACGGCCATCAGGCAGATGCCCAGGTTGGCGCCCAGGTTGTGGCTGACCTTGAGGATCAGCTCGGCGTACTGGGCGTAGGGCGGGGAGGTGTACGCGGCCACCCGCGGGCGCCCGTCGTAGTCGCGGGGCAGCCTGGCGACCGGATGGGGGCCGGCCGGGTCCGCGGTGACCTCCACCCCGACGCGATCGAGCGCCTGGATCAGTGCGGCGCGCCCGAACGCGGCGGGGTCGGTGACGGGGGAGGTGCGCAGCAGCGGCTGGGCGCCCGCCGCGATCGTGCCCGACAGCCGGATCCGGGTGCCGCCGTCGGTGGCCGTCACCGTGATGTCGGCCGGTTCGCCGGCGGCGACGGTCTTCACCGTGGAACTGACCTGGTACGGGGCGACCTTCGGCCGCCAGTCCAGCCGGGCGGCGGCGCCCGCGCTGTCCCCGGGAGTGGTCAGGAGGTCGATCAGGTTGTCGTTGATGATCAGCGGCGTCGGGGTCGGGTCGAGGACCGGGTCGGGGGCGAACAGCCGGCTGTCGACGATCACGTCCCCGTCGACGCGGGTGATACCGGAGGCGCGCACCTGCCGGGCGAGCTCGTCGATCCCGGCGAGGGGGTTCTCCGGGGTCAGGGTCGCGCCGGTGAAGTCGTTGGCGTAGGTGTGGTCGAGATCCGTGTACGCGACCGTGCCGTCGGGGCGCGTCCTGCCGCCCATGGTCAGGTCTCCCTGGGCGACGAGGGCGAGATCGCCGGTCAGGGTGGCGCCGCTGCGGTCGCCGACCGCGTAGACCGGGGTCACGAAGCGGTGTTCGGAGCCGAGGGTGTGCCACGGGCCGGAGACGCTGACCAGCTTGGCGGTGGAGCCGGGGACGAAGAACTGGTCGGGGTACATGCTGTGCACCACGCGGCCGCCGTCCGACCCGGTCTGCAGCAGACCCCACTGGGCGTTGCGGTACTCCGGCTTCCGCATGATCTCCGTGATGCGCGGGTCGAGCCCGCCGGTGTCCCCGCCGCCGGACGACGAGGGCGTGGGAGTGGGGGACGGGGCCGCACCGGTCGCGGTACCGGAGGCCAGCGCCACGAACAGGAGCGCGGCGCAGGCGGCGGCCAGGCCGCGGCGCAGCGGGGCGGAGGGGTTCGGACTGTTCACAGCGCGCTCCGTTCGTCGCGGGCTGCCTTCCCGAGGCCTGTGAACAGCGTGGCACGGCCGATTCCGGCCTGCATGTCACCGCCGGCCGCACCTGGCCGGGAACCTCGCCGACGGGGGCGAGGCCCCGGACAGCGACCTGCCGGGGCCGGCCGAGGCGGGGCCGACCGCTCACGTCGGTCCCGTGAAGGGCCGGTCCGGCGGTCCGCCAGTCGGCGTCGCGCCGCAGCCGATGAGGGCCACCGCGAGCGCGGCAGCGGCCCGGATACGCGCGCCCGTCACACCTGCACGCACTCGCGTGCCACCGGGACGGGGCGGTGGCGTGCGATGTTCTTCGTCAGCAGCCTCGTGGACTCGCCGACACCGACCTCCTCGCCGCCGTCCGCCGCGGGCAGCCGCCCGTCCGCGAGCCGCAGTTCGGCGAGGGCGGTGTCCATCGCCTTGTGCGCGGCGAAGAGGCACGGGGTGCTGTAGATGGCCACGTCGACACCGAGTTCGGTCAGCTCGCTGAGCGAGAGCCGCGGTGACTTGCCGCCGGCGATCTGGTTGAACAGCAGGGGCTTGCCGCCCACGGCCCCGCGGATCCGCTCGATCCACTCGACGCTGCGCACCCCGTCGACGAGTACGACGTCCGCGTCGGTCGCCGCCAGGGCCTGCGCGCGGTGGATGATGTCGGCCTCCTCCGTCGCGTCGGTCCGCGCGACGACGACCAGGTCCTTGCGGGTCGCCAGGACCATCTCCAGCTTCTCCAGGTACTCCGTCAGCGGAAGCACCTGCTTGCCGTCGGCGTGCCCGCACCGCCGGGGACGCTTCTGGTCCTCCAGGATGACGCCGGAGGCGCCCATCCGCTCCAGCCCTTCCACGACATGGCAGGCCACCTCGGGGTCGACGTACCCGTCGTCGATGTCGACGAGCAGGTGGTGGCGGGGGAACGCGCCGCGCAGTCGCTGGACGAAGGCCATCATGTCGGGCCAGGCGATGAACCCGATGTCGGGCAGCCCGTAGTAGGAGGCGGCGAACCCGAAGCCGGACACGAACATCCCGTCGTAGTGCGCGGCCGTCACCGAGGCCGAGTACATGTCGTACACCCCGATGAGCGGCGTGGTGCCCGGCATCGCGATCTGTTCCCGCAGCTTGTTCCCGTAAGTCATCGTTCGGTTCCTCCGTGGAGCGCATCGGCACAGGGAGGGCAGAGAGCCGCGCCACCAGGGCTCTTTACCTGAAATAGATCTTTCCTTGGTGAAGTGCGGAAGCTTCGCGGATGAAGGCTTTACTCACCCCGATGGCCCAGCCGGTTCACCACAGGAACGCCGCTTGGAGGAGGGGACGGCCGTATTCACGCCTCCGTGGGCAGCCAGCAGCCGTGCAGCCCGAGCGGTACCCGGACGGGGATGCGGGCGCGGGCCACCGGCCCCGCCGCGGGGTCCTCGGCGGGGATGACCAGGAACCAGCTCGCCCCGTCCGTACGATCGGTGGCGAAGGTCAGCCAGTAGCCGTGCTCCTCGGAGTTCCGCCCCGGCTCGGGGGCGAAGACCGGCTCACCGACCGACAGGTCGCCCGCATCCCAGACGCAGGAACTTGCGCTCTTCGCGTCGTACCAGCGCACGGCGTCGTACTCGCCCGGCAGCAGGTCCAGGCGCCCGGTCTCGGTGGCCAGAGCGGTGCGCCGGTGGCGCCGGCCGATGAGCCGGTCGTCGACCCGGGGGAACTCCACCCGGGAGTCGTCCAGCGGGGTACGGGCCATGCGGCCGGCGACCGGGTCGATGCGCGCCCGCACCAGGCCGCCGCGCACGGGCTCGGCCGCGGCCCCCGGGGCTCCGCCGACGGTCAGCCTGCTCCACTGCACGAAGTCGAGGACCACGGGGGCGTCCTCGCCGGGACCGTCGTCGTAGGCGTTCACGGTGTGCCACAGCCAGAACGCCTCGTCGGAAGCCCAGCGCAGCGGTCCGCCGTCGCGCGGGATCAGCGCCACGCGCGTGCCCCGCTCGGGCCGCCACGCCAGGAACGAGCCGCCCGCCATGGCCGAGGCCAGGTCGAAGAAGGCCGGGGCGAGCACGAGGACGGCGTAGCGGGCGGTCAGGGCCATGTCGTGGATCATCATCGGCTCGTCCACCCCGACGACGGGCGTGGGCCCACGGGTGACAGAGCCGTCCCGGCCGATGACCGACCAGGTGAGGTAGGGCGGCTCCAGGCCGTAGCAGAAGACGACCATCTCGCCCGTGAGCGGATCGATCTTGGGGTGGGCGGTGATGCCGGCGGGCAGCGCCCCGTCGAAATCCTCGCGGCCCACGGTCGCCAGGCCCGCGTCGATCCGGAACGGGCACGCCGACTCGGCGAGGGCCAGCAGCCGTCCGGCGTGCCGGACGACGTTGATGTCGGGGAGGTGGGGTGCCAGACCGGGCCGGGCCGGTCCGGGTCAGGCGGGGGCGAAGAGGTCCGCGTGGGCGTCGTCGAGGACGAAGCCGTTGTCGAGGCGGACGCGCACCGTCACCCGCGGTCCGTGCTCGCCGTGGGCGATCCACTCGGGTTCCAGAGAGGCGATCTGCTCCGCCAGTTGCTGCCTGCTCGCCGGGGGCATCTGGTGGCCGAAGTCGTCCATGAGCGCCTTGAGCCGCACGTACTCGCGCACTTCGCGGCTCTGCTCCCGTTCCCGGGGTGCGTCCACCCGCTCGACGGTGCCCGCGGTGCCCGACGCGAGGGCGAGCGAGCCGACGACGGCGTCGCCGCCCGCCGGGGAGGCCTCGGCCGTGACGACCGTCCCGGCCAGCCTGAGGTCTGCCGCCAGCTTGACCCGCTGGCCTTCCTGGAGCTGGGGCGTCATCGATCGTTCACTTCTCCGGTCGGGGTCGAGGTCGGGGTCGAGGTCGGGGTCGGGGTCGGGGTCGGGTTCGCGGTCGGGGCGGCTGCCTTCGCCCCAGTGTCCCACCCCGTCCGGCGACGACGATCTTGCGTCACGCGCTCGCCGGCCGCTCAGCCGCGCGGCGACAGCGGGGGAGCCGGGGGCAGGGCCCAGCGGATCGCCCGGGTCACCGCATGGCCGCCCGCCCGGGCGGCCGGGCCCGGTATCCGCTCGGCGGCGGCACCCGAGCCGGTGGTGACGGCCGCCCTCGCCCACGGCGGCAGCAGGTCCACGGCCGCCGCCGCGAGCAGCGCGTACGGCAGCCGGGCGGCCCCCGGCAGCGGAGGATCGGTCAGCAGGAAGCGGGCGGTGTCCCGGGACGCGGCCGTCGGCCGCAGGCACGGCCGGAACCGCGCCATCCGCGAGGCCAGTTCCCGCATGTCCTCCGGCGGCCGGTCCGCGCCCAGCGCCCGGGCCACCCGCGCCGCGTCGGCGAGGTAGGCGTCGCAACCCGCCCGGTCCAGCGGGTGCCTGCCGTACCGCTGGTGGGCGCGCAGGAAGCAGTCCGCCTCGGCGATGTGCACCCACGCCAGCAGCTCCGGATCGTCGGCCCGGTACGGCACGCCGTCGGCCGTCCGGCCTCGCACGCGGGCGTGCACCTCCCGGACGCGTGCCACCGCCGCCTCGGCGTCCGCGCTCGTGCCGAAGGTGGTGACCGCCAGGAAGGTACTGGTCCGGTGCAGGCGCCCCCACGGGTCGCCGCGGTACCCGGAATGCGCCGCCACGGCCGCCATCGCCAGGGGGTGCAGGGACTGCAGCAGCAGGGCGGCGAGGCCGCCGACGAACATCGACGCGTCCCCGTGGACCCGCCTGACCGGCCGGTCCGGGGCGAACCAGCGGGGTCCGGGAGTCGAGTGGATCCGCTCCCGGTTTCGGGCTCCGTCGGGCCCGGCGACGCGGAGGAACACCGCCTCGCCGGCCTGCCGCCTGATCCGCCGGACGGCCGTCGTCGGGCTCGCCATGCGCCCAGTATGCGCCCGGCGCCGCCCCGCGGTCCCATGGACGGTAGGACAGTAGGACGGTACGACGGTCGGGACGGTTGAGAGGTGCCGCGCCGGGCAGGTGCCCCGTGTACGAGGAGGTACGTCATGGCTACCGAGGACGCGCCCGTACCGGAAGCCGCCGCCGGCACCGGGCACCACGACCGCTACGTGGTGCGGGTGAGCGGCGACATGGACCTGGACCACGCGGGCGAGCTGCGCGAGACGCTCGCCGCCGCCCTGTCGCAGGCGCCGGAAGGCGCCGACATCACCGTAGACCTGCGCAATTCCTCCTTCTGTGACTCCACGGGCCTCAACACGCTGCTGAACGCCCGGCGGCAGGGCGCCCGGACGGGCCATGTCCTGCGCTTGGCCGCCCCCAGCCACCAGCTGCTGCGTCTGCTCGAACTCACCGGTTCGAGCGGCTCCTTCCCCCTGGACGCCTCCGTGCCCGGCTGAGCGCACCGGGGACCGGTGCGCCCCCAGCCGGCGGCACGCCGACCCCGAAAGATCGGAGAAACCGCGATGATGAGCCCCGACGAGACCTACGGCGATGACGTCTACCAGCCGCAGGAGACCGACGAGTCCGCCGAGGCGCAGCCCGACCTGGAGAACACCCTCGACGAACCGGGCCTCGACGACACCCTCGACACCGCGTACGTGCCCCTCGACCGCCCCTTGGCGGTCGACGACAGGGGCACCACCGCCGCCGAGGCGCGCACGGGCGAGACGCTCGAACAGCGGCTGGCGCGGGAGCAGCCGGAGGTGTCGGACCAGGACGAGATCTCCGACGAGGCCGGTGACGCCATGCTGGCAGGACCGGACCGGGCGGGCCGCCTCGCCGCGGTGGACGACTCCGCTCCGCAGCGCCACATCTCCGTACTGGCCCGCGATGTCGGGATCGACGGCGGTGCCGCCTCGGCCGAGGAGGCCGCGGTCCACGTCGTCGAGGACCTGCCGGTAGAGGACCTGGACGCCTGATCAGCACCGTGCGCTCCGCTTCGGCGGCGGTCGGCCGGCGTCAGTGAGCCGGTGACCACATGGCGGTCAGGTGCCCCCGCCCGGGAGTCAGGTCCTCCCAGCCGCCCGCGAGGTCCACCACCACGACACCGGAGGTCGGGAACCCGTCCCGCAGCTGCTCCACAAGCTCCGCCGGCCCGGTCCCGCACAGGGCCGTGGCCAGCTCGTGGATGCCGGAGTTGTGGCCTACCAGCGCCAGGCGGCCGAGTCCCGCTCCGCGCTCCCGCACTACGGTGACCAGCGTGTTCGGCGCCGCGTTGTAGAGCCTCTCGTCGTAGACGGCGTCCGGCGGGTCGGGCAGGGCGGGCACCAGCAGCTGCCAGGTCTGGCGCGTCCTGCGCGAGGGCGAGCACAGCGCCAGGTCGGCCTTGTAGCCGTTCTCCGCCAGCCAGCGGCCCGTCCGGGGGGCGTCGGCCCTGCCACGCTCGCCCAGGGCACGCTCGAAGTCCTCGGCGGGATCCCCCTTCGGTACCGCCTTGGCGTGCCGTACCAGCAGCAGTCGGCACCCGGTCGTGTGCGGCGCTGGGTCCGAGGACATGGCGGTCTCCCTTGTGGCTGGTGCGCGTTCACGAGGACACGGGCATACGGGTACACGGTCATGGTGCGGTCGGCCCGCGGCGCGCGCACCCGCACCCGCACGCATCCGGCCCCGGCCCGGCCACGGGCGGACTACGCTCCACAGGATGGAACGCGCAGACGTACTCAGGCGAGTGATCGGCATCCTCACCGAGGCCCAGGACATCCGCCGGGCCGCCGAGGCCGGGGAGGACGCGGACGCCCCGGCCGCGACGGCCGGAGTGGCCACACAGCTCCTGAACGAGATGCTGCCGTCGATCAGCGTCCCCGCCGACGCGTCACCGCAGCAGGTGGCGACCCTGGTGGCGGAAGCGCTCGGGCCGGCCCTGCACACGATGGTCTCCGGCTTCAGCCTGGCGTTCACCAGCCTCGCGATCGCCCACGACGGCGGGCGTACGGACATCTCCTCGATCGAGGTACTCCAGGAACTCGCCCTGGAAGTCGAGGCAGGCACCTACGACGAGGGCCCGTGGGAAACCTGACCCGGCCCGGGCACCGGCCGCCGCCCATGGGCGGACGGCGTCACTGGGCGTCCCGATCCCGCAGGTGGGACATCGTCCGCTCCTGTCGCATGCGCAGCTCCTCCGGCGTCTTGCCCGCGACCGGCTTGCTGGCCTCGGGGTGCACCGGGTCCGGACCCGGGTGTTCCTGAGCCTGCTCCTCGCGGCCTCCGACCGGCTCCTGACGCCTGTCATCCGTACCCTTCATGGCTGTCGCTCCCTCGCAGATCCGATCGACGCGGACTTCGGACGTCCTCCACCTACCCCGCGGGTCACTCCCGACACGGCCGGAGCCACCTGCTCCGGTACGCGTCATCCGCCACAGGCTGGGAAGATGCCCAGACATGCCGGAAACGATCAGCAGCTTCGCCACCCGTGTCGCACGGCGCCGCCGCGAGCCGGTCGCCGTCCAGGCGCTCCGCTCCACCGCCGCGGCCGTGATCAGCTACGTCGTCGCGCTGCGCCTGAGCAGCGAACCGAACCCGCTGACCGCGCCGCTGACGGCGCTGCTCGTCGTCCAGGTCACGCTCTACTCCACGTTGACCACCAGCATCCGCCGGGTCAACTCGGTGGTCGTCGGGGTCCTGATCGCCATCGGGTTCAGCGTGCTCGTCGGCCTTACCTGGTGGAGCCTCGGGCTGCTGATCCTGGCCTCCCTGGTGGTGGGCCATCTGGTGCGCGTGGACGAGTTCGTGCCCGAGGTGGCGATCAGCGCCATGCTCGTCCTCGGCGTCACTCAGGTGGCGGACACCGCCTGGGACCGGGTGCTGGAAACCGTCATCGGCGCGGTGGTCGGGCTGCTGGTCAACCTCCTCCTCGCGCCACCCCTCTGGATCGGCCCGGCGGGCGACGCGATCAGCGATCTCGCCCTGCGCATGAGCCGCCTGCTCGACCACCTCGGCGAGGAGTCCCTCGGCCCGGGCAAGGTCGAACAGGCCGCCGCCCGGCTGCACGAGGCACGCCGCCTCGACAACGACATCGCGCAGGTCGACACCGCCCTGCGGCAGGCCGAGGACAGCATCAGGCTCAACCCGCGGGTCAAGGAGGGCCTGCTCTTCCGGCTGGTGCTGCGCACCGGCCTGGACACCCTGGAGATCTGCGCGGTGGTCCTCCGCGTGGCCTGCCGGACCCTGACCGACCTGGCCAAGGCCCGCCCCGACGGTCCGCTGTTCGAGCCCGCGACCGCGGCGGCCCTGCGCGAGGTGCTGCGCCACACCGCGGTCGCCGTGGAGAGCTTCGCCCAGCTGATCACCGCCCAGGTCAGTGCCAACGCGGAAGAGGCCGAGGCGCGCCTGACCGGCGAGCTGGAAGTGGCCCGGGCCCACCGCGACCGGCTCGCGGACCTGCTGCTGGCCTCCGCCCGCGAGGATCCCGAGCACTGGCAGTTGCGCGGTGCGCTGCTCACCGAGATCGACCGGGTCCTCGACGAGCTGGGCGTGGAGAAGCGCTCGCAGCGCCTGCTGGAGGAACTGGACCAGAACGCCCGCACCCGGCACACCGGCCGGCTGCGGGCGTGGACCCGCGGGCGCGGCCGCGCGAAGCGGCCGGAGTGAGCGAGCGGGATGTGCGTGCGGGATGAGCGAGCGGGATGAGCGTCGGGATGAGCGAGCGGATGTGCGTGCGCCGGGGCGGTCCGTGCGCGAGGGTGGGGGCATGGTGCATGTACTGGGCAGCAGGATCCTGCTCCGTCCCACGGACCCGGAGCGCTCCCGCGCGTTCTACGGCGAGACCCTCGGCCTCGCCGTGTACCGCGAGTTCGGCACGGGACCCGAGCGCGGCACGGTGTACTTCCTGGGCGGCGGCTTCCTTGAGGTGTCGGGACGGGCCGACGCGCCGCCCGCGCCGGCTATGCAGCTGTGGCTCCAAGTCGCCGACGTACAGGTGGCGTACGAGGAGCTGCACAGCCGCGGCGCCGAGGTACTGCGGCCTCCGCTGCGGGAACCATGGGGGCTGATCGAGATGTGGATCACAGACCCGGACGGCGTACGGATCGCCGTCGTGGAGGTCCCGGCGGACCATCCGTTGCGCTTCCGCCCCTGATCGGATGCGCTCGCGCCCCTGGACCGAGGCGGATCCGGTCCGCCGGGAACGCCAGGAATGCCCGGCGTCAGTAGTAGTGCTTGCGGCCGCCCACGGCGTGTCCGAGTGCGCCCAGCAGCCAGAGCACCAGGCCGATGACGACGAGGATCACGCCTATCGTCCAGAGGATCGAGATCCCCGTGACGAAGCCGATGATCAGCAGGATGACGCCAAGAACGATCATGACTACCTCCTGGTTCTTGTCGAACCGGTATGCAGGGCGTCTACCACGGTTGTGCGTCCTTATGCCTGTTTCCGCCCAGATGTCAGTCGGCCCGGGCCGGCAGTCCCGCGAGGCCTGTGTCGCGCATGATGCGCTCGACCGTGTCGGCGAGGGCGCTGTGGGCTCCGACGACGGTCTCGACGCCACCGGGGAGGAGGTCGCGCTCGCGGTACCAGTCCCGCAGCTCCCGGTCGGTGACCTGGGCCAGGAGGTCGGGATCGGCCTTGGAGGCGTGGCGGGCCAGCGTCTCCTCGATCGGGACGTCGAGGTAGTAGCAGCGCGAGACGCCGCGGTGGTCGCCGAGCAGGTCCAGGAGCATGTCGCCGTACCGGTCGGCGTAGAGGATGCCCTCGACCACCACGTGGTAGCCGGCGTCCAGCGCGTGGCGGGCGACCGTGTCGATCAGTGCGATGTTGGCGCCGCCGGGCACGTCGCGCTCCCTCAGCACGATCCGCCTCAGGTTGTCCTGGCCGACCAGGGCCACGCCGCGGCCGAACCGCTCGCGGATCCCCGCCGCCACGGAGGACTTGCCCGACGCCGAATTGCCCCGGACGACCACGAGCCGGGTCTCCTCGCCTCCCACGGCCCTGCGGGGGATCCCGGTGCGGCCGGGGCCGGGGCCCGGGCCCGGACCGCCGTCCCGGTGTTCCACGGTTTCGCCCGGCCGCTGGAAGTGCACGATCGCCGGGAGTCCGGCCCGGTAGGCGTCCAGCCCGGCCCGGCAGTACGCGACCATCGGAGCCGGCAGCGCGTCCAGCGGGTACCAGCCCATGCCGTCGCACCGGTCGGGCTCCATCACGCGCGGCCGGCCGGACCACCTGCGCACCTCGAAGAAGACGCCGAGCCGGGACGACGTGCCCCTCGGGGGCCGGTGGTGCACGGTGACCGCTGCCCGCACGTCCGCCGTGTCGATGAGGATCCCGGTCTCCTCGCGGGCCTCCCGGATCACGGCCTCGACGAAGTCCTCGTCCGCCTCCAGGTGACCGGACGGCAGGTGCCACATGCCGGTCGCGTACACCGGGCCGGCCCGCCGCGACAGCAGGACCTCGGGGCCGCCATCGCCGGCGCGGCGCAGCAGGAGGTGGACGTCGACCGGCAGCGTGTGCCGGTGCGGGGCGGTCATCGGCCGCTCCCCGGGTGGCTCCAGCCGAGTTCGGTGTAGGGGCGTCCGGCGCGGATGCCCTCGACCGCGGCCCGGGTGTAGGGGACGATCGGCTCCGGCAGGGCGTCGGGCGGCCACCAGTCCCACGACACGCAGCGGTCGGGCTCGCGCAGTTGCGGCTCGCCGAGCCATCGGCAGGCCCGGAAGACCAGTTGCATGCGGGGTTGCCCGCCCGGTCGGTCCACGACGTGCACCAGGTGGACGAGATCGACGTCGGCGGGGTCGATGACGAGCCCGGCCTCCTCCCGCGCCTCCCGGACCAGGCAACTCACGGCGGACTCCTGCTCACAGTGCCCCGCGAGGAAGTGGTGGGTGGAGCCCGCGTAGGCGGAATCCGGGTGCCGCAGCCCGAGCAGGACCTTGCCGTCGCGCTCCAGATAGAGGTGCACACCGACGATGTGGGCGACGGGCGCGTTCCCGGCCTCGACGCGCCCGCCCCTGGGCACAGTTGGCATGTTCAGTCCCTCTCCCGCCTCACCAACCCTCAGGTGAGGGCGTGGGCGTCGAGATGCTCCGATGCGAAGTACGCGGCAACTGTCCCAGAAACAGGCGGGAGAGCGAGGCGTTTGGCAGCGGACCCAGCCGTTCAGGCTTCCTTGTCAGCGAACCTTGGCCTTGGCCGGAGTTCCGTCCGGGGCGAAGGAGTGGCGAAAGGTGAAGGCGTGTGGCGCGGAGCCGTGGACGTGGAGGTGCTCCAGCCTGGAAACCCCGTCCTGCCACGTGGGTATCACGTCGTCGCAGACCCACCAGAACACGTGACCCGGGTGTCCTGTCCTCTCGAACCAGTCGTGACGCCGGTTCAGCGCCTCACGGTGCAGGCCGGTGTAGACGGCGTCGAAGGCGGGGCGCAGGTCGGTCCAGAGCGAGAGGGTCGCGGCCAGAGCGGTGGTTTCCACCGTACGGCCCTTGCCGTACCAGGTCGGTACGGCGAACTCTCCCCATGCACCCCAGTCCGCCTCGAAGTGTCCGCCCAGGTCGCCGTCTGCCGCTTCAGCATGCGCGAGATATCCGGGGTGCTGACTGATCCTCCGGTAGACGGCCTCACCGGTGTCGTAGAGCTCGCGCGTGAGAGGTGCGGGATCGGCGAGAGGTGACTTCAGGACGCCGAATGTGTACAGAGCAAGATGAGGCAAGCTTCTCTCCCTGGTCGGGGGTGCCTGGTGTGGACCCCGTCCGGTGGCTTTCGCATGGGGCGAGGATCCCGTCGCGGGTGGCTCAGCACCGAGGAACCTCTGTGCGACCGTTGCCGATCGCCGCAGACCAGGTGAAGGTAGCTGCCTCTGCGGGCCCTGTCGAAGTTGCGTTTTCCCCGTCCAAGTGGCCTCCGGCACAGGTCCCGACCGCGCAGGAGCAGCACCGGCTCCCCGGTACCTCCGGGAGCACAACTAGGGCCTGTATCGAGTTGCCCCGCGGCGTCGCGGCGCCCGGCACGCACTCTCGCCGCACCGACCGGAAGCCACGTACGTCCCGTACGAGCACTTCCGGCCGGCACGCCGAGAGCACGCACCGGACGCCGCTCCTGACGGGCAAACGTTGCCTGGCGCGGCACTAGCCCAGGCTGGACGGCTGGAAGCGCTGGGCTACGGCCAGGGGAGCCACACCGCCTGGACGGCATGAAGGCCTCCCACCCCGACGTGGTATCCCACCGCCGCCGACACACCCCGGCGTGCGTCCCCGTACCCGCGCCACTTTGACGACAGGACCTGGGTCGGCTGACGTGGGAATGCGGGGGCGGAGTTTCGATATGCCGGACCGGTCTCGGTCGAGCTGAAGGCTGCGGTCCGGCCTGGCGGGGGCGGGTGCAGGATCGGCTCGGTGGACCGCTGATCAAAGAGACAGGTCCTCATCACGTTGCCGGAAGCTCCAGGCCTCGATGTCGCGGTAGTGGATCGGGCCAGGGCCGCGGCCGAAGTTGCTGCCCACCAGGTGCAGGCGGGCGGCCCGCCATCGGCGGCCGGAGAATGCGGCGAGGCCGGCGGCGGCCTCCACCACGCACGCGGGGTCGTTGCGGCGGGTGCGGGCCAGAGTGAGGTGGGGGCGCAGGGGGCGGTCCTCGAAGGGGACACCGCACTCCTTGACCACGGCGCGCACCTCGGAGGCGAGGAGGTGCAGGCCTTCGAGGTCGCCGTCGATGCCGCTCCACAGCACCCGCTCGTCGAAGTGTCCGCCGCCCCGCAGCGCCAGTTCGAGGGGGCGGCGGGCCGCCGCCAGGTCCGCGAGCGGCGGACGCAGGAGCGGAACGGTTCCGACCGGGAGCTCCCCGAGGAACGCCAGGGTGATGTGCCAGTCCTCGATGCGGTTCCACCGCATGCCCGGATACGCCGCGTAGGCGGGCCGGAGCGCCCGTGCGAGCTCCTCCTTGGCGTCGTCGGGCGGGGCGAGCGCTATGAACACGCGAACGGTCGAGGGCTGGATCTGTTCCTTCACAGAAGTCTTCGTACCGTACGCCGCGCGCTCCAGTCATCTTCCGGCCCGCCGCTGCGCGCGACCGCTCAGCCGACGAGTACGCCCGGGGTGAGGATGCCCCGCGGGTCGAGCGCGCCCTTGGCGGCGCGCAGCGCGAGCGCGACGGGGTCGGGGCGCCGGCGATAGACGTGGGTGAGTCGGCAGTTGACGGATGCCCGGATGCCCGGACGCCCGGATGCCCGGAGGCCTTGAGCGCGGCCTCCCCGACCTCCTTGCGGACCGCTTCGATCAGGCCTGGGATCCGGTCCCAGGTGGCCGCCGTCTCGAAGGTCTCCGCGACGGCTCCCATCCGGGCCAGACCGTCGCGGAGGTAGGGCATCCGCAGGAAGGCCGAGCGCCAGGCGCTCACGGCCGCGTCGGCGCCCGCGGCGCCCGCCCCGTCCGTGCCGTCCGCGCTGCCGTGCGTGCCGCCGCCGCACCGGGGTCGGCCTGGACGGGGGAACGCGACCCCGGCCGCGGTGGGCGGCGCGGCGGCGGGAGCCGCGGGCACCGCCTGGCCCGCGGACCGCCTGACCGCCCACCGCGCGGCGGTGGTGGAGCCCGTCCACCGCACCCCCGCCCCGGCAGCTCCCGCCCCCGCCCGTCCGCTACAGCGGCTGGGCTCCTGCCGGGAGATGCGGTCAGTGCGTCGGCGGGGCCGGAGAGCGCTGCGTCAGCAGGTCGGCCACCTGCCGGGCGGTCTTCTCGCCCGCCCGTTGCCTGATCAGGCCCTCCTTGGCGGCACCGCGGACGCGGGCCGCGGTGGCCTGCGGGCCGGTGCCCGTCAGCGTCACGGTGACCAGGACCGGGTTCATGTTCCCGAAGCCGCCGCCGACGAGGGCCCGCACGACCCGTACCCCGGCGTGGGGCTCCGCACCGGCCGTGCGCACCGGGGTCCCCAGGCGCAGGAGGACATCGGCCGTGCGGGCGGCGGCCTCGGCCGGCGAGACACCCGTCAGGGTCACCTCGACCTCGTGCACGTTCTTCTTCAGCCGCCGGGCCGCGAACTTCGCGCCGAGCCGGCCGCCGGAGCCACCGCCGACGGCTCCCATCGAGCCCAGCGCTTCCGCGAGTATCAGGTCTTCGTCGTCCGTGTCCGTCACGGCGGTAGCGTACGCCGTCACCGCACGCGCCCCCGAACCGGTCCCTCCTGCAAGGAAGTTGACCGTCCGGCGCGGCTCTGGCGGGAAGTGTACGGCGCACGTGTCCGGAACCGCCGAGGCCATGAACAAACGCGGCGCGGCTCAAGATCACCGGTTCGAGGTAACCCCCACCCCTTCCGATGGGCGATCCGGTTCGCGGCTGGTTACTGTGCTTCCGGATCTAGAGGGATTGCCCGGGTATTCACCCAATTTTTCTTCTTCCATCGGTGACGTGCACAGGCATGCGCTGATCACCGCCCGCACGAAGGACACGAAGGAAAGGCCTGCGCGATGACCGTGGACACCAGCCCAGAGGCCCAGCTGGAGCCGACCCAGCAGACGAGTCTGGGCACGGCGGCCGCCCGCAACCTTGCCACCACGACCAAGTCCGCACCCCAGATGCAGGAGATCACCTCCCGGTGGCTCCTGAGGACGCTCCCCTGGGTGGAGACCAAGGGCGGCACCTACCGCGTCAACCGCCGCCTCACCTACACCGTCGGCGACGGCCGCATCGAGTTCGTCCAGGACGGGGCCACCGTCCGGGTGATCCCGCGTGAACTCGGCGAACTCGCCATGCTGCGCGGCTTCGAGGACGAGCAGGTACTGACCACGCTCGCCGACCGCTGCGTCCAGCGCGACTTCCGCGCCGGTGAGGTGCTGGTCGAGCGGGGTGCCCCTGCCGAGCGGATCCACCTCATCGCACACGGTCGCGTCAACCAGACCTCCGTCGGCAAGTACGGAGACGAGATCGCCGTCGCGGTACTGGCGGACGGCGACCGGTTCGGCGAGAACGCGCTGCTGGACGCCGACGCGACCGCCGACTACACGGCCACCGCCGAGACCTCCGGCACCCTGCTCACCCTCTCCCGCGCCGACTTCGCCGCCGTCCTCGACGCGGCGCCGAACCTCCGCGCCCACGTCGAGCGCTTCGGCTCGCTCCCGAACCAGCGGCAGAACAAGCACGGCGAGGCCGAGATCGCGATGTCCGCCGGCCACACCGGCGAGGCCGAACTCCCCGGCACCTTCGTCGACTACGAACTGAGGCCGCGCGAGTACGAGCTCTCCATCGCCCAGACGGTACTGCGCGTCCACACGCGCGTCGCCGACCTCTACAACGGGCCGCACAACCAGACCGAGGAACAGCTCAGGCTCACCATCGAGGCCCTGCGCGAGCGCCAGGAGTACGAGCTCGTCAACAACCGGGAGTTCGGCCTGCTCCACAACGCCGACTTCAAGCAGCGCATCCAGACCCACTCCGGCCCGCCCACCCCGGACGACATGGACGAACTGCTCTGCCGCCGCCGCGGCACCAGGTTCTTCTTCGCCCACCCCCGGACCATCGCGGCGATCGGGCGCGAGTTCAACGCCCGCGGGCTCTACCCGGACCACGTCGACCTCGGCGGCCAGCAGGTCCCGGCCTGGCGCGGGGTCCCGATCCTGCCCTGCAGCAAGATTCCCATCAGCAAGGAGAACACCAGCTCCATCCTCGCCATGCGCACGGGCGAGGACAACCAGGGCGTCATCGGCCTGCACCAGACCGGGCTGCCCGAGGAGTACGAGCCGGGCCTGTCCGTGCGCTTCATGGGCATCAGCGAGCAGGCGATCATCTCGTACCTGGTCACCACCTACTACTCCGCCGCGATCCTGGTGCCCGACGCGCTCGGCGTCATGGAGAACGTGCAGATCGGCCGCCGGCGCGACTGACGGGCGGGCCGCCGCCGGCCCGGCCCCTCCCGAATCCCGGCCGAACGCGCCCGGGATCCGGGACAGCACCACCCCGCCCGCCGGGGGTGTCCTGCCCATCACGGCGGGCTCGCGGCGCCTGGCGCCGTGCCTCGCCGCGACGTCCTCGCCCGGCGACGCTCCGCGTCGCCTTCCTCGTCCGCCTTGCGATCCTTCCCCTCAGCTCAGCTCAGCCCTGCGGGCCTGGGGAGACCCCATGACGTCATGCGCCGCTCCCTGAACCGGCCTGATCGACAAAAACCTAGGAGCCACGGATGCCCGTTCCCGGGCCTTCCCCTGCGCAGTCGAGCCTGCCTGCCGCCGCGGCGCGCTTCGGGACCCATGGTCACGGCCGCGGGGCCGACGCCGTCACCGTAGGCAAGCCCGCACTGCCGACCGGGCCCGCGCTGCCCTTCGGGCCGGCGGCCGCCCTGCCTGCCCACCTCGTCCCCGGTCCTCCGCCCGCACCGGGCGGAGGACCGGGCGGCGACCTGGTCGCGGAGCCGGCACGGGAGGCCGCCGCAGCGACGGCCGCACCGAACCCCGCCCTGGAGCGGATCATGCGCGGCCCCAGCGGCGTGGGCACGGCGGGGCTGTTCTTCACCCCCCGCCAGGCCCCGCCCGCAGAGCCGGCGCCCGCAGAGCCGGCGCCCGAGGCGCCCGCGCCCGCGGCGCAGGGCCGGCCGATCCCCGGCCTCTACCACCACCCGGTCCCGGAGCCCGACCCCGCCCGCGTGGCGGAGGTCAGCCGCCGCATCAAGCGCTGGGCGGTGGACGAGGTGGAGGCGTACCCGCCGGAGTGGGAGGACCAGTTCGACGGCTTCTCCGTCGGCCGCTACATGGTCGCCTGCCACCCGGACGCCCCGACCGTCGACCACCTGATGATCGCCACCAGGCTGATGGTCGCCGAGAACGTGGTCGACGACTGCTACTGCGAGGACCACGGCGGTTCGCCGGTCGGACTGGGCGGAAGGCTTCTGCTGGCGCACACCGCACTCGACCCCGTCCACACGACGGCGGAGTACGAGCCGGCGTGGGCGCAAACGCTCCTCTCGGACGCGCCCCGGCGCTCCTACCGCTCGGCCATGGAGTACTTCACCCGGGCGGCGACGCCGTCGCAGGCCGACCGGTACCGGCACGACATGGCCCGGCTGCACATGGGGTACCTCGCCGAGGCCGCCTGGGCCGAGACGAAGTACGTCCCGCAGGTGTCCGAGTACCTGACGATGCGCCAGTTCAACAACTTCCGCCCCTGCCCCACCATCACCGACACGGTGGGCGGCTACGAACTCCCGGCCGAGCTCCACGCGATGCCCGCCATGCAGCGGGTGATCGCGCTGGCGGGCAATGCCGCCACCATCGCCAACGACCTGTACTCGTACACCAAGGAACTCGAAAGCCCCGGCATGCACCTCAACCTGCCGGTGGTCATCGCGCAACGGGAGGGCCTCTCCGACAAGGAGGCCTACCTCAAGGCGGTCGAAGTCCACAACGACCTGATGCACGCCTTCGAGGCCGCGGCCGCCGAACTGGCCGTGTCCTGCCCCGATCCACGCGTGGTGCGCTTCCTCCGGGGCGTGGCCGTCTGGGTCGACGGCAACCACTACTGGCACCAGACCAACACCTACCGCTACAGCCTGCCCGACTTCTGGTAAGGATGGACTTATCCGTGACTAGCACCGATCTCCCCGTTGCCGCCCCCACCACGGCCTTCATTCCCGCCCCGGCGACGCCCTACCAGGGCGACATCGCCCGGTACTGGGACCACGAGGCCCGGCCGGTGAACCTGCGCCTCGGCGATGTCGACGGCCTGTACCACCACCACTACGGCATCGGTGACATCGACCACGCGGCCCTCGGGGACATCGAGGACAGCGCATACGAGAAGAAGCTGATCGCCGAGCTCCACCGCCTGGAGTCCGCGCAGGCGGACGTCCTGCTGAGCCACCTCGGCGCGATCGGCCGCGACGACACGCTCGTGGACGCAGGCTGTGGCCGCGGCGGTTCGATGGTCATGGCCCACCAGCGGTTCGGGTGCAAGGTCGAGGGCGTCACCCTGTCGGCCAAGCAGGCCGACTTCGCGAACCGGCGCGCCCGCGAGCTGGGCATCGGGGACTCCGTACGCGCCCGCGTCTGCAACATGCTCAACACGCCCTTCGAGACCGGGCAGGCCGCCGCCTCGTGGAACAACGAGTCGAGCATGTACGTCGACCTGCACGACCTGTTCGCCGAGCACTCCCGCGTCCTCGCGGTCGGCGGCCGCTACGTGACCATCACCGGTTGCTGGAACCCGCGTTACGGCCAGCCTTCGAAGTGGGTCTCCCAGATCAACGCGCACTTCGAGTGCAACATCCACTCCCGCCGCGAGTACATGCGCGCCATGGCCGACAACCGCCTCGTACCGCAGGCCGTGATCGACCTGACCCCCGAGACCCTGCCCTACTGGGAGCTGCGTGCGACGTCGTCGCTGGTCACCGGTATCGAGGAGGCCTTCATCAACTCCTACAAGGACGGCTCCTTCCAGTACGTCCTGATCGCCGCCGACCGCGTCTGACACCGCGCCGAGGAGGCCGGGCCCGTGCGGACGGGCCCGGTCGCCGCATGTCAGAGGTTGTCCTGTACCGGCCAACCTCGTAAGAGATCGATCAGATCTCGCGCTACTGTGCGCCCGTGAGTCTTCATGTCGTCATGGGTTTCGGGCCCGCGGGCGCCGCCACCGCCCGTCTGCTGGCCGAGCAAGGACATTCCGTACGCGTCGTCACCAGGTCGGGCAGAGTACCGGAACCGGGGATCGAGCACGTCGCGCTCGACGCGACCGACCGGGGGCGGCTGACGGCCGCCGCACGGGGCGCGGCGGCGATCCACCACTGTGCCGCGCCGCCCTACCACCGCTGGGTGCGCGACTGGCCGCCGCTCGCCGCCGCGGCCTGCGCCGCGGCCGAGGACACCGGGGCCGTACTGGTCATGCTGGGCAACCTCTACGGCTACGGGCCGGTGGACGGACCCATGACCGAAGGGCTGCCGCTCGCGGCGACCGGCCCCAAGGGCCGCGTACGGGCCGCCGCGTGGGAGCAGGCGCGGACCCTGCACGAGCAGGGCCGCATCAGGGCGGTCGAGGTACGGGCCAGCGACTTCTTCGGCCCCGGCGTCACCGACGGCGGGCACCTCGCCGGACGCGTCGTGCCGGCGCTGCTGCGCGGCAAGCCGGTCTCCACGCTCGGCGACCCGGACGCCCCGCACAGCTGGACCTACCTCCCCGACGTGGCCGCGGCGATGGCCGAGGTCGCCGGCGAGGAGCAGGCCTGGGGGCGCCCCTGGCACGTCCCGACCCGGCCTCCGCGCTCCGTACGGGAGATGGCCGACCTGCTCGCAGCCGCGGCGGGAACCGGTCCGGCGGTGGTGCGCAGGATCCCACCGGCAGTACTGGGCCTCGCGGGGCTGTTCTCCCCGCTGATGCGCGAACTGAAGGAGATCCGCTACCAGTTCGACCGCCCCTTCGTCGTCGATTCGAGCGCCTACGAGGCCGCGTTCGCGGTGCGCGCCACTCCCGTCGGCGAACAGGTCGACGCCACGCTCGACTGGTGGCGCGCACTCCCGACCACCGCCCGATGACCGCCGTGACGGGGACGGGGCCCCCGGTGGCGGGGCGCGAGGCGATAGCGGTCGTGGGCATGGCGTGCCGGTTCCCGGGAGCCCGGAACCCGAACGAGTACTGGCGGCTCCTGACGGCCCCGCGGGCACAGTTCTCCACCATCCCGGACGCGCGCTGGCGCAGCGCCGCCTTCCTCGGCGACGACTTCCGCGACGCATCGTCCACCTACACCGACACGATGGCGCTGCTGCCCGACGTGGGCCACTTCGACGCCGCGCACTACGGGATACCGCCGCGCCGGGCCGCCGCGATGGACCCCCAGCACCGGCTGCTCATCGACCTCGCCCGGGAGGCGATCCAGGACGCGGGGTGGGAGGCCGACGGCTTCGACCGTGAGGAGACCTCGGTGATCACCGCGCTCACCGAGAGCGGCTACCGCGAACTCAGCACCATGCGGATACGGATGCGCCAGCTGGCCGGCGGCGAGTTCGGAGCCCCGGCGGCGGACCCGGGTTGGCAGGAGACCGTACGCGCGGTCCCAGGCCTGCACGGCACGTCCGTCGCCGGCCTGCTCCTCAACATGGGACCCAACACGATCAGTTCGGTCTTCGACCTGCACGGCGAGAGCTACGCCCTGGACTCCGCGTGCTCCGGCGGGCTCATGGCCGTCGCTAACGCGGTCCACGCGCTGCGCGCGGGCCGCTCCCGCATCGCCATCGCCGGTGGCGCCCAGCTGATCCTCGCCCCGGACCTGCTGGTGGGACTGTGCCGGATAGGCGCCATCTCGCGCAGCGGCAGATGCCTGCCCTTCGGCGCCGAGGCCGACGGCTTCGTCCTGGGGGAGGGCGCCGGTGTCCTGGTGCTGAGGCCCCTCGCCGACGCCCGGGCGGCCGGCGACCGCGTCTACGCCGTGATCCGCGGCGTGGGCACTGCCAACGACGGGACCGTACAGGGCGGACTGCACCCCCAGGCGGGCGGCCAGCTCAGGGCCCTGCGCCGGGCCTACCGCGACGCGGGCCTGTCCCCGGGAGCGGTGGGCTACCTGGAGGCGCACGGCACCGGGACCACCGTCGGCGACCCCGTCGAGCTCGCGGTCCTGGGCGAACTGCGCGGTGCGGACGCCGCCCCCGCCCACCTCGGCGCGGTCAAGGCGGTCGTCGGACACTCGCTCAACTCCGCGGGCCTGGCCGGACTCATCAAGACGGTCCTGGCCGTGCAGCGGGGGGTGATCCCGCCACAGCCGGAGTTCGGCCTCGCCGACAGCGCCGCACTCGACGCCGCGCGGCTGACCGTCGCCACGGCACCGGTTCCGTGGTCCGGGAACGGCCTGCCCCGCCGAGCGGGCGTGAGCGCCTTCGGCTTCGGCGGTACCGGTGTCCACATGGTCGTGGAGGAGTGCCCCGAGCCGCCCGCGCCGCGGCCGCCGGCCGAGGGGCCGTACGAGCTGCTGCTCACCGCCCGGGACCGGCCCGGACTGGCCAGGTACGCCAGGGACGTGGCACGGACCATCACCGAGGACGGGCCGCCGCTGGCCCGGGTGGCGGACACCCTGGCCCGGCGCGCGCCGCTGGCGGAGCGCCTGGCCCTGGTGGCGCGGGACGCCGCCGACGCGGCTGCCCGGCTGACCGCGGCGGCCTCGGAGCTGGAGGCCGGGCGCGGCGGTGCCCGGGAGTCCGGGCCGACGGCGGCCGAACCCTGCGCCGGGGGACGTACACCGCCGTGCACGCTGCCGCCGAGCCCGCTCGCCCCGCGCCGCCACTGGGTCGTGGACGATGCGGCACGCGAGGCGGCGGAGCCTTCCGCACGCCCCGCGGCGGTGCGCGCGGACGCCGAGCCGGCCACCCCCGCCGTCTCCGCCACCCCCGCCGAGCGCACCGAGCGCACCGAGCGCACCGAGCGCACCGAGCGCACCGAGCGCGCCGTATCCGTGGCTTCCGGCGAGGACGCCGCGTCCTTCGTGCTGGCGGAGGTCTCGCGCACCGGGGTGTTCCCCCTCGCGGACCTCAGCGAGGACATGAAGCTGGTGGCCGGCCTCGGCTTCGACTCCCTCATGCTCCAGGAACTGGCGGTCAACATCGGCAAGCACGCGCCCGGCTTCCGCTCCGAGGAGCTGTTCACGCCCGAACTCACCGTCGGCGCCCTGATCGCGCTGCTCGATCCGAACCGTGCACGGCCGGCCGGCCCCGGCCGGCCGCCGTCCCCGGTGGCGCAGGCGGTCCCATGGCGTGCCGATGCCGCGAGCGTCGACGACTTCCCGGAGGTCGCCCTCTTCGAGCAGCGCCTGGACACGGTCACCGCCAGTGGCGCCGCCTTCCCGTACTTCCGCGTCCACGAGGGCACCATCCGCGACACCACCGTGATCGGCGACCGCTCGTACCTGTCCTTCGGCAGCTACAACTATCTGGGGATCTCCGGTCATCCGGCGGTCAACGAAGCCGTCCACCGGGCCGTGGAGCGGTACGGGACCTCGGTCTCCGCGAGCCGCGCCCTCTCGGGCGAGCGGGAGCTCACGGTCCGGCTCGAACGCGCCCTGGCCGATTTCCTCGGCGTGGGGGACTGCCTCACGCTGGTCAGCGGCCACGCCACCAACGTGACCGCGATCGGGCACCTCGTCGGCGCCGGGGACCTGGTCCTGCACGACGCGCTGGCCCACGACAGCATCCTCCAGGGCTGCGCCCTGTCGGGGGCGGCGAGACGTCCGTTCGCCCACAACGACGCCGGCAGTCTGGAACACCTGCTGCGGCTCAACCGGTCGCGCTTCCGAAGGGTGTTGATCGTCGTGGAGGGCGCGTACAGCATGGACGGCGACCTGGCCGACCTGCCCGCCGTGATCGAGCTGAAGAAGCGGTACGGCGCCCTGCTGATGGTCGACGAGGCGCACAGCATCGGCACCGTGGGCGAACGGGGCCGCGGGGTGGGCGAGTTCTTCGGCGTCGACCGGTGCGACGTGGACCTGTGGATGGGCACCCTCTCCAAGTCCTTCGCCAGTTGCGGGGGTTACCTCGGCGGCTCGGCCCGTATGGTGCGCTGGCTGCGGCACACCCTCCCGGGCTTCGTCTACAGCGTGGGACTCACCCCGGCCAACGCGGCCGCCGCACTGGCCGCCACCGAGCTGATCGCCGCGGAACCGCACCGCGTACGCGCGCTCACACGCAATGCGGCGCTGTTCCTCGGTCTGGCCGCCGAGGCCGGTCTGGCGACCGGCTCCAGTGCGGACACCCCGATCGTGCCGGTCGTCCTCGGCGATTCGGCGCGCACCCTGCATGTCGCCGACCGGCTCTTCGCCCGCGGGGTGATCGCTGATCCGATCTTCCACCCCGCCGTCGAGGAGGGCCTGTCGAGGCTGCGGTTCTTCCTCACGTGCGAACACCGCGAGGACGACATCCGCCGGGCGGTCGCTGTCGTGGCCGAGGAGGTGGAGGCTTCCGCAGGAACCTGAATCGGCCATTTTCAGAACAGTGTTCGTTCGATCCGGCTGAGCATGGCGCTGGTCCCGGGGTCGCCGGCCGCCCCCGCCTCCGCGGTCGGGGCGGCGCCGTCCCTTCCCTCCGCACCGCCCATCCGCTGGGAGAGCAGGTAGGCGATGATCTCCGCCTCCTGCTCCTGCACGTCGTCGTAGGCGGCGCGCAGGAGCATGTCGCGGACGAGTTCGGGGTCGAGGTTGGGAAAGAGCAGACGGGCGGCCGTCTCGTCCAGCCCGCCGGCGCCGCGATGGCAGCAGATGATGTGGCCCAGCTCGTGCAAGATGATGTGCTCCTGATGCGCGCTGGTGGTGTTGGCGTCGTAGAAGATGAGGTCCTCGTCGCGGGCGGCGACCCACATGCCGCACGGGTGCGACGAGGGCATCTGCATCGGGACCAGGATGATCGGGCGGCCCCGCGCTTCGCCGAGGTGGCGGCACAGCTCGGCCACGTCGGTCGTCTCCGGCAGGGCGAGTTCGGCGATCCGCTCCGCACCGGCCTTCCGTAGCTTCTTGAGCTGACTGCGGCGGTCCTGGTCCGCCGACCGCTCCTTGCGGGCGCCCCTCATTCGGGGCCGGAGGGATCGTCGACGGGCGGGAGGCCCTGCAACTGCCGGTACTGGTCCATGATGGCCGTGATGGCCTGGAGGTTCTCCTTCTTCATCCCGGCCGCCCGCATCGCCACGGCGCGGACCCCGGACTGCCGCAGCGCCTCGACGGCGGCGATCTCACTGAGGACCGACTGGGCGACCTTGTCGTCGAAGAAGTAGGCGACGGAGACGCCGAAGAAGCGGGCCAGTGCGGCGAGGAGGTCGGGCGAGGGATTGGAGCGCTTTCCGGTCCGCAGCTGCGACAGATACACGCCTCCGACCTTGAGTTCGGGGTTGACCCGCTTCAGTTCCTCCGCCACTTCGGCGTTGGTCCAGTGCTTGCCCTTGGGACGAACTGTTTTGAACAGGTCGTCGAGACGCACTGCGAGCAGGGGCCGGTCATCGCCCCCGGTCTCGGTCTCCGTCATGGTGAACCTTCCTCCCGTCACCTCCTCGGCATAGCCCTTGGCTATGCGTCACTTTCCCAGAATAGCGGTCAGTTGACAATCGGCCGGGACTCCGCCAACGTTGGGTCTCGCCGATAGCTGTCAGCTAACGCGACTCACGGGGGAAACGGGGTCGGGTTGCTGCGGAAATCGGACTGGCCCGGCCCTCGGGGGATGGGCCGGGCCAGTCCGGGCGGAAGCCACCCGTCCGGCCCGATGAAACACGGGGGAACGGGAGAAGCCCGCCCGGTTTGACGGGGGATGCAAACCGGGCGGGAGCTCTCAGCTCGCCTTGCTGAGCTTACTGTAGGCGGCGGCAACCTGGGTGAGCCAGGCGACTTCCGCTACGAAGTTGTCGGTATCGCGGTCGTCGAAATCACCCGCGTCCTTGCTGTGGTCGGGGACGATCCCGGTCCGCTTCGCCTCCAGGGCCTGCCTGATCTGCGCCGCTTCGGCGAAAGCCTGACGCAGCTCCGCGCCCGCCTCGCCGTTCGTCTCCCCGCCCGCCATCCTGCCCGGAACGCAGGCGGCGTTCGTCTCGCGGTCGATGTAGGGCCTCAGGTCCCGCCAGCCGTCCCGGATCTCCACCACCCGGCGGTGCAGCCGGTAGTTGAGGTCGGAGACCGAGGGCCCCGGGGGCTCCAGTGCGATGTCCGGCGAGGCCTCGTACAGGTCCCGCCAGAGCGGGTGCAGCGCCCGGTAGGACCGGTAGCTGCGGGCCCAGTCCGTCAGGCGTGAAACGGGCGGCCCCCAGAGGGAGTTGATCAGGCTGAGCGAGAGGATCACGATCCCCGAGGCGCTGAAGATGTTCGAGGCGAGCTTCCAGGCGCCGATGTCCACCCCGGCTGCCAAGGTCAGGATGTTGACCGTGCGGGCCGTGCAGTAGAGGAACAGCACCACGGCGGCGACCGACAACATCCGCAGGGCCTGCCGCAGCGAGGCGTTGTCCGTCATCCGGGCGTACGGGCCGCACTGGCGGTAGATCGTCACGCACGGCACCGCCTGGGACACGATGAAGACCAGGAGGTAGGTCAGGAGCAGCGGCCTGCTGGTGCCGTCGAAGTCCGAGGCCGGCCGGCCGGGGCCGTCCGCGAGGAAGAACAGGGCCGTCAGCAGCACGTCCAGGACGATGCCGGTGATCAGCCAGTACCTGGTCCCGCGAGCCGCCGCCTCGTCCGTCGCCGCCCAGCGCAGCAGGATGATCTGCGCCGCGACGCAGAAGGCGACAGCGGCCAGGTGCATGATGAGGATGGCCAGGTTCCCCACGCCCAGGATGCTTCCGCCGCCCATGGCGACGGCGCCCATGGTGAAGGTGAGGCACTGGAGCAGCAGGGTGGCGATCAGCGCGCGGTAGGCGCCGTCGCGCCAGCTGCGGCGGGCCTGGGAGAGGCGGTAGAAGAGCGCGGCGTAGGAGGAGAGCGCCGCTGTCGCGAAGCAGAGGGTTCGGATCGCGTTCACCTCAGTGGTCGCCCTCGCCCAGCGGGACCACGAGTCCGACGGTCTCGGCCGTCACGGCGACGGCGTGGTCGAAGTAGGCGGCCTCGTCCCGGACGCTGTCGTGCGTACGGCTGAAGACCTGGAACACCAGCAGCCCGATCAGGCTGCTCCACAAGGCGATGCCGCGCTCGACGATGTCCGAGAACGGAGCCGGGGGCGCACCGCCGAAGAGGGCCAGGGCCTCCGGGCGGAGCAGCGACGGGCCCGGCAATGTCCGCCGGGGCGGGGTCAGTTCTCCGCTCTCCAGTGCCGACCGGAGGATGCCGGCGAGCACCGCGGGAGTGCGCGAGGCGGGCAGGACGGTGTCCTGCGGGGCGTGGTAGCCGGGCACGGGCGAGCCGTAGATCAGCGTGAACTCGGCGGGGTTGGCGAAGGACCACTGCCGCAGGGCGCGGGCCACCGCGAGGAGCCGGGCGCCGGCCGGTGCACCGGCGTCCACGGCGGCCCGGTCGGCCTGCTCCATCGCGGCACCGGACGCGTCGTAGGCGTCGACGACCAGCGCCGTGAACAGGTCGTCCCGGTGCGGGAAGACGGCTTCCACAGCGGTGACGTCGAGACCGCTGCCGCGAGCCACGGCGTCCAAGGACAGTCCTGCCGCCCCCCGTTCCACCAGTTGTCGGCGGGCGGCGTCCTTCACCACCGCCGTCAGGGCCACGTCGTCACTCGATTGCGTTGCGGAAACGTTCATGCGCGAACCGTACCCGCGGACGGCCGAACGGGGGACCGGGTGGCTCGAACGCCCGTGCCACCCGCCGTGATCCGGCCACGGCGGGTGGGGACGGAGGCCGGGGAAGACCGGTTGGCCGCAGGCCCGGGTCCCGGCCGCCCGTTCAGGAGACGGTGACGAACTGCCCGATACTCGGCACCCCTTGGGCGTCGAGGGCGAAGAGCATGTACGTACCCGGCAGCACCACACCGGTGTCCGAGGGGATCGACACCGTGTACGTGCCCACCCCCGCGGGAGTGGACACGAGCGGGACCCGCCGCTGGTCGTTGTCGGTGGAGTGGGTCGCGGCCGCCGCCCGCATCAGCACGAACGACGCCACGGACGAGTCGGTGCCCACCGTCAGCGACGTGCCGGGAGCCGCCCTCGGGGGCACGCCACCGGTGATGGCGGGCCTCGGCTTCGGCGTACCGTCCGCGTTGAGCAGGTAGGGCGGAGTGAAGACCGCCCCGTCGGGATGGTTGGTGGCGCAGTCGCCGCACAGGCCGCCGCCACCGGAGAAGATCCGGCCGTCCGGCAGCAGGTTGGCCACGCTGTGGTAGTTGCGCGGGACGGCCATGGTGGCGAGCGGGGTGAACCTGCCCGTCGCAGGGTCCCAGAGCTCGGGGGTCAGGACCGAGGTGGCGTCGCTGAACGGCACCGGATAGGCCTGCCCGCCGAAGACGGCCACCTTGCCGTCCGGCAGGACGACGCTGTTGCTGAACGCGCGGGCGTACTCCATGTCCCCGGTACGGGCCGCCTGGACCTGGCTGCCCGAGATGCCCACGGTGTAGGCGCGCCGCGTGGCGGGGGAGTCCTGGTACGCCGGCGAGCCGCCCAGCGTGACCAGCTTGCCGATGTCGTACGGGACGGCGTTGCCGGTCATGGCGTCCTGACTGTCGGCCCGGTCGCCGGCCGGCGTGACGGCGCCCTGCCCACTGGTCGATATCCAGTTCATCTGCTTGCTCGGACCCAGTTGCAGGACCTTGCCGCCCGAAGTGGCGTGCAGCCACATGTGGTTGTCCGCGCGGTACGGGCCCGCCGGATCCGCGGTCAGCGCCTGGGAGGCGGGAACGCCGGGGAGCCGCCGCCACGTACGCGTGTCCGGCGACCAGACCTCGCCGGCCTTGTCGGTGCTCGCGTTCCCGCTCCAGGACCCGCCGAGGACGAAGGCCTCGCCGGTGGAGAGCAGCGTCATGGCCTGATAGCCGCGGGCTATGTCCATGCTGGCGGTCGCCGACCAGGAGTCGGTGGCCGGGTCGTAGACGCTGGCCTTCTCCGCGTTGCTGCCCCCGGTGACCAGCACCCGGCCGTCGGCCAGCATGGCTATGCCGGGGCAGAACATGTCGTGGCCGGTGTTGTCGATGCGGCGCTGGGTGACCTTGCCCGTCTTCAGGTCCAGGATCGCCGTCTGGGTGTAGCCGCTGCTGCCGCCGAAGCGGTCGACCGCGTACGCGGACCACGCGAGCAGCTTGTCCCCGGGCAGCGCGGCGGTAGCCACGGGTACCAGCGGGAAGCCGATGACCCGGCCCCAGGAACCGTGCACGGCGGGGCTGGCCGGCCCGCTCAGGCGTATCTCGCCCGCCGAGGTCCACGGGCCGCGGCCGCCGGCCTCGCTGCTCACGGTGAGGCGTACGTACCGGGCGTGCTCGGCTCGGGTGAAGGTGGCGGTCTTGGCGGTGTCGTCGTCCCGCCAGGTGCCGGAGGCCACCGCGGCGCCGAAGGTGATGCCGTCGGTGCTGGTCGCGACGGTGTACGCGCCGGCGCGCCCGTTGGGCCCGTCGCCGCGGGGACGGTAGACGAGCGCGGAGACGACCGCGGTGCGGTGCATGTCGATGGTGATGCTGTGCGGCAGCGGTGCGGGGGTGCCGGTCCACTTGCTGTGCCAGATGGTGTTGGCGTTGCCGTCGAGGGCGTTGGCGGCGCGACCGTTCTCACCGGTCGTCTCCTCGTCGCTCGCCGTGGCCGTCCACCCGGCTCGGGGCAGGTCGACGGTGGCGGCGGGGGTGCCGGGGTCGCCCAGCAGGTCGATCTCGGCGGCGGAGGTCCAGGGCCCGCGGTTGCCGGCCTCGGTCTGCGCCGTCAGCCGTACGAACCGGGCGCCCGTCGGGGCGAATCCGAGGGTCTTGGCGGTGGCGTCGTCCGCGAGGGTGCCGGTGGCGAGGGCGCTGCCCCAGTTCCGGCCGTCCGCGCTGACGTTGATCGCGTACTCCCCGACGCGCCCGTTGGGGCTGCCCGCGCGGGGGCGGTAGACCAGCGCGGAGACGACCGCCGTGCGGTGCATGTCGATGGTGATGGTGTGCGGCAGCGGAGCGGCCGTCGCGGTCCACTTGCTGTGCCAGATGGTGTTGCTGTCACCGTCGAGGACGTTGGCTGCGCGGCCGTTCTCGCCGGTGGTCTCCTCGTCGCTCGCCGCCGCCGTCCATCCGGCCCGGTCGAGAACGGGGGCCGCGGGTTCCATGGCGTTCGCCGGCGCGACGCCGTGGTGCGGTGACTGCACCGCCGCCTGCTGATCGGTGGGCACGGGCGCGGCCCGTGGCCCCGGGGCCCGGCCGGCTGCGGTGCTCGTTACCCCGAGCCACGGTGTCAGGCCTATCAGCAGGGAGCCGAGGGCGAAGGCTATGAGCAGGTGGGAGCGGCGTAACAGACGAGAGAGCGCGAAGGAGCGCCTGGACTGCAATCTGACCTCCTGGGGCGAACCGATGAGCCCCGTAGAACATAGTCAGCGCAGGGACAACTCGTCCGGGAACAGGCAGATTTGGCGGGAACCCGTGTGCCCGCCCCGGCGGGTCGCCGGGCCGTGTCAGGAAAGGCCTTCCCAGAAGCCGAGGCGGTGCTCCCGGCGGTAGTCGACCGGACCGATCCGCTGCGGCGCAAGGGACTGCGTGTACGGCCGGTCCGCCCGGTGGGGCGGCCAGCCGGGCAGGCCGGACCCCCGCGGCGCACCGGTACGGGCGAACGCCGCCCAGTAGCCGGTCATCGTGGCCGACAGCCGGCGCTGCGCCGGGGTGAAGCGCGGCTCGGCGGCCTCGTCCTCGAACAGGTACGGGACGTCACCGGCATGGAAGGCCCCGAAGGCGAAGCCGCCCGGCAGCGGCAGGAACATCGGCGCGTCGCGGTCGGCGAACTCGTACGCGTACACGGGCACATGCGGCGCGAGCGCGTCGTGCTGGGCCTGAGTGCCGCGCGCCCACATCCGGTCGGTGACCACCGCGGCCCACGCCAGCGCGGGGGAGGCGAAGGCGGACGGCGGGTACGCGGCCCGTACCCGCGCCGCGGACGCCGCGCCGAACGCGCTGCGCAGCGCACGGTCGTAGTCCGCCTCGGTGAAGGGCCGGCCGGCCGCGTCGTACGTCATCGCGACGAAGGTGCGGTGCTCGTCGCGGGTGGCGCCCGACAGCACGGGCACCCGGTGGAAGCGCCCGGCCCGCAGGGCCGCGGGCGGCAGTTCGGGGAGGGTGGCGTTGCCGTACCCGAACGCCTGGAAGGCGTTCATGACGTTCGGCACCTCCAGGATCCTGCGTACGGGCAGGGCGCGCAGGCAGGCGAGGGTGCGCTCCGGGCGGTCGTCACCGCAGCCCAGGGAGGAGGTCATCGCCGTCGTGATGTCCTCCATCTCCCGCCCGGTCCGCCAGACGTACCACGGGTATCCCGGTACGCCCGGCCCCATCGCGCCCGGCGGCATGTCCATCGTGCCCTCACCGCTCGCCATGACCGCGCGGTGGAACAGGCCCGCGGAGGCGGGCGAGGTCAGGTGCCCGGCGACGGCCGACGCCCCGAAGGACACGCCCGCGACGGTGACATTGCCCGGATCGCCGCCGAAGGCCCGCGCGTTCCTCCGTACCCAGGTCAGGGCCGCCCGCTGGTCCTGCAGGCCGAAGGTGCCGGAGCCCTCCAGACCCGGCAGTGCCAGGCCCCCGAAGACGCCGAGCCGGTAGTTGACGGTGACGACCACCAGGCCGCGCGCGGCCAGTCGGCGCCCGTCGAAGAAGGAGCCGCCGCCCACGGAGCCGTCCCCGTGGATCCAGACCAGCACGGGCGCGGCCCGCCGCCGGTCCGCCCCGGGCGGCGTGGTCACGTTCAGGACCAGGCAGTCCTCCTGCGTGCTGGAGATCCGCGCGTACGGTGAGGGCACCTGCGGGCACAGCGGCCCCGGCGCGGTGGCGTCCCGCACCCCCTTCCACGGCCGTACGGGACGGGGCGGCGCCCACCGGTGCCGTCCCTCGGGGGCACCCGCGTAGGGGACGCCCCGGAAGACCAGGTGCGGGCCCGACCGCCCGCCGCGCACCGGCCCGGCGTCCGTGCGGACCGTCTCGCCGACCGGCTCCGGTCCCGGCCGAGCGGCGCAGCCGAGCGGCGCGGACACCGTGGCGGCCAGCGCCAGGGCGCAGGCCGCCGCCACGAGGGGCCGGCCGGCGAGGGACCGGCGGGCAGATCCGCGAGGAGTCACCGTCACCCGGCAAGCCTTCCGCGCGCTGCCCGGTCCCGCGCGCGTACGTGCCGTACGCGACCGGATCGGACGCAGGTCCGCGGCCGCCGGGCCGCCCCGGCGGTCAGGCGCCGACGTAGGCCGCGAGGTGCTCCCCGGTGAGGGTCGAACGGTCGGCGACGAGGTCGGCGGGGGTGCCCTCGAAGACGATCCGGCCGCCGTCGTGGCCGGCGCCGGGGCCGAGGTCGACGATCCAGTCGGCGTGCGCCATGACCGCCTGGTGGTGCTCGATGACGATGACCGACTTGCCCGAGTCGACGAGCCGGTCGAGCAGGCCGAGGAGCTGCTCGACGTCGGCGAGGTGGAGGCCGGTGGTCGGCTCGTCGAGGACGTACACACCGCCCTTGTCGGACATGTGCGTGGCCAGCTTCAGCCGCTGCCGCTCGCCGCCGGACAGCGTGGTGAGCGGCTGGCCGAGGCTGACGTAGCCCAGCCCGACATCGGCGAGCCGGTCCAGGATGCGGTGCGCGGCCGGTGTGGCCGCCCCACCGGACCCGAAGAACGCGAGCGCCTCGGTCACCGGCATCGCGAGCACCTCGCTGATGTCGCGGCCCCCCAGGTGGTAGTCCAGCACCGACGCCTGGAACCGCTTGCCCTCGCAGTCCTCGCAGGTGGTCGCGACACCGGCCATCATCGCCAGGTCGGTGTAGACGACTCCCGCGCCGTTGCAGGTGGGGCAGGCGCCCTCGGAGTTGGCGCTGAACAGCGCCGGCTTCACCCCGTGGGCCTTGGCGAAGGCCTTGCGGATCGGGTCGAGCAGACCGGTGTACGTCGCCGGGTTGCTGCGCCGGGACCCGCGGATCGCGCCCTGGTCGATCGACACGACGCCCTCGCCCGCCGGGATCGAACCGTGGATCAGCGAACTCTTCCCGGAGCCTGCGACTCCGGTGATGACGGTGAGAACGCCCAGCGGAATGTCCACGTCGACGTCACGCAGGTTGTGCTTCGAGGCGCCGCGGATCGCCAGCACGCCGGTCGGCTTGCGCACCGCCTCCTTCAGCGCCGCCCGGTCGTCGAAGTGCCGGCCGGTGACGGTGCCGCCCTTGCGCAGCCCGTCGACGGTGCCCTCGAAGCAGACGGTGCCGCCCGCCGTCCCGGCGCCGGGACCGAGGTCGACGACGTGGTCGGCGATCGCGATCGTCTCCGGCTTGTGCTCCACGACGAGCACCGTGTTGCCCTTGTCCCGCAGCCGCATCAGCAGGCCGTTCATGCGCTGGATGTCGTGCGGGTGCAGCCCGGTGGTGGGCTCGTCGAAGACGTACGTGGTGTCGGTGAGGGAGGACCCGAGGTGGCGGATCATCTTCACGCGCTGCGCCTCGCCGCCGGAGAGCGTGCCCGCGGGACGGTCCAGGGAGAGGTAGCCGAGCCCGATCTCGACGAACGATGCGAGGGTGTGGTGGAGCGCGGTGAGCAGCGGTGCCACGGAGGGCTCGTCGAGGGAGTCGACCCATGCGGCCAGGTCGCTGATCTGCATCGCGCACGCGTCGGCGATGCCGACCCCCTTGATCTTCGAGGACCGGGCCGCCTCGGTGAGCCGGGTGCCGTCGCAGTCGGGGCAGGTCGTGAAGGTCACCGCCCGGTCCACGAACTCCCGGATGTGCGGCTGCATCGACTCGCGGTCCTTGGCGAGCATCGACTTCTGGATCCGGGGGATGAGCCCCTCGTAGGTCATGTTGATGCCCGCGATCTTCATCCGGACCGGCTCGCGGTGGAGGAAGTCGTGCAGCTCCCTCTTGGTGTACGCGCGGATCGGCTTGTCGGCGTCGTAGAGGCCCGACTCGCTGTAGAGCCGGTAGCTCCAGCCGCCCGGCTTGTAGCCGGGGACGGTCAGGGCGCCGTCGTTCAGCGACTTGGAGTCGTCGTAGAGCTGCGTGAGGTCGAGATCGGTGACCGAGCCCCGGCCCTCGCAGCGCGGGCACATGCCACCGGTGATGCTGAAGGAGCGGCGCTCCTTCACGGTCTGGCCGCCGCGCTCCACGGTGACCGCACCCGCGCCGCTGATGGAGGCGACGTTGAAGGAGAACGCCTTGGGCGAGCCGATGTAGGGCTTGCCGAGCCGGCTGAAGAGGATGCGTAGCATCGCGTTGGCGTCGGTGGCGGTGCCGACCGTGGAGCGGGGGTCGCCGCCCATCCGCTGCTGGTCGACGATGATCGCGGTGGTCAGACCGTCGAGGACGTCGACCTCCGGCCGCGCCAGCGTCGGCATGAAGCCCTGCACGAAGGCGCTGTACGTCTCGTTGATCAGCCGCTGCGACTCGGCGGCGATCGTGTCGAAGACCAGTGAGCTCTTGCCCGAGCCGGAGACGCCGGTGAACACCGTCAGCCTGCGCTTGGGGATCTCGATGCTCACGTCCTTGAGGTTGTTCACGCGGGCGCCGTGCACGCGGATCAGGTCGTGGCTGTCGGCGGCGTGCCGGGCGGGGGGCTGCGTGTACTTCCTCGTGGCCATGCTTGACGTGTCTCCATCCATGGATCGGGCCGGGGCCGCGGTCACGCCGGTGACGCGAGCGTGACCGCGGCCCGTGAGGGGAAGGGGTTCCTACTGCTTGCGCGGCTGGTTGAAGCGGAGCATGTTGCCGGCCGGGTCGCGGAAGGCGCAGTCGCGGACACCGTACGGCTGGTCGATCGGCTCCTGCATGACCTCCCCGCCGGCCGCCCGGATGCGTTCGAAGGTGGCGTCGACGTCGTCGGTGGAGAAGATGACGCCGCGCAGCATGCCCTTGGCCAGCAGTTCCGCCATCGCCTGCCGGTCCGCGGCGGGGGCGCCGGGGTCGGCGAGCGGCGGTTCGAGGACGATCTCGACGTCCTGCGAGGGTGAGCCGACGGTCACCCAGCGCATCCCTTCGAAGCCGACGTCGTTGCGTACCTCCAGGCCCAGGACGTCGCGGTAGAAGGTGATCGCCTTGTCGTGGTCGTCGACTGCGATGAAGCACTGCGAGAGGTTGATGTTCATGGCTCCGACGCTACGAGGCGCCCGCCGATTCCGCTTCTCCATTCCTGATCGGTTCACGGCGGACCGGTTCACCACCCCTGACCGGTCGTGTCATGTACTTCGCGACGCACGCCGGGATGGCCTCGCCCGCCTCGTGCCGGCGGGCCCGGTAGGCGCTGGGGCTCTCGCCGACCAGCTCGGTGAAGCGTGAGCTGAAGGACCCCAGCGACGTGCTCCCGACGGCGAAGCAGACATCCGTCACGCTCATGTCGCCCCGCCGCAGAAGGGCCTTCGCGCGCTCGACGCGCCGGGTCATCAGATAGCTGTACGGGGTCTCGCCGAAGGCGGCGCGGAAGCTGCGGGAGAAGTGCCCGGGGGACATCAGGGCGACCTTCGCGAGCGCCGGAACGTCCAGGGGCTGCGCGTAGTCGCGGTCGATCACGTCCCGGGCACGGCGCAGCCTCACCAGGTCTTCCAGGGTCATGCGTACCAGCATCGCACGGTGCGGACCGCTCGCCTCGGCGTCCGCGGGATCCGGCGATGTTCTTGATCCCCGAGATGAACTCCAGGTCTGCGAGCTTTGCCCCGAGCCCTTCCCCGGGCGGTTCGAGGCTGCTCGGCCGGGTTCGTCCTGAGCCGGCTCTGACCGGCCCCGGGCCGAGGACGGGCCGGGCGTCCGGCTCGGCCGGACGGTCAACCGGACGGGGAGTCGCCGACGATCAGGCTCCTGAGGGCCGGCATGCCGCCCTCCCGCAGGGCACGGCGCTGCCGGTCGGCCGGCGTCCCCTCCTGCAGGAGCCGGTGGACGAGGGACGACACCTCGCGTTCGTCACCCGACTCCGCCAACGCCGGAGCGACATGGGCGAGCAGGGAGTACAGCACGTCACCGCTGCTGCGGCAGCGCCCGTCTGGATCGACCAGCGTGGAGTTCAGGCCGTGCCGGGCCGCGTGCCAGTTCGCGGCCTGCAGCAGCTCCGGCCGGCACCGCACGGGAGCGGCCCCGGCCTTCTCCTCGGCCAGGGCTACCGCGACCAGCGCGCGGACCAGGCCCGCCAGCATCACCGCGTCCTCGGCCCGCAACTGCACGTCCAGGCACCGCACCTCGACGGTCGGGAAGCGGTCGGAGAGCCGCGCCTGCCAGTACAGCTGGCCCCGGTCGGCGATCACCTCGGAGGCGACGAGGGCGTCGATCCGCCTCTCGTAGTCGTCGAACCCGTCGAAGTAGGGTGGCGGGCCGCTCACCGGCCAGCGGCCGAAGACGATCGTGCGCCAGCTCGCGAAGCCGGTGTCCTTGCCGTCCCACAGCGGGGAGTTCGCCGACATGGCAAGCAGCGTGGGGAGCCAGACCCGGATGCGGTTCAGTACCGCGACGCCGGACGCCGGATCGGGCACCCCCACATGGACGTGCATGCCGTTGATCAGCTGCTCGTCCACCAGCTGCCGCGCCTGGCCCTCCATCCTGAGGTAGCGCGGCTTGCGGGTGACCGGCACCGCCGAGGTGTCCCTGAGCGGCGCGGCCGCGGCCATGGCGACCCGGCAGCCGTGCTCCTCCGCGGCCGACCCGACCGCGTGCCGCAGCCGCAGCAGGTGGCCGCCCACCTCCTCCAGCTCGGTGCAGACCGGCGTGGCGACCTCGACCTGGGCCTGGAGCAGTTCGTCCTGGACCTCGTCGTCCTCCGCGAGCGGACCGAGCCCCGCCGCCCTGCGCACGTCCTCGGCCACGGGGACAGGCAGCACCGTCACCGGGTCCACCAGGAGGTATTCCTCTTCGACGCCGAATGTGATCACGCCGTGCGGTTACCCCGGGAGCGCCCCGATCATCCGCCGAATGCGCCGACCGGCCTAGGGTCTGTATCGAGTTGCCCCGCGGCGTCGCGACGCCCGGCACGCACCCTCGGCGCACGAGCTAAATGTCCAAGTAGCTCCGCTACGAGGACATCCGTCCCGCACGCCGAGGGCACGCACCGAACGCCGCTATCCACGGGGCAACTCGATACAGACCCTAGGAGCCGGCCGGCGGTCACGGTCGGTACCCGCCGTGCCGCTCAGTGGTCGCCGTCCGGCGCCGGCTTGCCGCCCGGGGGGTGCGGGCGGACCTGTTCCTCCCGGCCGGTGCCCGTCTGCTGCCGCTTCGCGGCGTGGGCGCCCGCCTCGCCGGCGTCCCCGCCGTCCGTGCCGCGCAGGACGGCCTCGTCGGCCTCCCGGCGGGCCTCCCGGTCACCGCTCTCGCCCGGGGCCTGCGACGGGGTGGTCCGCCGGCTGTGGCTCTGCCCGTGTCGTGTCATCGTGTCCTCCTCCTTCGTCGGCGGGCCGGGGCTCAGTAGCCCAGCTCCCGCTTGAGTTCGGCTTTGTCCATGGACGACCGGCCATGGACGTTCTTGCGCCGGGCCTCCTCGTAGAGCTGGTCGTAGGTCGGGCCCTGGGCACCCTTGTGGGAGTGCAGCCCGCCGCGCCTCGCGGACGACATGTCCTCCAGCGACGTCCTGCTCGCCGTCTCGGACTCGCCGGCCCGGGCCCGTTCCTTGTTCACGGTCCGAGCGGCGATCTCCTTCGCCCGCTCGGGGCTCTCGCCCCGCTCCTCGGCGCTCTCCTTGATGTGCTCGTACTGGCGTTCCCGCTTGGGGCTGGAACCGCGAGGCATGATGGACTCCCTGGCTGGTGTGCGGACGGTCCGGTACGTCCCGCGCCTACCCCTGGCGAGCCGCCGCACACGGCGCCGGCCCGCCGCCCGGGGGACCGGGTGGATTGGCCCGCCGCCGACCGGGTAACCGCCGCGGACAAGGGTTCTCCGGGAGGGCTTGCCATGATCCACGTGTCGATACCGCTGATCCCCGCCACGGACGGCGTCCTGCTGATCCCCGCCGACCACGTGACCACCCTGCTGCGCCGCCTCGCGGCGGACTGGGTGGAGTCGGCCGAATCCGGCGAGCTGCGGGGCGACCGGCAGACCGCCGGCGACCTCTCCGGAGTGCTGACGGAACTCGCCGACCAGATCGACGTCGAGTGCATCGGATTCGCCTCCGCACTCGACGACGACAACGCCTGAAGGGGAGTCCCGCCGGTCAGTCCGGCCCCGCCAGGTGCAGTTCGGCTGCCAGGACGGCCTCGTGGACGGTCGACCGGCCCATCAGCACGCACAGGGTGTAGGCGACGTCGTCCATGGCCCTCCGGGCCGTCCCGTCGCCGGGGGCCGCCGCGAGGCGCTCCCGCGATACCCGGAAGCGGGCCAGGACCTCCCCGGTCCGGGCCCGGCTGGGCAACAGCCCCACGCCCCGGACGCCCCGGCCGCCCTCCTGGCCCGGCCGGGGGCACAGCAGGGCCTCCACGGCCCGGCGCAGCGCTCTGTCCCACCGGGCGGGTACCGGTTCACCATGCGCGCCCGCGACCACGGCGGCCGCGAAATCCGCCACCGGTACCTGCGCCCGCTCGGCGGCGGCCGCGAGGACGAGCCGCGCCTCGCGCGTCCCGCAGGGTGCCGTGGCCATCACCATGCCCGTCGCCCACTCCACCGCCTGCTCGCCCCGGAGGACCGATACATGCCCTGCAGAGGACTGATGAATGCTTTGAGACGTCACCGATCATCCTTTCAACCGAAGGCTGCACGTGCGGTGGGGGGAAGTATGAAAGGTATGCCCGCTGCGGTTGCCTTCCCACACCCGAAGAACGCACCCGGCCGCCGCCTTGTAGGTTCGGCCCCATGACCCTCACGACCCCACCGCGCCCGCTCGACGTCGAGGCCCTGTTCCCCGGGCTGGCGGCCCACCGCGCGACGGCGACCAGGCTGCACCCCCGTGCCGGAAGCCCCACGGCGCGGGACAGCCACGTGGGAGGTCCGCTGCTGTGGCCGGCCGGCGAGCCCTGGCCGGTGTGCGACGAGCCGCACCGGCACAGCGGGCCGCTGCTCGCGGTGGCCCAGCTCTACGCCCGGGACGTCCCGGATCTGGCCGCCGGACCCGACGGCTGCGATCTCCTCCAGGTCCTCTGGTGTCCCTTCGACCTCCACGGACCCACGGGTCACGGCATGCACGTACAGCTGAGGTGGCGGCGGTCGGCCGAAGTCCGCGAAGTGCTGGCGCCGCAGCCGGCACCGGCGCACGTCGGCTTCGACGGCTACCTGCCCACCCCCTGCGTGCTGCACCCGGAGCGGGTCACCGAGTACCCGTACATCGAGCTGCTGACCGGCGAGCTCGGCGAACGCGTCGAGGAGTGGGAGGAC
Source organism: Streptomyces sp. NPDC060232 (assembly GCF_042726555.1). NCBI lineage: Bacteria > Bacillati > Actinomycetota > Actinomycetes > Kitasatosporales > Streptomycetaceae > Streptomyces > Streptomyces sp. NPDC060232. Next base: position 125,298 of record NZ_JBHXAG010000013.1, on the reverse strand, counting down.
GCGCAGGAGGAGGCCGCCTACGAAGCCGAGGACGAGGAGGAGGCCGCCTACGAAGCCCAGGACGAGGAGGAGGACGGGTACGAAGCCGGCGGCGGGGCGCGGAACGCCCTGCCGAGCTACCAGAGCGACCTGTCCGTCGCGCCCGGCTGGAAGGCCGGCGGGCACGCGGCGTGGAACGTCACCGGGCCCGGGAGTACGGACTGCCCTGGCTGCGGCGCCGGGATGCGCCTGCTGCTGACCGTCGACTCGTACGAATGGCGCGCCGACAGCGAGAGTTGGCGCCCGCCCGCCACGTCCGGAGCCGACGGCAACCGTCCGACCGGGGTGGCCGTCGGCAACTTCGGCAAGCTCAACGTCTTCGCCTGCCCCCACGACCCCGCCCACCCCCACCGCTTCAGCGTGCAGTGAGGTTGAACGTCGAACTTTCGCCCCGTACTTCGCCCCCACAGCGCTGCCACCTCACCCCCGCTTCGTCAGGGCCGTGCGCCGAATCGGTGGGATAATCCTGTGTGGGGAGAGACCGGCGCGGGGCACCGGATCGTGAGGCTCGGGCGGTTCGAAGGAGGACGCGATGAGCACCCCCGACGCTCGCATCGCCGACCTGCTGGAGAACGTACCGACGGCCGCCAACCCGGCCACGCGGCCACCGCCCCCACCCCCCGGACAGGCACCGCGCGCCGACGGCCCGACCCTGCGCATCACGGTGATGTGGGGAGACCTGTCGGAGGCCGCCGCCGACCTGCACGTCACGGGGCACTACCAGTCGGTGGTGCCCGCCGACGCGGAGCTCGCCCTCGACCGCGCCATATCCGTCGGGCCCCGCGGGCTCATCACCGCCCACACCCAGCTCGGCTGGATCGACGCCCAGCTGGGGGAGGTCACGTACTTCCCGTGCGGAGACGGAACGGTGCGGTCCGCCGCCGTCGTCGGCATGGGCCCCATGGGAACCCTCACGGAACGCCGCGCCGGCCAGCTGTACGCCTCGCTGCTCGGCGAAGCGGTCGCGCTCGGCCACGTCGCCACCATGGCCACCGTGCTCATCGGATCGGGCCCCGGCAACCTCAGCGTGAACAACGCGGTCCGCGCCCTCGTGCGAGGCTTCGCCGGGGTCCTCACCGCGCTGGCGGCCTCCCCGACACCGCCCCGCCTGACGGAGGTGTTCCTCGTGGAGGTCGACCGCCTGCGCGCCGAGCAGCTCCACCTCGCGCTGACCGAAGCCACCGCGAACCTGCCCCAGCTGAAGATCACCCCGGAGCTGCGCGAGGGCGGCGGCGGCCGGATGTCCAGGCCCTCCGCCGCCGTGTACGCCCTGGCCGCGCTCACCCGGCTCGGCGGACCAAACGACGAGAGCGCCCTGCGCGCCGTACTGAAGGACTTCGACGACGGCATCCAGGCGCAGATCCGCGAGCAACTCACCGACCTGGCAACGGTGAAGCGCACCGACCTCTCCCTGACGGTCGGGAGGTCCGCGGAGCCCCCGGACGGCTCCGTACCCGTCCGGATGTCCGTTCAGTCGGGCTTCGGCGGGCTGCGCTGGGCCGCACTGACCGGGCGGGCGACCATACCCGAACGGCTCGTCCCCGTGGAGATGGGCCTGCTGCGGGAGCTCGTCGACCGGCTGACGGAGCCGAGCGTCGAGGACGCGCGTGAACTGCCCGACCTGCTCTCCCGGTTCGTCGTCCCGTCGGAGTTCCAGAGGCTGCTCACCGACGACGCCACGGTGCTGCTCGAACTCGACCGGGACACCGCCTCCGTACCGTGGGAGTTCCTGACCGAGATCCGGCAGCCGGGCGCCGAGAGGCGCGACCCGCTGGCGATCCGCACCCAGCTGTCCCGGCAACTGCGCACCCCCTACTCGCGCGTGATGACCGAGGCACTGTCGGACGGGCCGCTGCGGGCCCTGGTGATCGGCGACCCCGGGGACCCCGAGAAGGGCTTCAGACTGCCGGGCGCCCGGGAGGAGGCCCTCGGCGTCGCCGCCCAGCTCAGGGAACTGGGCGTGGACGTGACCTTGTTCATCGGTGCGACCAATGCCTCCCGCGAGCAGGGCGTCGATCTCGCGCGGCGCCTCGACGTCCTGCGGGTCCTGCTCTGCGGAGGCAACCACATCGTCCACTACTGCGGCCACGGCGACTTCGACTTCTCCGGTACGGGGCGACGCGCCGGCTGGGTCTTCGCCGACGGCCTGCTGACCTCCCAGGAACTGACCATGCTCGAACAGCCGCCCCTGATCGTCATGGCCAACGCCTGCTACACGGCCCGCCTCGCCGGCCCGAGCGGTCCCGGTACGGCGGCCGGGGCCGGCGGGGCCGGCGGTGGCGTGGGCGCCGGCGCCCAGCCCGTACCAGCCGCGGCCGTGGACCGGACGCCGTGGGGGAACCCGCAGGCCGCACTGGTTCCGAGCCTCGCCGACGAGTTCCTCCGCGCGGGTGTCGGGCACTACATCGGGGCGGCCTGGCGGATCCCCGACGACCAGGGAGTCACCTTCGCCAGGCAGTTCTACAAGAACCTGTTCTCCGACGGCACCGGCGACGGCCCGCCGACCGTGGGCGGCGCGGTCCGGGCGGCCCGCAAGGCGATCTACCGGCCGGATGCCGTGAGCGAACAGGACCCGGGCACCGTGGCGAACGGGCAGCGCCAGAGCGCCTGGGCCGCCTACCAGCACTACGGGAACGCTGCCGAACCGTTCACCCCGCCCGGCACGTCCGACCGGCCAGGGGGCAGTGAGAGAGGGTCCGCTCATGGCCAGGATCCCGATGGGTGACGTCGTCGTACTGCTCCCCGGCATCACGGGCAGCGTACTGACCAGGAACGGCAAGGACGTCTGGGCGCCCTCACCGTCCGCCGTACTGGGCGCGCTGGCCAGCCTGGGCGGCTCACTGGACTCCCTCGAACTGCGGGGGGACGACTGGCGCGTGGACGACCTCGGAGACGGCGTCGTCGCCGACCGGCTGGTGCCCGACCTGCACACCCTGCCCGGCCTGTGGAAGATCGACGGCTACACGGCGGTCGAGAGGTTCCTGCTGGACCGCTTCGACCTGGAGAAGGGCAGGAACTACTTCCCGTTCCCCTACGACTGGCGGCGCGACAACCGGGCCGCCGCCCGCCGACTCGCCGAACGGAGCGCCACCTGGCTGCGCGACTGGCGCGAGTCGAGCGGCAACACCGCGGCCGGACTCGTCCTGATCGGGCACTCGATGGGCGGACTCGTCGCCCGCTACTTCGTCGAGGCCCTGCAGGGATGGCGGGACACCCGCGCCGTCGTGACCTTCGGCACCCCCTACTACGGCTCCCTCAACGCCGTGGAGTTCCTGTGCAACGGCTTCCAGAAGCGGATCGGGCCCTTCGAACACGACCTCACCCGCCTGCTGCGCTCCCTCACCTCCCTGCACCAGCTCGTGCCCGTCTACAAGTGCGCGTACGGGCCGGACGGCCAGGCCACCGTCCCCGCCAGGGCCGCACTGCCAGGCTGGCAGCCGCAGTGGAGCAGCCACCTCACGGAGTTCTTCCGCGAGATGGAGGAAGCAGCCGCCGAGAACCGCAAGGACCCCGCCTGGGAAGCGGGCCCGGTGGTCTACCACCCCATCGTCGGCATGGACCAGCCCACCCTGCAGTCGGTCCGGATCACCGACCACAAGGCCGTCACCCTGAGGACCCGCGACGCCGGCGACGAGGGCGGCGACGGCACCGTCCCCAAGCTGTCCGCCGCGCTCTCGGGCACCGAGGACGCCCGCACCTTCGTCCCGCAGAAACACGGGAGCCTGCAGAACCAGGAGGCGATGCTCGACCACCTCAAGGGGATCCTGCAGTCCCTGCACGACATCCGCATCGACGACCTGCGATCCGCCGTGACCTCCTGGTTCAGCTACCTCGGTGACGACCTCTACCTCGCCGACGAGCCCTTCGTCTGCGAGATCGGAGCCAACAGCGCCCTCCGCGAGAGGGACCTGCCCGAGATCGAGGCCACCCTCTCGGTGACCGACCGGTCCACCGGTCTGAGCGTCCGCAGCGTGCCCGTCACCGTCCCCCGGGTGCGGCAGCAGTTCACCCTGGGCCTCCTGCCCCCCGGCACCTACGACCTGCTGATCAGGGCGGAGGCGGACACGGCCCCCCTGTCCGACGTCTTCGTCGTGGCCGACCCGAACGCCGCGGCGCCCTGACCCGGCTCACCCCGGATTCGCGTCAACGCCCGGGTGTCTCGCCGACGGCGTCCGGCCACCCGCCGACACCGGCCCGGTTGCGCCCTCGCGGAGTGGGGCGGCGGGAGGATGGCGGCATGGCCGACACCTTCGTATCGCGCATCATCGACGTGACGACCGGGGAACGGGAGACGGTCCACGACCTGACCTCCGCGTGTACCGCCTTCCTCGGGGAGGTGGCGCGCGGCCGGAGCGGACTGCTCAACATCTTCACGCCGCACGCGACCGCCGGGCTCGCCGTCATCGAGACGGGAGCGGGCAGCGACGACGACCTGCTGACCGCCCTGGAGTCGCTGCTGCCGGCCGACGACCGATGGCGCCACCGGCACGGCTCCCCGGGCCACGGACGCGACCACGTCCTCCCGGCGATCGTCCCGCCCCACGCGACGCTTCCGGTGATCGACGGGACGCTGGAACTCGGAACGTGGCAGTCCGTCACCCTGGTGGACACCAACCGGGACAACCCCCACCGCCAGGTCCGGCTGTCCTTCCTGGCCGGCTGACCCGGCCGCCCGGTCCCGGCCGGCGCGGTGGCGGCCGGCGGTGGCGGGCGGTCGACCGTGGGCGCGGCCCCCGGGGCCGCGCGCCCCTTTCCCGCGCGGACCGGCCGCCCGACGTGCCGGACCTCCCTGGCTGCCCCATCCTGCTCATGGAGGGCAACCGCAGCTGACAGGCGCCGTCCGCGGAAGGGAGCCGTCACCGTGTCCGGACCGCGCGACAAGCCGCCCCGCTTCACCGTGCCGGGCTGGATGCGCAAGTACACGCCGTTCCTGGGCCGGACCCTCGAACAGTTCGCCCGCGTCAACGTGCTGGACTGCGCCACCCGGCTGGCCGCGCAGGCCTTCCTCGGCGCGATCCCCGCCATCTTCGTCATCGGGGCCCTCGCACCCGACTGGCTGCGCGAACAGCTCGTCTCCACCCTCCGCACGACCCTGGGCCTGACGGGCCCGGCGCTGGACCAGATCCGTGCGGTGTACGAGGACGGCGACGCGGTGGCCGTCACGAGCACCGGCCTGGCCGGCGTGTTGATCACGCTGCTGTCCGCCACCGCCTGCAGCCGCGCCCTCCAGAGGACGTGCGAGCGGTCCTGGCACCTGCCGAAGGCCGGGGCCCGGCTCGCGGCCTGGCGCTGGGTGGCCTGGCTGCTGGTCTGGCTGGCCGCCCTGTTGTTCCAGGGGCCGCTGCAGGAGGCGTTCGGCATCGGTGGGATCCTCGGCGTGATCGTCTCACTGGTCAGCGGGACCCTGCTGTGGTGGTGGACCCAGCACCTGCTGCTCGGCGGCCGGGTCGCGTGGCTGCCCCTGCTGCCCGGCGCGGTACTGGTCGCGGTCGGGGCGGGCCTGGTCAGCTGGGGCTCCCGGTTCTACATGCCCCGCGCCGCGAACCACAGCCTCCAGCAGTTCGGCGGCCTCGGACTGGTCTTCGTCGTCCTGTCCTGGCTGATCATGTTCTTCGTCGTCGTCACCATGGGCATCGCCCTGGGATACATCGTGGCCCACGAGCCCTGGACGGCACGCTGGTTGCACACCCCGGACGACCCGCCGGAGCCGACCGCCACTCCGCTCGCCACCCCGCCCGCCACGCCGCGGCCCACCCCAACCCCCACCCCCACCTCACCCGATCCGGGTGACCCGAGTGGTGATCACGACCGATGACGGCTTGAGTGGAGGCTGTGGCCCGACCACAGTGCGACCCGATGCTCACGGCCAGGTTCACCGCACCGGCCGTGCCCAAGACCCTCGTCCGCCGCCCCGAGCTGCTCAGACGCCTGACGGCCGGGGTACAGGGCCCGCTCACCCTGATCAACGGCCCGGCCGGCTCCGGCAAGACGGTGCTCACCGCCCACTGGGCGGCGTCCGGCGGGCGCGCGCCACGGGCCCCCTTGTGGCTGACCGTCGAACCCGACGACGCCCCCGGCGTCTTCTGGGCGTACGTCCTGGAGGCCCTGCACCGGGGCGGGGTCGAGCTGCCCGCCACCGTGGGCAGGCCCAGCCGCGCCGAGGGAGTGACCCAGTCGTTCCTGGTGCGCCTGGCAGAGGGTCTGGCCGAGGCCACACAGCCCGTGGTCCTCGTGCTCGACCAGTTCGACACGGCCCAGCCGCCCGCCATGACCGAGGGACTGGACTTCGTCCTCCGGCACGCCGCCGGAGGGCTGCGCATCGTACTCACCAGCCGGACCGACTCCCTGCTCCCGCTGCACCGCTACCGGGCGGCCGGCGAGATCGCGGAGATCCGGCACGCCGACCTCAGGTTCACCCACGAGGACGCCGAGGCCCTGCTGGGCGAGCACCGGCTGCACATCTCCCAGGCAGGCATCCGGCTGCTGATGCTGCGGACCGAGGGATGGGCCGCGGGAGTGCGGCTGTGCGCCCTCGCGATGCAGCGCAGCCCCGACCCGGAGGCCTTCGTCCGCCAGTTCGCGGCCGACCGCACCACGATCGCCGACTACCTGCTCAAAGAGGTACTCGACGCGCAGCCGCCGGACACCCAGGACCTGCTGCTGCGCGTCAGCGTCACCGACCGGGTCCACCCCGACCTGGCCGACGCGCTGACCGGCCGCGACGACGCCGCCCGGACACTCGCCGGGCTGGCCCGCGACAACGCCTTCCTGGAGCAGGTCGACGCCTCGGCCTGGTACCGGCTGCACCCCCTGTTCGCCGAGGTCCTGCGCGCACACCTGCGCCAGCGCCACCCCGGCCTGGAGCAGCAGCTGCACGGGCGGGCGGCGCGCTGGCTCGCCGGGACCGGCCGGCTCACGGAGGCCGTCGTCCAGGGGGCCGCCGCCGGCGACTGGCCGTTCGCCGCGGGGCAACTCGTCGACGACCTCGCGATCGGCCGACTGTTCACCGGACTGGAGGCCGAGCAGCTGAACCGGGCCTTCGCTCCTCTGCCGGCCGAGGAGCCGGGCGCGGCACCGGCGCTGGTCGGCGCGGCCGCCCGGCTCGTCGTACAGGACCTCCCCGGATACGAGGACGCGGCGCGGCGCGCGGACTCCCGCCTGAGCCCCGCTTCCGGCGCGGCCGCCCGGTTCAGCCGTGCCTTCCTCACGGTGCTCGCCGGGCGCACGACCGGCGACCTGGCTGCCACCGAGCGGGCGGCGGCCGACGCCGAACGCATGCTCGGGGAGCTGCCGCCCCTGCGCGTCGCCGCGCACCCCGAGTTGCGCGCCCTGCTCCTGGCTGCCCTGGGCGCGGTACGCCTCGGCGCCGGACGGCTCGGCGCCGCGGAGCACGCCCTCACGGCGGCCGTCGAGGCCTGCGCAGGGCCGGGTACGGGCCCGGGTACGGCGCCCGTACCCGGCGCGGGCACTGGTCCGGGAGGGGAGCCGGGCACCCATACAGGAACCGATCCGGGAACCGGTCCGGCCATGCAGTACCCGCTCTGCGACGCGCTCGGCTCGCTGGCCCTCGCCGAGCTGATGCAGGGCCGGCTGCGGCAGGCCGCCGAGCACGCCCGCGCGTCCCTCGTCGTGGCCGAGCAGTCGGCGCTCCCGCCCGAGCGCCACTCCGGCGCCGGCCACCTCGTCCTGGCGGGCATCGCAGCCGAGCACGACGACCTGCCGAACGCCCGCTCCCACCTGGAGCTGGCGACGACGATCGCGGCCGCGGCCACCGGTTCCCGCCCCGACCCCGTGGCCGCGGTCCTGGCCGCCGTCATCGGCGCCCGGATCGCGGTGTACGAGGGCGACGCAGAGACCGCGCTCGCCGTACTCACCCGCCTGCGCCCGGCAGCCACGGCCACGGCCACGGCCACGGCCGCGTCCGCGCCCTCGTACGCGTGGGCGGTGGACGAGCTGGCCGTCGCCGAATCGGCCGCGCACCTGGCGCGCGGAGACGCCGCGGCGGCCCTTCAGGTACTCGACGCCGCGCCCTCCGGGCGGCCCGAGCACACCGTGGCCCGCGCCCGCGCCCTCCTGGCGGCCGGCCGTACCGGGCCCGCCGCGCGGGAGCTGGCGGGCCTGCCCGCGGACGAAGGTCTCGCGGCGCCGGCCCGGCTGGCGGCCTGCCTGCTCAGGGCGGACATCGCCGCTGCGGAGGGCGACACCGAGGAGGCCCGGCGGAGGCAGGCCGAGGCCGCGGACCTCGCCCGGCCGGAGGGACTGCGTCTGCCGTGCGACGAGAGCGGGCCCCGTGTACGCCGGACCCCGCGGGCGGCCCCGCGGGGTCCGGCACCGCGCCACGGCCGCCCGGCCGACGGGCCGCCACCCGTGGTGGAGTCGCTCAGCGCGCGGGAGACCGAGGTGCTGCGGCAGGCCGCGCAGATGCTGTCCACCGAGGAGATCGCCGGCGAGCTGTACGTGTCGGCCAACACGGTCAAGACCCACCTGAAGAGCATCTACCGCAAGCTCGGCGTCACCCGGCGCAGCGACGCCGTCCACCGGGCTCAGGACCTCGGCCTGCTGTGAGGCGCACGGCGGACTCGCCCGTAGCGGGCGATGCCCGGATGCGGGGCGCGGGCCGACGATGGCAGGGCACCACCAGCACCCCAAGCACCAGCACCAGCACCAGCACCTGAAGTCTTCCTTCGGAGAGAAGTGAGTGCTCTCATGCGCTACGAGTTCCGCATCTCGGGCGTCGTGCCGGACACACTCGCCGCGAACTTCCCCGAGCTCGACCGGATCCCGGTCCGGGAGCAGACGCTCCTCCTCGGCATCGTGGCGGACGAGGCACACCTGTACGGGCTCCTCACACGCTTCCAGTCCCTGGGCCTGCGGGTGCTCGAAATGCGCCAGGTACCCGCCTGACGCCGCGCCCGCAACCCGACCCGGAAGGGAGGACCACCCGCTTCGGGTGATCACGAGAAGCCGTCGGCCGGACGACACTGCGATGGTGTCCGGCGCGGTACCGCCAACTGTGAGGTGAGTTCGAATGGGCCAGTCCACACCGACCGGGGGAACTTGGAACACCGGCCCCGCGCCGGGCACCACACCGCTGTCCAGCGGTGGCGACGGAACCGGAGGGGCGGTCGGCACGTTCTTCGCCGCGGTCCTCCTCGTCGTGACCGGATGCCTCGCGATCTTCCAGGGCATCGCGGCCATCGCCGAGGACGACGTGTACGCGCGCCTCGGCAGCTACGTCTTCGAATTCGACCTGACGGCGTGGGGCTGGATCCATCTCATCGTCGGACTCGTCGTCGTCCTGACCGGAGTGGGCCTGTTCATCGGCTCCAATGTGGCCAGGGGCGCGGGCATCGTCCTCGCCGGCCTCAGCATCATCGTCAACTTCCTGTGGCTGCCGTACCAGCCGTGGTGGTCGATCATCATCATCGCCATCGACGTGTTCATCATCTGGGCCCTGTGCACGAGTTGGTCGCAGAAGCCCGCATGACGTGACGCGGTGGGTACGCGAGCACCCGGTCCGATCCCACTCGGACCGGGTGCCGTCACGCGCGCCGTCCCCGGCCGGCCGGCTGCGGGATCAGCTCAGGGCCGGGATCAGCTCAGGGTGAGGAGCACTTCGTCGATCTCGCCGTCCCGCGCCCGGGCGAAGCCGCGCCCGCGCCCGGTGACGACGAAGCCGCACTTCTCCAGAACCCGGATCGACCCCTGGTTGTCGGCCGCCGAGTGCGCGTGCAGCGGACGGGTGCCCGCGAGGTCGACCAGCGCCGCGAGCGCTGCAGTGGCGATCCCGCGCCCCCAGTGCGACCGACCGATCCAGTACGTGACCTCCCGCTCGTCCGGCGGCCCGTACACGGCGGCGTGCCCCCACCACCTCGTCGCCGGCCAGCACGGTGCGCACGAGGACCTCGGGGTTCGAGCGGATCCGCGCTCAGTGGCCCTCGAATCGCCCGGTCGTAGTGGTACTCCCGGGTGACCGCCGCGACGTGCTGCGCCGCCGGGTCGGAGAGCTGCTCCCAGAAGGCGGGCAGGTCACTGTCGCGTACTTCGCGGAGGGAGATCATCTGGAGGGTGGCTCCTGTGCGGGGTCGAGGAGAATGTGCTGCCCTGATCGCCCCGGAAGCGTACCTGGCATGCCCCGGCGGGCGCCCTGCCCGAGCCGGCGCGGCACGGCGCGGACCCGTGGCGCGGACCCTGGTGCCGCGTCAGGCAGCGTTCGCCCCGTCGCGGCGTCCGGCACGCACTCTCGCCGCACCGGCCGGGAGCCACGTACGTCCCGCACGACCGCTCCCGGCCGGCACGCCGAGTGCACGCACCGGACGCCGCTCCTGACGGGCCAACGCTGCCCGGCGCGGCACAGCTGCCGCACCCCGCCTCAGGACCGTCGTCCACGCGGCCGGCTCGGTCAAGCCGATCGTCCCCGACGCCTGTTGGGAGCGGGGCGTCGTGGTCTGCGCCGCCGCGTCCTGCGGCTGGAGAGGCCTACCGCGCCGCGCGCGGCCGGCACCGCGACCGGCATCAGGGCCACGGGAACACCGGCACCTCCCGCAGCCGCGTCGGCGTCGTCGGCGCCTCCCGGATCGGCTGCCGCGTCATCGCACTCCTCACCCCATACGACCTCGAACTCGCCGTGTACGAGCCGTGCATGAGCGCCGAGCAGGCACCAGGTCTCGGTGCCCGCGCGGTCGGACTCGACGAACTCCGCCGCACCTGCGACGTCGTCAGCCGGCACACGCCCCCGCCCTGCCGGAGACCCAGGGTGGTGAGCGACCGCTACGGCGCCGGTCCGCCGTTCGCCCACGAGGCGCGCCGAGAGGACCTCCACCGGAGCGCATGAACCGCTTTCGAGCGGCCCTGGTGTTGGGGGGAGGCTGAGGAAGCAGGGTCGGCCGACTGCTCGAACAGGGCCTCGAACCGGCCCCCGCGCACATACCTCCAAACGGAGCCCGCGGGGCACCTCTTCGGGGGAATGGGGCCTTGCGGACTTCGGTCGACGGTGGTCGGCTGCCGAAGAACGAGGGGCGGCCCCCCTCGGGGCCGTGCGGTGCTCCGGCACCGCACTGCACGACAAGGAGATTCCACGTGTCGCGTGTTTGGAAGAGTGCGGGCGTCGCCCTGGTGCTGGGCCTGGCGGTCATCGGCGGTGCGTCCTCGGCCTCCGCGGACTCCGTCGCGGAGGGCATCGCGGTCGGCTCGCCGGGCATCCTCTCGGGTAACGTCGTCCAGTTCCCGATCCACGTTCCGATCAACTTCTGCGGGAACAGCGGCAACTTGTTCGGCGCGCTCAACCCGGCCGTCGGCAACACCTGCGTCAACGCCTGAACGACGTAGCACCGAGCCCGTCCCGGCCGGACCCCCCGGCCGGGACGGGCCGTACGTGCGTCCGGGTGCCAGACGGCCCGCACGGACTCAGGGTCCCGGCGGACGGGTTCGCCTGACCACCGGCAACACGGCAACCCGGCAACCCGGCCGACCGGCGGTGGCCGAACGAGCGGTCCACGGGATCACGCGGCCGGCGGCGGACCCCCGTACGGCATCGAGAACTCCGCGTGCGACGCTTGCACCGCACCCGGAAGGAGATCACACGATGCACACGCCGAGCCGGCCCGAAGACCTCGACCACCCCGAGCAGTTGTGGAGCAGAGGCGTGATCATGGCCATGGTCGACGCCGCATGCTCCAACGGCACGGAGTTCGCCCTCGACGAGGACGGCTTGTGGTGCCACAGCACCGGCGCCGGAGGCTGGTGGCGCCTGAGCGTGTTCGACGGGGGACGCGCCGTCTTCTGCGGCCAGGACCCCGACGGCAGCCACACCCACGTACGCGGCGAGCAGATCGACTTCCTGGCGGGCGGGCCCGACTGGCTGCCCTGGGACCTCCTGCGGGACGACGCCGACGGCAACATGTTCGGCTTCGTCTACTGGTGGGAGAACGGCGCCTGGCACCGCATCCCGTACCCGGAGGAGCTACGCGAGGACGGGCTGGAGGGAGCCGCGCCCTGGGTCGGCTCGCACGAGGAGTTCCTCGGGCTCACGGCTTCCTCCTTCGACGTCTCCTATGTGCAGGAGCGGGCCCTCACCGAGGCCGTCGACCGGTTCGCGGCGCTCGCCCGGGAGGGCAAGGCCGACTCCGACGCGGTGACGGCCCTGCTGACCGCGCCCGGTGCGGAGGGCCGCCCCGCGCCACGCCTCGACGTGGCGCTCGACATCGCCACCCGCGCGGGCATCCTGGCCTGATCCGACCGAAGCCGGCCACGGCGTCCGCTACTTGAGGGCGGCGAACGCCCGGGTGAAGGCCAGCGGCTGCTGGAGGATCGAACTGCACGTGGCGTCCGCGTAGTTGACGGCGCCGGCGGCGCACTGCTTGTCACGCGTCGAGGACCACATCGCAAGCCTGCCGATCCCCTTCGCCGCCGCGAACTCCACGAGCTGCGTGGCGTCCGCGACGGTGAAGATCTCGCTGGTCACGTCGTTGACACCGATCATCGGCGTGACGGCGACGGCCTTCCACGCCGCCGCGTCGGAGAGCCCGAGCACCCCCTTGATCTGCGCCTGGGTTGCCGTCGCGGCCTGGATCGCGTACTGCCCCATGTCCCCGCTGTACGCCGGACCGTAGTCCATCGCCATGATGTTGACGGCGTCGACGCGGACGCCGTTCTTGCGGGCGTCGGCCAGCAGCGCCACGCCGGGCTGGGTCAGGCCCTCGGGCATCACGGGCAGGGTGAAGGCCACGTCCAGCCCTGGGTGGGACTTCTGGAGCTTGGCGATGGCCTGTGCGCGGCGCGCGTTGGCGGCGGTGTCCGGCAGGGCCGCGCCCTCGATGTCGAAGTCGACCTTGGTGAGCCGGTACTGGTCGACGACCTTGCCGTAGGCGGCGGCCAGGTCGTCCACGGTGGCGCAGTTCAGGGCCAGTTCGTGTCCGGCGGCCCCGCCGAAGGACACGCGGACGTCGCCGCCCTTCGCGCGCAGCGCACCGATCTGCGCGGCGACCTTGTCGTTCGCGAGATCGGTGACGCCGCCCCACAGCGGTGCGCAGCCGCCGCCGGAGGTGATGAAGGCGAGGTGGAACTCCTTCACACCGGTCTGGGCCGCGGTGTCGAGCAGGTCGTACGCGGGGAACAGCGAGGTGTCCACATACGGGGCGAAGCGCGCGCCGCCGCCTGTGGGAGCGGGCGCGGTCGCCGTGGGGGAGGGCGAAGCGGTCCGGGTCGGTGCGGCGGAGGTGGCCGACGCCGTCGGGGCCGTGGTCGGCGCCGCGGTGGCGGTGGGACGGGCGGTGGGGCGCCCGCTCGGCTGGGCCGTCGCGCCCTGGTCCACCGAACACTTCACCCCGTTGATGCGGCAGCCCGTGGGGTCGCCGGGGGCGCCGGAGCCGCTTGCCACGAATCCGACGGTGACGGAGGCACCGGCCGCCAGTCGGCCGTTCCACTCGGCGGGCTTCACGGTGACGCGCCGGCCGTCGACGGTGTGGGTGCCGTTCCAGAGCGAGTCGATCTTCGTGCCCGCCGGCAGGTCGAACTCCAGCGTCCAGCCCGACTGCGCCTGACCGGTGCTGTTGGTGATGACGTACTGGCCGGTGTAACCCCCGCTCCAGGAGCTGGACTTCGTGTAGACGGCGCCGACGGTGCCGGCGTGGGCGGTCCCGGTGAGCGCGAAGGCCGCACCGCCGATCACCGCCGCCGCCACGATCGCGCCCGTGACCCTCGCCGTACGACTCGTCCTGCGCCGGTGACCGACTGTGCTGCCCATCGCGTGCCTGCCTCTGTTGCGTTACTGGGGAGTTGGGGTTGCGGCAGCACGCTAGCCGCACCGAAACGGACATTCGTTCGTTTCGGTGCGGCTCTGATGAGTCTTAGGTTCCGCTTAAGGAAGGGGAAAGCGGGGGATCAGGTAGCGGCCTCGCGCGGGTGAGGTGGGCTCCATGCGAAGGTCCATCCGAAGCGCCGGGGTCCTCACCGGCCTGGTCCTCACACTCGGCGGCATCGCCGCCGCCCCGACCGCTCCGGCGGACACACCTGCCCGCACGCAGAGGGCGGCCGGGGCCGGTACGGACACCACCGAAGCCGTCACGGCCGCCGGCCGCCGCCGACCGGCCAAGCAGCGCCTGGCAGAACGGCGTTGGGGCATGCCGCGAGCCGTCCGGGCCAGATCACCCTGGGTCGGCGCACGCTCGCACTCCGACGCCCGAAGCCGGGGCCCGGGGAGTCAGCCGTGGGTTGCGTCGATCACGCAGAACCGGTTGCCCTCGGGGTCCGCCAGCACCACGAAATCGGGGTCCTCCGGGTAGGAGTCCCAGTCCACGTGCCGCGCACCCAGCGCCACCAGGCGTGCCACCTCCGCCGCCTGCTCCGCCGCGTCCGCCGCGTACAGGTCGAGGTGGACACGGGGGCGCTCCTGGACCGGCGTGACGCTGCGCCCGAGCGCCAGGCCGGGGCCGCCGCCGTCGGCCGGGACCAGGACGGTCCAGCCGTCGTCCACCTCGCCGTCGCGCGGTACGTAGCCCAGTGCCCCGCCCCAGAAGTCCGCGGCCCGCCGCACGTCCGCGGCGCCCATGACGATCGTTCCGATGGTCAGCATGATCCGATTCTGGCAAACGCGGCCCGGCCGGCCCGTCTCAGGGCTGCGCGGGCCGCTCGACCGCCGCCACCGCCGCGTCGTCGCCCAGGGTGTCCCCCGTCGCGTGCGCGAGCAGGTCCTCGCACACGTGGTCCAGCAGCGCCCGCGGGGGCGTGCCGGTGCACCCGGCGACCTGCTCCGCGAGGGGATGGAAGGTGCCCGTCCGGTCGCGGGCCCCTCCTGCAGACACCGGGAGGCGACCGTGATCTCCGAAGCCAGGCCCTCGGCGGCCCGGCCGGCCACCGACGGCTCAGCCGGTCCCGTAGGGGCTACGGCCGCCGGCGGGGCTTGCCGCCCTTGCCGCCCTTGGCTCCGCCGGATCCGGCGCGCGAACTCTTCCCCGCGGACTTCCCGGACGCGGGCTTTCCGGCCCCGCCCCCGCCCCCGCCCCCGGTCCCGCGCCGCGCCCCGGCGCCGCCGGCCTTGCCGGTGCCCGTCTCCGGCCGCTTGCGCTTCGCCTTCGGCTGCGCAGGGGTCTGCGGACGGCCCCGCGTACTGTTCACGGTCCGGCCGCGGACGATCCCGATGAACTCCTCCACCAGATCCGGGGTGGGTTCCGCCTGCGGCCACGACAGCGCGACCCGCGACGTGGGCGCGTCCGACACGGGCCGGTAGGTGAGGTCCCTGCGGTGGTGCAGGCGGGCCAGGGACTGGGGTACGACGAGTACGCCCACGCCCGCCGCCACCAGCTCGATCGCGTCCGCCGTCGTGGCGGGCCGCTCGATCGCGGGCTGTCCCGGCAGCTTCTCCCAGTCCAGGGTGTCGTCGAGGGGCTGCCACACGACCTCGTCGGCGAGGTCCTCGGTGGTGACCTCCTCCGCAGCCGCCACGATGTGGTCCTTGGGGACGACGACCACCGTGGTCTCGGTGTAGAGGGGGATCGCGCTGAGGTCCTCGCGGTCCACCGGGAGCCGGACGAAGCCCGCGTCGGCGCCACCGGAGCGCAGCACGCCGAACACCTCGGCGGAGGAGACCTGGGCGAGGGCCAGCGGGACGTCGGGCAGCCGCTCGTTCCAGATCCGCACCCACTTCGCAGGGGTCACGCCGGGGACATAAGCGAGCCGGAACGCATGGGGTACTTCCGAGCCTGTCACCCCGCAAGGCTACCGGGCGTGGTCGGAACCCGTGCACACGCTCGATACCCTTGACTCATGACGTCGCACCAGAACACCCAGACGATGAAGCCCGCGACCGCGGCGAAGAAGCTGGGCGTGTACCTCGAGGCCACCCCCGCAGAGTTCCAGGAGGGTGTCGTCTCGCGCAGTGAATTGAGTGCGCTCCAGGCCGACCCGCCCCAGTGGCTCCAGGAGCTGCGCCGCAACGGCCCCCACCCCCGCCCCGTGGTCGCCTCCAAGCTGGGCGTCTCCATCGCGGGCCTCGCCCGTGGCGGAGTCACCGAGCCCCTCACCACCGAACAGATCGAAGCGCTGAAGCAGGAAGCTCCTGAGTGGCTCCAGCGGGAGCGGGCCACCCAGGCCGATGTCCGCAAGGAAGCGGTGCGGATCAAGGAGCGGAACGCCGAGCGGGCCGAGAAGGCGCGCAACCAGGAGTCCTGACCCTCGGCTCGGACTCCCGTCGGGCCCGGTCCCCCCTCACAGGGAGGACCGGGCCCGACGTCGTCCGCCGGGTCTCCCGTCGTCGTCCGCGTGCGTCCTGGCGGACCACCTGCGTCCGGTCGGGGGTCCGCCCCCGCCGGTTCATTGCGGAGGGTCGCCCGCCAGCAGGTGCACGGCCCGGTCCAGCCTGGCCCGCCTGGTCTCCGGCGTGAGCGCCTGCAGCAGGGGCAGGGCCACCAGGTAGCGCCCGGTCCGGTCCAGTGCCTCGAAGGCCGCACGGGCCTCGGGGCGCGCTTCGAGCGCCGCTTCGAGGTCTTCCGGCACCCCCGCGGTCCGCTGCGACGCGTAGGCGCCGCCCCAGCGGCCGTCCGCCTGCGCCCGGCGCACCTCGGCCAGCCCGGGCTCACGCATCCGGCCCGATGCGGTCAGCGCGGCGACCTTGTCCACGTTCACCTGCGACCACAGGCTCTTCGCCCGCCGCGGCACGTACTTCTGCAGGTAGTGGAGCTCGTCGAGGGAGCGCCGTTGTCCCGAGATCCAGCCGTAGCAGAGGCCCACGTCGACGAGCTCGTCGTCGGTGACCGACGGGATGCCGGACTTCTTCTTCGCGACCTTGATCCACACCCCCTCCTGGCGCGTGTGGTGCTCGGCGAGCCAGCTCTCGAACGCCGCGGCGTCCGCGAAGCCGACGATCTCCACCCCGTCGAGTTCGTCCATGCGCCACAGGCTATCGGCCACCCTGGCGGTCGGTCCGCGCTGCGACGGCTGGCGCAGAATCGATTCCTTAGGGTCAGGCGGCCACGGTCTCCGGGCGGGTGTCGTCACGGTGCCCGGAGGAGGCCGAAGCGCGCGACGCGAACAGGGAGTCCAGCGCCAGGGCCCCGGGGCCGGTGAACACCAGCAGCAGGAAGGCCCAGCAGAACATCGCGGAGGCCTCGCCGCCGTTCTGCAGCGGCCAGAGCGCACCGGGCTGATGCACCGTGAAGTACGCGTACGCCATCGAACCGGAGGCGACGAAGGCCGCGGCCCGGGTGCCCAGGCCGAGCAGGACCAGGGCGCCGGCGACCAGCTGGATGGCGGCGGCGTACCAGCCGGGCCAGGTGCCTACCGCGACGGTACCGCCGCCGGGGGCGCCGCCCAGGACACCGAAGAGGGAGGCCGCCCCGTGCGAGGCGAAGAACAGGCCGGTGACGATCCGGAACAGCCCGACGGCGTAGGGCTGGGCACGGTCGAGACGTGCGTTCATGGGGGGAGGCTCCTTCGGTCGGGGACGAATCCCGAAGTCGTGCCGAACTGCTCAAGCGCGAGCGAGCCATAGGTTAGGTAGACCTAACAGACGTGACAAGCGCGAGTTCCGGCCACGGCACCGGGCACTTCCCGGCTCCTGGGGCCGCGCCGAGGGCACGCGCGGCCTTCCCGCGCCCGGCCCGCACCCCGGCATGCGCACCGTGCGCACGTTCCGTCGATCGTCCGCGCAGGAAGCTCGGGCGCCGGCGGCCCCCGCGGTCCCGTCGGACCGGTCAGCCCCGTCGGTCCAGTCGGCCCGGTCCGCTGGCGGGCGGCCTGCACGTGCGGTCCGCTGGAGGCGTGAGCATCCTCCCTGGCCCGGGCTGGTGGGCGCGGCTCCCGCCCGCGGCGGGAGCCGCCGTCATGGCCACGGGCATCCTCTCGGTCGCGCTGCACATGACGGGACACGAAGCGCTGTCGCTCGTCGCCTTCGCCATCGCCGTCGCCCTGTGGCTGGTACTCGCCGTCGACTTCACGGTGCGACTGCTGGGGGACCGCGGGCGGTTCCGTGCCGAGGCCGACACCCCCGCCGCCCTGACGGCCGTCGCCGCCACCACCGTCATCGGCGCCCGGCTCTCCCTGTCCGGCTGGCAGACCCCGGCCGCCGCCCTGCTCGCGCTCGCCGCGCTCCTCTGGCCCGGCCTCCTGCTCAACGTCGTGCGGCACTGGCGCCGCGGCATGCCCGGAGGCGCCTTCCTCGGCTGCGTGGCCACGCAGGGGCTCGCCGTCCTCGCGGCGGTCCTCGCCGCCGTCGACCGCCAGGACTGGCTGGGCTGGGCGGCGCTGGCCGCCTTCTGCCTCGGGCTGGTGCTGTACGTGGCCGCCCTCTTCCGGTTCGACCTGCACGAGGTGGTGGGCGGGGCGGGCGACCACTGGGTGGCGGGCGGTGCGCTCTCCATCTCCGCGCTGGCCGGCTCCCAGCTCACCGCGTCACCCGTCTGGTCGGGTTCGGCGCACACGGCCCTGCGTACCGTCACGCTCATCGCGCTCGCCCTGTCCCTCGTCTGGTACGTCGTCCTCCTCGCCGCCGAACTGCGCCACCCCCGTCCGCGCTACGACATCCGCCGCTGGGCCACCGTCTTCCCGCTCGGCATGACGTCCACCGCCTGCCTCTCCGTCGCGGAACCGGCCGGCATCGCCTGGCTGGTGCCGCTGGGCGAGGTCCTGCTCTGGATCGCCGTGGCCGCCTGGCTGTTGACCGTCTCCGTACTGGCCGCTGCCCACCTCGCCGCCCGGCGCCCACCCGTCACCTGACCCGCCGCTCCTGTGGCGGGGCCGACGCCCGGTCAGTAGGGTCCCGGCATGGCGTACACGTTCCAGGTGACCATCGACTCGACCGACCCGCACCCGCTCGCCGACTGGTGGGCCGACGCCCTCGGCTGGGAAGTGGAGCCCAGCGACGAACAGTTCATCCGCGGCCTGATCGCCGCGGGGCACGCGACCGAGGACGACACCACCACCCACCGCGGCACCCTCGTCTGGAAGGCGGGCGCGGCGATCCGCCACCCGAAGGGGCTCGACGGCGCGCCCCGCATCCTCTTCCAGCTCGTCCCGGAGGCCAAGACCGTCAAGAACCGGGTGCACCTCGACGTGCGGACCGGCGACGACGACCCGCAGGCACTGGTCGAGCGCCTCGTCGCCAAGGGCGCGAAGCGCCTCCACGAGGGCCGCCAGGGCCCCAGCACCTGGACCACCCTCGCCGACCCCCAGGGCAACGAGCTCTGCGTATCCCACTGAGGCGCGCGCACCGGATCCCGCCGCCCCGTCCGCCGCCCCACCCCCGCGCGCGCACGCCCGGCGCGGCCTACGCTTCCACGGGTGAACGTCATCCTCTTCGGTGCGACCGGGATGCTCGGCCGGGGCGTCCTGCGCGCATGCCTGCGCGACGACTCCGTCGACGGAGTCCTGGCCATCGGACGCCGCCCGCTCGGCGTCACCCACCCCAAGCTGCGCGAGCGGGTGCAGGACGACCCGTCCGACCTGTCCGCCGCCGGGGTCGACCCTGCCGCGTACGACGCCTGCTTCTTCTGCCTGGGAGTCTCCTCCCTCGGCATGAAGGAGGAGGAATACCGGCGTGTCACCCACGACCTGACCCTCGCCGTGGCCCGGCCGCTGGCCGCCGCCAACCCCGGGATGACCTTCGTCTACGTCTCCGGGGAGGGCACCGACAGCACCGGGCGGGGCCGTTCCATGTGGGCCCGCGTCAAGGGGCGTACCGAGAACGACCTGCTGGAACTCCCCTTCCGCGCCTACATGTTCCGCACCCCGGCATCGTCCAGCCGGCGCGCGGCGTACGCTCCGGGACCCGGCTCTACCGCGCCCTCTACGCCGTCACCGCGCCGCTGGTCCCGCTGCTGCGGCGGTTGTCACCGGACCTCGTCATCACCTCCGAGGACTTCGGCCGCGCCATGATCGCGGTCGCCACTCCCGGCACCGAGGTCCCCGGCCACATCCTGCGGCCCGCGGACATCAACCGCCTGGGAGGTGCCCGGACCAGGCCTAATTAGGTACCGCGCACACCCTCCCGCAGGCGAGAATGAGCCATCTCAAACCGGGAGGACCCCATGAGCCAGGAGACCCTGACTCTGCATGACCTGCTGCCCGCCCAGGCGCTGGCCGACTCGATCGACGCCGGGTACGTGACCCGCAAGTCGCACCCCGAGCTGCCGCTGTCCCTCTACACGTACACGCGGACAGCCCAGTACGAGCGCGTCTGGAACGAGGTCACCACGCGCTGCCGCGGTCTCGTCGCCGACGACGAGACCGGCGCGATCGTCGCCCTGCCACTGCCGAAGTTCTTCAACGTCGGCGAGCACGAGTCGGGTCAGCCGTACGCCCCGGCCCTCCCCGACGAGCCGTTCGAGGTGTACGACAAGGTCGACGGCAGCCTCGCGATCGTCTTCCACTACGCGGGCCGCTGGCGGGTCGCCTCCAAGGGCTCCTTCACCAGCGCCCAAGCCGTCTGGGCACAGCGCCGGCTCGACGGCGCGGACACCGCGGCCCTGAACCCGGGCACCACCTACCTCGCGGAGATCCTGTACCCGCAGAACCGCATCGTCGTCGACTACGGCGACCGCCGCGATCTCGTCCTCCTCGCCGCCTTCGGCCTGGACGGCACCGAGGTCCCGCTCGCCGACGCCGCGGCCCACTGGACCGGGATCGGCTCCGTCGTCACGGTGTGGCCCGCCATGCCCCTCGACGAGCTGCTCGCGCTGACCGAGTCCAACACCCTGCCCGGCGGCGCCTGCGCGAACGGCATGGACGCCGAGGGCTTCGTACTGCGCTTCGCCTCCGGCGTGCGCGCCAAGGCCAAGCTGTCCGAATACGTACGGCTCCACAAGGTGCTCACCGGTGTGACCGCGCGGGACATCTGGCGCGGCCACGGCGTGCAGCGCTTCGCCGGCATGCCCGCGAAGCAGCTCGCGCAGGGCCTGAACTGCACCGTCGCCGACATCGAGGCCTCGGGCGGGAAGCCCCTGGACGCCCTCCTGGAGCAGGTGCCCGACGAGTTCGACCACTGGGTGCGCGAGGTCATCGCCGGCCTGGAGGAGGCCGCCGCCCGCCACGAGCGCGCGATCGACGAGGCATACGCGGGCCTCGCGCATCTGACCGCCGACCGGGGTGCCTTCGCACGTGCGGTCGCGCAACTGCCCGACCGCACCGTCCGGCCCGCGATGTTCATGAGGCTCGACGGCCGGTCGACCGAACTCACCACCTGGCGCCAGGTACGGCCGGAGACCGCCGACCCGTACG
The DNA here is from genome assembly GCF_042726555.1 of Streptomyces sp. NPDC060232. NCBI lineage: Bacteria > Bacillati > Actinomycetota > Actinomycetes > Kitasatosporales > Streptomycetaceae > Streptomyces > Streptomyces sp. NPDC060232. The sequence continues at coordinate 104,052 of NZ_JBHXAG010000013.1, read as the reverse complement.
TCGGCGACGAGGAGAACAGGACCGGGTCCCAGGCGGATCACCGATCCGGTCCCGAGGCGGAGAGCGGGTCCGGTCCCGAGGCGGAGAACCCGACGCTCTCCGAGGCGGGGGACCGGACCGCGTCCGCGCAGCAGCGCCCGGGCCCGCCCGCCGCCGCGCCCACCCGCACGCCCGAGGCGGCGCCCCGGATCCCGGCGCCGGCGGCGGAGGGGACCGGCCGTCCTGCGCGGCGGGAGGCCCCGCTGCCCGTCGTCCACGTCATGACCGGCCTGCCCGCGTCGGGCAAGACGACGGCCGCGCGCGCCCTCCAGGCCGAGTCCGGCGGCCGTATGCGGCGGGTCAACCTTGACGACCTGCGGGCCATGCTCGACCTGCCGGACCCCGAGCGAGGCCGCAGCTTCGCGCACGAGCAGACCGTTCTGGCGGTCCAGGACGCGGCGGTCCGCGCGGCCGTCGACGGCGGCTTCGACGTGGTCGTCGACAACACCCACCTGACCAAGCACATCCCGAAGCGGCTGAAGGCGGCGGTCGGCGGTCTCGCGACCTTCGTCGTGCACGACTTCACCGACGTCCCGCTGGAGGAGTGCCTGCGCCGGGACGCCGCCCGACAGCGGCAGGTCGGCGAGGAGATCATCCGTGTCCTGGCCGAGAAGCACCGCAACGCCCGCAAGGGCGGCTGGCGGCTGACGACGGAGTGGATGAACGGCGCCTCCGGTGCGGTGGCCGCGCCGCCCGTGACGGAGTACGTACCCGACCCGGCGCTGCCGACGGCGGTGATGTGCGACATCGACGGCACGCTCGCGCTCACCGGTGACCGGGGGCCGTACGACTTCACGCGCTGCGAGCTCGACCTGCTCAACGAGTCGGTCCGGCACGCGCTGGACGCCTTCCGGCGCGCGGACGGCGACGTGATCGTCCTGCTGTCGGGCCGTGGCGAGGAGTACCGGCCGCAGACCGAGGCCTGGCTGCGCCGGCACGCGGTGCCGTACGACGAGCTGTGGATGCGCGCGGCGGGCGACACCCGTCGCGACGACGTGGTCAAGGCGGAGCTGTTCGACGCGCACGTCCGCCACCGGTACGCGGTGCGGGTCTCGCTCGACGACAGGGACCGCGTCGTCGCGGTCTGGCGCCGGATGGGCCTGCCCACCTGGCAGGTCAACTACGGCGACTTCTGAGGTGCCCGGGTGAGGACCGTTGTGATCGTCGATGCCGCGAACGTCGTCGGGTCCGTGCCGGACGGCTGGTGGCGCGACCGGCGCGGCGCCGCCGAACGGCTGCGTGACGGTCTGGCCGCCCGGTCAGTCGGCCGGGAGGACGACGAGGAGGTCATCCTCGTCGTCGAAGGCGCCGCCCGCGGCGTCGGGTCCGTGCCCGGCGTACGGGTCGAGGCGGCGCCCGGCAGCGGTGACGACCTGATCGTGGAGCTGGCCGCGGCCCGTGCGGAGGACGGCTGCCCGGTGGTCGTGGTCACGGCCGACCGCGAACTGCGCGAACGGGTCCGGGCGTACGGTGTGCGATGCGTGGGCCCGCGTACCGTACGCCCGGTGGACTGACCACGGTCAGCGGCAGTACTTCACCTCGGAGAGGTTCTTGACGTAGCGGGCGGAGACCCAGCGTTCCTTCTCGTAGGCCTTCGCGCGGTTGGGGGTCCGGCGGTCCTCGCTGTCCTCGCGGTCCTCCCAGTCCTCGCGGTCCTCCCAGTCCTCGCGGTCCTCCCAGTCCTCCCGGTCCTCACGACCGGAGCCGTTCCCCCCGTTGTCGCGGTCCTCGTGCAGGCGGTACCAGAGGCGGTTGCCGGCGACGTCCTCGCCGTACTTCTTGCACTCGATCTCGACCCTGCTGTTCGGCTGCACCTGGCCGACGGCGCGGGAATCGGTGGTCGGCTTGCTGCGGACCTTCAGCGGGCCCTTGGAGACGACCTTGCCGAAGGCGTACTTGTCGTACGGGTACGTGCCGGGCTGCGCAGACGCGGGTACCTCGCCGACGATGATCTCCCGCGGACCCTCGTCCGCGACGGCGGCGCCCACCCCGACCAGACCGAGAACCAGGCTTCCGGTGGCGAGAGCGAGGATGGTTCTGGTGGGCTTCAGCATGAGCCGACTCCTCTGTGAAGACGTCCGACCGGCCGCGGCGCGCGGCACGGGATGGCAACGGACGGTTGCCAGGGACGACTATGGCCAGGACGGGCCCCGCAGCCCCGATGACTCACCGGCCTTTAGCCCGATATGACCAATCTGTCCACCGGGGTGTGGCGGCCGTGCCGCGCCCCCGTACGGGCACGGCCGCGCAGCGGGGCCCCCGGGGGAGAGGGCCGCCGCCGGCCGTGCGGCCGGCAGATCGGCAAGGTACGGGCGCGACGCTCGCGGCCGCGCCCGTCCAAGGGCTGAGACCGGCCTACCGCGTTGGGTGGCGGCCTTCCACAACCAGGGTGATGGCCAAGGGGGTTGACGTGTACTTCGCAGGACATCCGACGACGGTCCGGGTCGGCGGCGTGCTTCCGGCAGCGGACGAGATCGTGTACGCCGTCGGCTCGGGCCGGGCACAGGTGGCCGCCGGACCCGCCCCGGAGGGCGTAAGGGGAGGACGCGGATGCCGGGTTCAGGTTCACGGGGCAGATCCCTCCGGCCCCGGCGCCAGCCGCCCGAATGCCCTGATCACCGGTCCTCCCGGATGCGGCTGCGGGCGGGGCGCGCCAGAGTGGGGCCCATGAGTATCGATGACTACGGCGGCGGAGCCGGCGCGCACGAGACCGGTGTCCTCGTCGTGACGACCAACGACGTCCCCGGCTACCGGGTCGAGCGGGTCATCGGCGAGGTCTTCGGCCTCACCGTGCGCTCCCGCCACCTGGGCAGTCAGATCGGCGCCGGACTGAAGTCGATGATCGGCGGCGAACTGAAGGGCCTCACCAAGACCCTGGTCCAGACCCGCAACCAGGCCATGGACCGGCTCATCGAACAGGCCAAGGCGCGCGGCGCGAACGCCGTGCTGATGATGCGCTTCGACGTCACCGACGCGGCCGACGTCGGGACCGAGGTGTGCGCCTACGGGACGGCCGTCGTCCTGGTCCCCGCCTCCACCTGACCGTCCTTGTACGGTGGTTCCCCTCCGAAGACGAAGGGGCGGGCCGATGGGTCTACGCAAGTCAGCGGCAGAGGTGTTCGACGCGCTGGGGGAGCACTACGAGGAGGTGTTCGGGCAGGTGCCCGGCCAGATCGAGGCCCTCGACTGGCTCACCGCCCGGCTGCCCGAGGGAGCCCGCGTACTGGACGTGGGCAGCGGCACCGGACGGCCCACCGCCGAGACACTGGTCCGGGCCGGCTGCGACGTGACCGGCATCGACGTCTCGGCGGCCATGGTCGCCCTGGCCCGCGCCAAGGTCCCGGGAGCCCGCTTCGAACAGGCCGACGTACGCACCTACACGCCGCCGCCGGGCGGCTTCGACGCGGTGTGCTCCTTCTTCCCGCTGCTGGTCATGGACCAGCCGGAGGTGGCGGCGGCCCTGGACCGGATGGCCTCCTGGACCGCGCCCGGCGGGTACTTCGTGATGGCCACGGTCCCGGGGGACATCCGGGGCCTGGACATCGAGTGGATGGGCCACGAGGTGACCGTCAGCAGCCTCTCCACGGAGGACCACCTGGCCCGGCTCGCCGACCGGGGCCTGGAGGTCCTGCACCACCACACCGCGACGTTCCGGCCCGCCGGCGACGGGGCGGTTCCCGAGGAGCACCTGTTCTGCTACGCCCGCCGCATGCCCTGACCGGTCGGCTTGCCGGTGCTGGCGCCGGTGCTGGCGCCGGTGCTGGCGCCGGTGCGGGAGCCGGAGCGGGCCGGGTGCCGGGCCGGGATGCCGGCCCGGCACCACCGTGCCGGGAACCGGGGCTGGGGCGCAAAGTTTTTCCGAAGTGGCGGCAACCTCCCGGCAGGTCGCGCGTCGTGCGGGGGTGAAGGGGCGTAGTCCCGCGCCCCGACCCGACCGTGGAGAACCACCGTGAAGAACCTGAAGCGTGTCCCCCTGGCCGTCCGCCGCACGGCCGTCGCCGCAGCCGCCGCGGGGACGGCCGTCGCCCTCGCCGGCCCGGCCTACGCGGCCGGAGCCAGCTCGGCCACGCCCTCCCCCTCGGTCAGCGTCCCGGCCGGCGCCTCGCCCAGCGCCTCGCCCAGCCAGGGCGGCCCCGCGCCCGCACCCTCGATCAGCATCCCGCCGAGCAACGGCAAGGAAACCGACACCGCGTCACCCAGTGCCGCCCCCAGCGTGCCGGGGACCGGTGCCCGGTCCAGCGCCTCCCCCTCGGACCCCGCCGCGGCGCCCGACGGTGCCGAGCTCGCGCATACTGGCTCCTCGGCGACGACCGTCGCGGTGGGGGCAGGGGCGACCGGTCTGATCCTCGCCGGCGCCGGAGCCCTCTACGCCGTGCGGCGCCGCGCGAACAGCTGAGGAACCCCGTGCTCCACCTCGCACCATCCGTCGGCCCCCTCACGCCCGGTTTCGGCCGGGCGTGGCGGGGCCTGTGGGCGTTGCTGCGCCGGGAGCGCTCCACCGCCCCGCGCGTCGCCCCGGCGTCGTACGGTCGGGCGTACAAGCCCCCGCTCACGCAGGACCACCCGGGTGACGGCGCCCCGGAACCGCCCACCGTCACCGCGCTCTACCACGCGCACCGGCTGGGCATGGTCCGGCTGGCGGTGCTGCTCGTCGACGACCTCGCCACCGCCGAGGACGTGGTCCAGGACGCCTTCACCGCCCTGTACCGGCGCCACGGTGAGCAGATCGCCGACGTCGACAACGCCCTCGGCTACCTGCGCACATCGGTCGTCAACACCGCGCGCTCGGTCCTGCGCCGCAGGCGCACCGTACGGGCCTGGACCCCGCCGCCGACCGTCGACGAGCCGTCCGCCGAGGACCACGTCGTCCTGGACGAGGCGCACCGCGAGGTGCTCGCCGCCCTCGCCCGGCTCACGCCCCGCCGCCGGCAGGTCCTCGTCCTGCGGTACTGGGCCGACCTCAGCGAGGCGGAGATCGCGACCACCCTGGGGATCAGCCGGGGAGCGGTGAAGTCCAACGCGAGCCGCGGCCTGGACGCGCTGGAACGGAATCTGGAGGGACGGATATGACGCCTGACGGCGAACGCCTCGGCGAACACCCGGGCGAGCGCCCCGTGGAGCGCAGGCTGCGCCAGGCGCTCGACGCGCGCGCGGCCGGCGTCGACGTGCGCCGGCTGCGCCCGGCGAGCCCGCCGGGCGCGCGGGCCGGCCGGCGGCCGGTGGGGAGGCTGCGGCGGTTCGCGCTGCCGCTCGCGGGTCTCGTGGCGGCCGCGGCCGCCGGGATCGGGTATCTGCTCCTCGCCCCGGACGCCGGGCCCGGGCCGCTGCTGCCCGCCACTCCGCCGGAGGTCCCGGCCCCGGGGCCGTCCACCGGCGCCCCGCCGTCACCCTCGCCGAGCCGGCCGAGCCCGACGCCGAGCGGGGACGCGCCGTCGGCCCCGTCCAGGGCCCCGACCCCCGGCCGGTCGGCGAGCCCGTCGTCGCAGGCCTCTCCGCAGCGCCCGGGACCGGTGACGCCGTCGTACGGCTCATCCGTCACACCCCGCGCGGCGATCACCTCGTCCCCGCCGCCGCCCGAGCGCTAGTGGCACTAGGGTCTGTATCGAGTTGCGCCGCGACGCCGCGGGGCAACTCGATACAGACCCTAGCTTGATCTTTAACGTGCGCCGTCGAACGGTGCGTCGTACTTGATCACTCGGTTCGGTAACCGCCGTACGCGGATACGGCCTTCGTCTGGATCATGTGCTCCGACCAAGGAACACACACGTTCAGCACGAAGGCCGTGAGGATGAGTCTGCAGCATCGCGATGCCCGGCATGAGCCGTTGGCCGAACTGTCATGCTTCCGGGGCGAGTTCTACTCCTGTCTCACGGCCCGTTCGGATGCTCTGTTCGAGCTGGCGGACGCGGTTCTGTGCGGGGACGGGCCGGTGAGATCGCTGGCCGAGCTGTCGCTGGTGGGCGAACACCGCCGCGGGCACGGAGGGCTCTACGCCGGGCTCGCCCAGGGCCGGGTCGACGCCGAGCGGATGCGGCGGGCCCTGGCCTCGGTGCCGCTGCCCCGGGCCGCCGACGGCCGGCTGGTCCTGGCCGTCGACGTCACCTGCTGGCTGAGGCCGGACGCCCACACCTCACCACAGCGGATCCTGTGTCACGCCTACGGCCGGGGCAAGGACCAGCACATCCCCGTTCCCGGGTGGCCCTACTCGATCATCTGCGCACTGGAACCCGGCCGCAGCTCGTGGACCGCCCCGCTGGACGCGCTGCGTCTGACACCTGGCGACGACACCGCAACCGTCACCGCCCGACAGTTGCGCGACCTGATCGAGCGGCTGATCAACGCAGGTCAGTGGCAGACCGGGGACCCGGACATCCTCGTCGTTGCGGACGCCGGATACGACGCACCCCGCCTCGCCTTTCTGCTGAAGGACCTGCCGGTGCAGGTGCTGGCCCGGATGCGCTCGGACCGCGTCCTGCGCAGGCCGGCCCCGCCGCGGCAGCCGCACACCAGGGGCCGGCCTCCCCGTCATGGTGGCGAGTTCGTCTTCGGGCAGCCTGACACCTGGGGCACCCCGGACACTCACACGGTCACCGATACGCGCCTCTACGGCACCGCCCTCGCCCGGTCCTGGGACCGGCTCCACCCCAAGCTGACCCACCGATCGTCCTGGGCCGCAGCCGACGCCACCCTCCCGATCATCGAGGGGACCGTGATCCGCCTGGACATCGACCACCTGCCCAGCGGAGCCACCCCGAAGCCGGTCTGGCTGTGGTGGTCCGGCACCGACGCAGACGCAGCGGACACGGACCGGCTCTGGCAGGCATACCTTCGACGCTTCGACATCGAGCACACCTTCCGCCTGTTCAAGCAGACCCTCGGCTGGACCTGCCCGAAGATCCGCACACCCGAGGCGGCGGACCGATGGACCTGGCTGATCCTCGCCGCCTACACCCAACTGCGACTGGCCCGGCCACTGGCAGCCGACCGGCACCGTCCATGGGAGAGGCCCGTTCCCGCGGACAGGCTCACGCCCGCACGTGTCCGCCGCGACTTTCGGCACATTCGCCCGAAGGCCGCCTGCCCAGCCGGAGCACCGAAACCCACCCGCCCCGGACCCGGACGACCACCAGGCCGAAGGAACACCCGGCCCACCCCACGACATGACGTCCACACAGCCCGCAAAACGGGCACCGCCACGTCCGGAAACAAGAAGTCGACCACCCCACGACCCCGCCGCACACGTTAAAGATCAAGCTAGACCTTGCGGAGGTTTTCCACCGCCGCCACCAGCGGCGCCAGCTCGGGATTGGCCGCGGCCTCGTCCAAGGCCTCGCGGAGGGCGGTGTCGTTGGTGGGGCGGGCCGCGGTCAGCAGCGCGAGGCCGGATTCGCTGACGTCGGTGTAGATGCCCCGGCGGTCGGTGTCGCAGATGTAGCGGTTCAGCAGGCCGCGGTCCTCCAGCCTGCTGACCAGCCGGGTCGTCGCGCTCTGGCTGAGTACCACCGAGTCGGCGACCTGGTGCATGCGCAGGTGTCCGCCCGGCCCGTCGTGCTGGCGGCTGAGCACGTCGAGCAGTGAGTACTCGCGGACGCTGAGGCCGTGGCCGGACTGCAGGGCCCGTTCGATGTGCGCCTCGATCCGGCCGTGCAGGAGCGAGAGGGCGCACCAGCCCTGGGAGAGGGCGGTCAGCGCACTGTCCGTGGCCGTCATGGGCTCTCCTCCATCGAAAGGCGTTCACACCGTCGAACCGTTGACGCGTCGCGGCGTGGACGCAGCCGCGCGGGCGTGTGACCCCAGGATATGCCAGCCTTGCAATAGCCCGCGCTTGCAATTAACCCGCGTCTGCAATTAATGTGGACGCACGTAAGCGTCGGCAGCATCGATGAGCGCAGGCCGCACCCGTATCCGCACCCCACCCCCCTGAAGGGCACCTCCCCATGCCTCTCGCACTTCTCGCCCTCGCCGTCGGGGCCTTCGGGATCGGCACCACCGAGTTCGTGATCATGGGTCTGCTCCCCGAGGTCGCCTCCGACTACGGCGTCTCGATCCCCACGGCAGGCTTCCTGGTCACCGGCTACGCCCTCGGCGTCGTCATGGGCGCCCCCCTCATGACCGTGCTCGGCACCCGCATCCCCCGAAAGCGCATGCTGATGCTGCTCATGGGCCTCTTCATCGCCGGCAACCTGCTCTCCGCCCTCGCCCCCGCCTTCGGCGTCATGCTCACCGGCCGTGTCGTCGCCTCGCTCGCACACGGCGCGTTCTTCGGTATCGGCGCGGTCGTCGCCGCCGAACTCGTCGCCCCCGAGAAGAAGGCCGGCGCGATCGCCATGATGTTCACCGGGCTGACCGTGGCCAACGTCGTCGGCGTCCCGCTCGGCACCCTCGTCGGACAGACCGTCGGCTGGCGCGTCACCTTCATGGTCGTCGCCGCGCTCGGCGTCGCCGGCCTGCTCGGCATCGCCCGCCTGGTGCCCGACCTGCCCCGGCCCGAGGGCGGAGTCCGCATCCGCCGCGAGCTCGCCGCCTTCCGCAACGTCCAGGTGCTGCTCGCGATGGCCATGACCGTGCTCGGCTTCGGCGGTGTCTTCGCGGCGATCACCTACATCACGCCGATGATGACCAATGTCGCCGGCTTCGCGGACTCCTCCGTCACCTGGCTCCTCGTCCTCTTCGGCCTCGGCATGGTCGCCGGCAACCTCATCGGCGGCCGCTACGCCGACCGCGCCCTCATGCCCATGCTCTACGTGTCCCTGGGCGCCCTCGCCGTCACCCTCGCCGTCTTCACCCTCACCGCCCACACCAAGGCAGGCGCCGCCGTCACCGTCGTACTGATCGGCGCCCTCGGTTTCGCGACCGTGCCCCCGCTCCAGAAGCGGGTCCTCGACCAGGCCGCCGGAGCGCCCACTCTGGCCTCCGCCGTCAACATCGGCGCCTTCAACCTCGGCAACGCCCTCGCCGCCTGGCTCGGCGGGCTCGTGATCGCCGCCGGGCTCGGCTGGACCGCGCCCAACTGGGTCGGCGCCGCACTCGCCGCCTCCGCCCTGGTGCTGGCCCTCGTGTCCGGGGCACTGGAGCGCCGTACGGCCGCACACGCGGCCCGCGCCGGCGGCCGGGTCGTCGCGGCCGCGGCGCTCGACGCCCTGGTCTGAGCCCGCCGGGTCGCGCGCCCGTGTCCCCCGTGCCACTTTGGTACGGGGGACACGGGTACATGATGCGGAAGACGAAGAGGCACGAGAGGGTCCACGCCATCGCGACGGCAGGTGTCGCCGCGCTGGTCGCGCTTGCCGTCCCGGGGTGCACGGCAGCCTCCGACGAGGGGCGCGCCCCCAGCCCCACCGCCCCCGGCGCCGCCGGTACGACGACCATCCCGGCCGCCGCCCCCACCCCGCCGTCCCCGTCCCCGACCTACGCCCTGTCCACCGCCCCGCGGACCATACCGGCCGTACGGGAACACGAGCCGGCCCGCGGTCCCGGCTGGAAGCCCGCTCCCGGCGCCCGCGTGGTCGTCGCGCAGGACGACACGGCCGCGCTCGCCGACGAGGCCCGGCTGCTCGCCGGCGAACTGGGCCTCGCGTACGGCGAGTCGGCGGCGCCGCGCGCCGGCGACGTGGAGCTCTCGATGGAGGGCTCGGGCAAGCCCGAGTCGTACACCCTCACCGTCAAGGACGGCCGCGTACGCGTCGACGGACCAGACGAAGCCGGGGTCTTCTACGGCACCCGCACCCTCAAGCAGGCCGTGCGCGCCGCCGGTGCGGCGCCCGAGGGCACGGTGCGGGACGGCCCGGCCAAACCCCAGCGCGGCCTCAACCTCGACATAGCGCGCAAGCACTTCACCCCCGACTGGATCAAGGGCCGGCTGCGTGAGATGGCCGACCTCAAGCTCAACCAGCTCGGCCTGCACTTCTCCGACGACCAGGCCTTCCGGATCCAGTCCGACAGCCACCCCGAGATCGTCTCCACCCCGCACCTCACCAAGGCACAGGTCCGCGACATCACCGCGCTCGCCTCCCGGCTGCACATCACGGTGGTCCCGGAGATCGACTCGCCCGGCCACCTCGGCGCGGTGCTGCGGGCCCATCCCGACCTGCAACTGCGCGACGTGGGCGGCAAGGCCGTCAAGGGAGCGGTGGACATATCCAACCCGGCCTCGGCCAAGCTCATCGACGACCTGCTGCGCGAGTACCGGCCGCTCTTCCCCGGCGGTGCCTGGCACCTCGGCGCCGACGAGTACCAGGCACTGGTCGTCCGGGACCCGCAGGCCTCCTTCCCCCAGCTCGCACGCGCGGCGCAGCAGCGCTACGGTCCCTCGGCCCGTGTGCAGGACCTCGCCACGGGATGGCTGAACGACCGCGCCGACGTGGTCCGCCCGTCGGGCAAGGCGCTCAAGGCGTGGAACGACGGCTTCTTCGCCGGCGGGGTGGCCAGTGCCGCCAAGGACATCCAGGTCGAGTACTGGACCGGCAAGGAGATCGGCGCCCGCCCGCCGCTGGAGTACCTGCGCGAGGGTCGCAAGCTGGTGAACCTCAACGACGAGTACCTGTACTACGTGCTCGGCGAGCCGAACCAGTTCACCTACCCCACCGGCCGGCGGATCTACGAACAGTGGACCCCGCTGGTCCTGCGCGGCACCGCCCCCGTCCCGGCCTCCTACGACGGCCAGATCCTCGGCGGGCGCCTCGCCGTCTGGGCGGACCTGTCCGGCGCGCAGACCCAGGACCAGGTGGCGGCGGGCATACAGCTGCCGCTGGCAGCGCTGTCGCAGAAGGTGTGGGACGCGCGGACGCCGCAGCTGCCCTGGTCCGACTTTCAAGCCCTCGCCGGCCGGCTCTGAGCGGGCCGGCCCGGGGCACGCGTCCGCCTGCCCCGGGGGCCGGCCCGTCCGCGCGAGCCCGCGTCCGCCCGCCTACGCGAGCCCGTGCGCCCGCCTCCGCCCGTCCGCTCACGCCTGCGCGTGCGGCCGGACCCGTCTGCGGCGGTGGTGGACCCGTTCGACGGTCGGCGGCAGAGCCGTCACCACCGTCAGGGCCCAGGCCGCCGCGCAGCCCCAGAGCAGTGCCTCGGACACGGTCACCGAAGCCGCCACGAACAACGCCGCCGTCACCGCGGCCCACACCCCGGCCCAAGCGGCGCGGCGCCGCCGGCGCCCCGACCGCAGCATCCGGTCGAGGGCGCGGTCACCCTTGAGTTCTGCCTCGATCGCGGAGAGTGCGCGCTGCTCCCGATCGGAGAGGCCGGCTCCGTCCATCACGACGCACCTCCGCGGGCTGCCGCCGCCGGGCGCGGACCGCAGCCTGTGAGCTGCGCATACCCGGCCTGACGCGCGTCAACCCCCGGAGGCCGAGGACGCCGCCGAGCGATGTCACCAGATGGAGTCGACCCACTCCGGGTGGTCGATGAACGGGTTGCGGTTGTGCTGGTACACGTCGAATATGACCTGGTTGCGGCGCTGCTCGAAGGCGTCCGGCGGATCCATCCGGTTCCACTGCTTCAGCAGGCTGATCCGGCCGAAGAGCGGGGCGGAGCCGTTGTTGACCTGGTCGTTCATCTCCAGGTTCGCGAAGCCGTCCCCGCCGTCGTAGCGGACGGCCATGTAGAGCAGCATGCGGGCCACGTCGCCCTTGACCGCGTCGCGGGGCTCGAAGGAGTCGGCGTCGGTCAGGCTGCCCGGTGCCTCGCCGACGGGGCTGCCGCCCTGGTCGAAGTCCTTGTTGCCGCGGGTGCTGTTGACGGTGACGTCCTCGGGCCGCAGGTGGTGCAGGTCGGTGCCCGGGCCGGTGGCCGTGCCGAAGCCGCCGTGGCTCTTGGCCCAGACGTGCTCGCGGTTCCAGTCGTTGGCGCCGCCGCCGTTCGTCGACTTGGACTGCGAGCGGCCGGAGTAGAGGAGGATGACGTTGTTCGGGTTCGCCGGGTCCTGGTCGGTCGCCTTCAGGGCGTTCCACACCCCGTCGTAGGTGACCTTGGACTGTGTCTTGACGATGTCGTGCAGGGCAGCCTTGAGGGCGGCACCGGTCTTGCCCTCGGCGGGCGCGTAGTACGAGTCGTAGGAGGTGTACGAAGCGGCCGCGGCGGGGGCGGCTGCGGGGGTCCGGGGCGCTGCCGTGCCCTGCTGGCCTGCGGACGCGGCCGCCGGTACGGCGACCAGGGCGACGGCGGCGAGGCCGGCCGCCCACGGGGTCAGGCGCGAGATTCTCATCGGGTGGGGGGTACCTCTCCGTACGCACCGTCCCCGCCCGGGGAATTGGCGGGGGATCAGGTGGCAGAGCGAGGATTGCATTGTCATGTGCCCATCAGGCAAAAAACATGTGTCGGGGACGTGGAAACCGGAGTGTGCGCCCCGATCGCCGCGGGCAGGGTAGCGATGGCCCCGACGGGGCCGCCCGACCGTGAACGCCCTTGTCCACAGCCTCGTCTGGAGCAGCCCATGGCAGTGAAGATCCTCATCGTGACCGGTGACGCGGCCGAGTCGCTGGAGGTGCTGTATCCGTACCAGCGTCTGCGCGAGGAGGGGTACGAGGTCCACATCGCGGCCCCGCAGGTGAAGAAACTGCGCTTCGTGGTCCACGACTTCGAGGACGGTTTCGACACCTACACCGAGAAGCCCGGTTACACCTGGCCGGCCGACCTGTCTTTCACGGACGTGGTGACGGAGGACTACGCGGCCCTGGTCGTCCCAGGCGGCCGGGCGCCCGAGTACCTGCGCAACGACCCCGAGGTGCGGCGGATCCTGGCGGCCTTCGCGGAAGCCGACAAGCCGATCGCGCAGATCTGCCACGGCCCGCTCATCACCGCCGCCGCCGGGGGCCTGACCGGCCGCCGGGTGACCGCGTACCCGGCGCTGGAGCTGGACATGAAGGCCGCGGGGGCGGATTTCGAGGACTCCGAGACGGTGGTCGACGGCACCCTGGTATCGGCGAGGGCGTGGCCCGACCACTCGCGCTGGATGCGGGAGTTCCTGACCGTGCTGCGCGGCAAGGCCCCGGTGGTCTGACCGGCGCGGCCGTCCCGGCCCCGCGCGGAGCGTCGAACGTACGGGTGGCGGTGACCCTGGTGCAGGGCCACCGCCACGCGTGCGACGGGCGTCAGCTGCCCGTGGTGATCGCCGGAGCCGGCTCGTACTTGTAGTTCGAGCCGAAGTTCTTCTTCACGGCGGCTTCCCAGGAGCCGTCCTGGACCATCTTCTTCAGCGCGTCGTTGATCTTGCGCTGGAGTTCCTTCTCGCCCTTCTTGACCCCGATGCCGTAGTTCTCGTTGCTGAGGCTCTGGCCCGTCAGCTTGAACTTGCCCTCGTTGCCCTTGCGGGCGGCGTACCCGGCCAGGATGGAGTTGTCCGTGGTCAACGCGTCGACGCGGCCCTCCTGAAGGGCGACGATGCAGTCCGAGTAGCCGCCGAGCTCCAGCAGGGCCGCCTTGGGGGCGAGGTTCTTCTTGAGGTTCTCGGCGGAGGTGGAACCCGTCACCGAGCACATCGTCTTCGAATTGAGGTCCTCGGCCTTGGTGATGGAGTTGTCGTCGGCGCGGGTCAGCAGGTCCTGGTGGGCCACGAAATACGGCCCCGCGAAGTCGACCTTCTCCTTGCGCTTCTCGTTGATCGAGTAGCTCGCGACGACGAATTCGACCTCGTTGTACTGCAGCAGCAGTTCGCGGTCGTTGCTGAGGACCTGCTTGAACTCGATCTGGTCCGGCTTGTAACCGAGCTCCTTGGCCACGTAGGTGGCGACATCCACGTCGAAACCGGTGAAGGTTCCGCCGGTCTCCCGCATACCGATGCCCGGCTGGTCGAACTTGATGCCGATGGGCAGGGTCCCCTTGTCCTCTTCTCCACCACCGCACCCGGAGGCGGTCAGGGCGAGGGCGATCACTGCGGCGACCGCGCCGGCCTGGGGAACCTTCATGCTTGCACTCTTTCCTGGGGGAACGCGGGACGCGTCACCGGGATCGCCGGGCGTGTGGAACCGCGGGGACGTACGACACGTCGAGACACGTGTACGAGGAAGCTAGGAAGAGGGCGGCCTTAGCGTCACTACATTTGAGCGAAACTTGAGGATAACGATCCGGCTCGACCGTAATCTCTTCGGTGAAACCGGGTCTCACCAGCAGAAAGGGGTGGGTGTGGGAACAGGTTCGGTACGGGTGGACGGAAATGCGCTGCTTTTGGGAGAAGGGGTGCAGATCCGCTTCATACGGACCCTGCGCCTGCCCGAATCCGGAACGCACGCGCTGCCGCCGGGGCTGGGGGAATTCCCCCTGCGCCGGGTCGAGGACCATCCCGACACGGTGCCGCCGGAGTGGCTGGCGAAGGGCGGCGTGATGCTGCCCGTGTACCTGCGCGAGGCGATGTGGCTGAGCTTCGGCGGGACCCGGACCCCCGCGGCGCTCCAGGTCGGCGTCGGCAAGGTGTGCGCCGTCTCCGGCGAGCGCTGGAGCGGCAGGCTGGCGCGCACCCCGCAGAACTACGTGGTGCTGCCCCGCCAGCCCTGGCTGGACGGCATCAACTCCGGGGACGGGACGGTGCGCCAGTTCGTCGCCGTGCCGCTGGGGCTCGGCGCGACGGTCGAGGGGCAGGTCACCGGGGAGGAGACCACCGGCGGCGTGCAACTCCAGGCGTTCGAGCTGGGCGGCGAGGCGCTGGCGCAGTGGCGCCGGGCCGAGCGGGCGCGACCGACACCGCCCCCGCCGCCGCCCGGGAGCCAGGGGCTCTGCGGAGCTGCGCCCGCGCAGGCCCCCATGGGCGCGGGCGGCTTCGGCGGCCCGGTCCCCGCACCGATGATGGCCCCGCCCGCGCCGGCCGGCGCCCCGGCGCCGCGGTCGGCGGCTCGCGGCGGCAGGCCGGGTCCGCCCGCCGCCCCCGTGATGGGACTCGGCGTCGGCGGCAGCATGCGCCAGGAGGTCTACCGGGACGAGCGCCCGCTCTCCGACTGGGCCGAGGAGCCGGCCGCTCGGGTCTTCGTACACCTGGTGCCCCCGCCCGCGTGGCGTGCGATCACCGGGGAGGAGGCGCCGCCCTCGCCGGTCGACCGGGCCGCCTACACCAAGGCGGGACTGCCCTGGTTCGACTACTACGACGAATCGGCCGCCGACCTGGCGCCGACCGACACCCTGGGCGGGGTCAAGCCGGTGGGGGAGTGGCTCGGCGACGACCACGACCCGTGGGTGGAGCCCGCCCCCGGCCAGGTCAAGCCGCTCGGCAACGCCCCCAGGCCGGGCAAACCCGTGCAGGACGGCGACTGGTAGCCGCGGGGGCGGCGGCGCGACCGGAGCGGCCCCGACTGGCCGGGAACGTACGGCCGTTGGGGCCGCGACGGGGCGCCCGTGGGATCATGGGCGGGCAGTACCCGCAAACGAAGGGGGAGTTCGGTGACCGGTGTACGCAAGGGACTGGTGAAGGTGGAGGTCGCGCTGCGGTGGGACCCCAGCCCGGCTGGCACTCCCGCGAACGACCTCGACCTGGTCGCGGCGGTGTACGCGGCCGCGGATCCGCACGGGAACCCCGTCCAGCTCGTGCACTTCGGCAGCCGGTCGCCGGACGGGACCATCAACCTCAACCGGGACAGCCACACCGGTCAGGGATTCGGCTTCGACGAGGTCATGACGCTCGAACTGCACAGGATGGCACCGGAGCTGGGCCGTGTGGTGGTCGGCGTGGCGATCCAGGACACCGGCGCCGCAGCGGGCGGGGGCGAAGGCCGCGCGAAGACCTTCGCCGACGTCGCCGGCACGGGCTTCCGGATCAGGGAAGGGCACACCGACCTCGCCCAGGGCGATTTCGCGGGCATGCCCGCCGCCACCGCCGCCACCGTCGCCCAGTTCACCCGGGACACCTCGGGTGCCTGGTCGTTCGACCTGCGGCTGGTGGGCTTCGACACCGACCCGGAGGAGTTCACCCGGGCCATGGGCGGGATCCGCTGAATGCGGCGGAGACCGCCGCGGAGCCGCTCAGAGCGGGCGGCGGCCACTCGCGTGAGTGGCCGCCGCCCGGTCCGGGTGGCGCGCTGCCGCCGTCCCCACGAGGCAGCGCGGGCGGGTCGCCGTCCGGTCACCGGGACGGCGGCCCACCGGTTCAGGGGGCCTGGCCGGCCACCGGCCCGGTGGGGCGGCCGGGCGCGAGGCCCAGGGCCGGGAGCATGACCGCCTCCACGAACCGGACCAGGTAGTCGGCGTCCGCGTACCGCCCCTCCAGCACCGGCCGGATGCGCAGCACGCCCATCAGCTGGGCCGGCAGGAACTCCACGGCGGGATGGTCAGCGGCGATCTCGCCGCGCTCCACGGCACGCCCCACCATCGCGTCGAAGGCGGCCAGTTCGGGTTCGACCAGCGCCTCGCGCAGGGCGGCCTGGAGAGCCTCGTCACTGAGCACGGCGTGCCCGAGGGCCTGCGTCAGCCGGGTGTCCCGCCCGGAGGTGCCGGCCGCGATCCGGGCCGCCTCGCGCAGGTCGCCCGCCAGGGTCCCGGTGTCCACCGCGGCGAGGGTGCCCCGGCGGGCGGAGCGCAGGGCGGCGGCGACCAGCTGGGGCTTGGTCTTCCACTGCCGGTAGAGCGTGGACTTGCCGCAGCTGGCCCGGGCGGCGACGCCCTCCATCGTCAGCGCCTCGTAGCCGTGCTCGCGCAACTGCTCCAGCACGGCGTCGTAGAACTCCTGCTCCCGCTCCGGGGTGATCTTGGAGCGGCGCGCGGGGATCGGCGTCGACGTCATGGGTTGCGGCTCTCCTCGGGGGCGCCTCGACTAAGGGTTCCGCTACGAAGCGTACCGGAACGCGATCGTATCGGTACACCCGCGTATCGATACGCCAATGTATCGATACACTGGCGTGTCGCTGTGCGCGCAACAGGAGGAGAGACCGGGGGATGACCGCCCACACCACGACTGCCGGGCCGCCGGCAGCCGGACCGAGAGCCGCTCGCCGACGCCTCATACGCGAGCTGCTGCTCGTCGCGGGATTCTTCACCTTCTACAAGGCGGGCCGGCTGCTCTCGACCGACCGCACCGGCGAGGCCTTCCGCAACGCGGACCGGATCTGGGACGCCGAGCGCGCCCTGCGCCTGCCCGGCGAGGGCGCGCTACAGCGGCTGCTGCTGCACGGGGACGCCCTCGTCACCACCGCGAACACGTACTACGCGGCCGTCCACTTCCCCGCCACCGCGCTCTTCCTGATCTGGCTCTACGTCCGACGCCCCGCGCACTACCTGTGGACCCGCCGGGTGCTCGCCGTGCTCACCGCAGCCGCGCTCGTCCTGCACCTCGCCTACCCCCTCGCGCCCCCGCGGATGCTCCCCGCCGCCCGCCTCGTCGACACCGGTCAGGTCTACGGCCCCACCGTCTACCGGGCCGCTCCGGACGCCGACACGCTGGCCAACCAGTTCGCCGCGATGCCCTCACTGCACTTCGGGTGGGCGCTGATGGTCGCGATCGGCATGATCGCCGCGACCCGTGGCGGGAAGCGGCCGCAGTGGAGCCGGCTGTGGCTGCTGCACCCGCTGGCGACCCTCCTCGTGATAGTCGGCACCGCCAACCACTACTGGCTCGACGCGATCGTCGCCGCCGTCCTCCTCGGGATCGCCCTGCTCCTGGTCCCGCGGCCGCGCGCGGGCGAACCGGACACCGAACCGGCGGACACCGGCACCGGCGCAGGCGCAGGCTCGGACGCGTCGAAGGCCGCCGACCCCGTCGTGCCGCAGACCGACAGCGGGGCGGAAGGCGCCGTACACGGACTGCCGCACCAGAAGAGCACCGCCGAAACCGTGGGAGCGGGCACGTGAACGACACCGCCCTCGCCGTCGGGCTGTGCCTCGCCTCGGCCGTGGCCTACGCGGCCGGCGCCGTCGCCCAGGAGCGGCTCGCCCGCGCCGGCGTGGCGCGCAGCGCCCGGGCGCTGCTGGGCTCCGGCGTCTGGTGGTGGTCGGCCGGACTGAACGCGGCCGCCGCCCTGCTGCACGCCGCGGCCCTGCGGTACGGGCCCCTCACGCTGGTACAGCCGCTCGGCGCGCTCACCCTGGTGGCCGCCGTCCCGATGGGCGCGCGCCGGGCCGGCCGCCGCGTGGCGGCCACCGAATGGCGTGGCACCCTCGCCACCGTCGCCGGGCTCGGCCTGCTGCTGCTCCCGGCCTCCGGGCCGGCTCCCGACGACACCCTCACGCTGGTCGAGGCCCTGGGCGTCTGCGGAGCCACCATCGCCGTGATCCTGCTCCTGACCGCGGCGAAGGACCCGGGCTCGGGGCTGCGCCACGCCACCGCCTCCGGACTGGCCTCCGCGGTGGCCTCCGCCCTGACCCAGACCGTGGCCGTCGCCGGCGGCCGCGGCGGATCCCTCTTCAGCGTCCGGGTCGTCTCCGTGGCCCTGCTCGTCGTCGTGTTCGCGGTCGGCGGGATGCTCCTGTCGCAGCGGGCCTACCGGGGCGGCGGGCTCGGTGCCCCGCTCGCCGTGGTGAACCTGGCCAACCCCCTCGCCGCGGCCGCCATCGGCGCGGTCCTGCTCGGCGAACGCCTCCAGGGCGGGCCGGCGGGGCTGCTGCTGGCGGCGGCCGGAGCGCTCGCGGCCGCGCGCGGAGTGGTCCTGCTGACCCGGGCGCCGGCCGGCACCCCGGCGACCCGGGCGCCGGTCGGCGCGGCCGAACTGGCCGTGCCCGGGGGCCGGGTGCCCGTCTGATCGGGGACGCCGGGAGGCCGCGACGCCGGGACGTCGGGAGGCCGGGAGGCCGGGAGGCCTGGGGTCATGGCCGGGCCCGTCGGGTTCCGGCCGTTGTCCGTCCGGGCCGCCCGCTCCCGGCAGCCGCCGGAACCGGGCCCACTACCCTGGCCGCACCACGCGCAGTACGAGAACGAGCAGCGAGGAACCGGCACCGGGGTGGAACCGCGGCCGGGTCGGCGACGCACACCCCGGCCCGGTCGGGGACGCCGGTCCCGGATCGGGCGGGCGGTGGGAACCGGCCAGTGCCGGGGCACCGCCCCTGGCAGCCGTCCGGCGCGCCGCGTTTCACTGCCGGTCCATGAGACGACACAGGATCACGGGCCTGCTCGGTGCGATCACACTGGCCGCCGGCACCCTGGCCGCCGCGGGACCCGCGCACGGCCTGCCCCGGGCCGACCCGCCGCCCGCCGAGTTCGGCACCGACTGGCACGACCCCCTCACCGCCGCGCCGCCCGTCGCGCGACCCGCGACCCGGTCGTGCCAGGTGACCCTCGCGGAGGCGCAGTTCCGCGACTTCACCCCCTACCGCGGCGGCTACGCGCCCCCCACCGCCTGTGGAGCGGCCGACTGGGCCGCGGTGGTGCTCCGCCTCGACGGCAAGGTCAAGGGCCGCCAGTACGACCGGCTGGGCCACCTCTCCCTGGGCGGTGTGGAGATCCTGCGCACGTCCACACCCCAGCCCTCGCCCGACGGCATCACCTGGTCCGTCGAGAAGGACGTCACCCGGTACCGCGACACCCTGGCCCGCCCGCAGACCGTCGAGATGCTCATCGGCAACGTCGTCGACGACACCTACACCGGAGTCATCGACGTCAAGGTCACCCTGACCTTCTACGCCGCCGAAGGACACACCCGGGCGCCCGACACCCCCGACCGCGTCCTGCCCCTGACCACCCCGGTGGTCACCACCCCCCGCAACACCGAACGGCTCGTCGCCGAGGTGTACGCCACCGGCTCGGGCGGCGGCTGCGAGGAGTACTGGTACATGACCGTCCCCGACGCGGCACCGTACTCCTGCAAGGCCGCCGAGGGCCCCCACCGCGAGGTCCGCGTATCCGTCGACGGCCAACTCGCCGGCATCGCCGCGCCCTTCCCCACCGTCTGGACCGGCGGCTGGTCCAACCCGTTCCTCTGGTACGTCACCCCCGGCCCGCGCGCCTTCGACGTCCAGCCGATCCGCTACGACCTCACCCCCTACGCCGCCCTCCTCAACGACGGCCGCCCGCACCGCATCGAGGTGGGCGTCGCCGGGCTGCCCGCCGGACAGAGCGGCTGGAGCACCCCCGCCAACCTGCTGCTGTGGCAGGACGAGGCCCGCCAGGTCGTCACCGGCGCCCTGACCAGGCACGAGGAGAGCGCCCCGGCAGGCCACTCCCGATGGACGCCCGCGAGCCCGGGCGGACAGCACCGGGTCGACACCGAGGGCGCACACCGCCTGACCGTGGCCGGATACCTGAACACCTCCCGCGGCCGGGTGGCCACCACCGTCACCCGCTCCGTGCACCACACCTCCGCGCACCGCTGGACCGAGGGCGAGAGCCTCGACGCGCTCGCCGCGACCTGGACCGACGAGGAGAGCGTGGTGCACGGGCCGACGACCACCCGGACCGACCGCACCTACACGATGGACGGCGAGACCACCCTCGGCGCCGGCGACCGCCTGCGCACGGTCCTCTCCCTCGGCGACCGCGCGGACACCGTCACCCTGCGCGGCGGCCGGACCGTCGACGCCGCCCGGCTCGACGACCGGTACACGGGCGACGCCACCTACACCGCGAACGTCCCGCGCGACCAGCGCCACGCGGTGGCCACCACCTCCGCCCGCTACCGGCTGTACGGGTCGCAGTCGCCCGGCGGGTGCTACGACCGCACGGTGGGCACCACCCAGGGAACGGTCACGGTGGACCGGCGGCGCTGCTGACGGCGGCGGCGCCTACGATGATCCGCCATGGACACGAGTGAGGCCGGCAGACAGCTGATCGACGGGCGCTTCGAACTGGTCGCGCCCCTGGGCAGCGGCGGCATGGGTACCGTCTGGCGGGCGCGCGACATCGCCCTGCACCGAGAGGTCGCGCTCAAGGAGGTGCGCCCGCCCGACCCGGCGACCGCCGCCGCCCAGCCCGGGCTGGCCGACCAGATGCGCGAGCGCGCCGTCCGCGAGGCCCGCGCCCTGGCCCGTCTCGCCCACCCCCACGTCGTGACCATCCACCACATCGTCGAACCGGCGGAGGGTGCGGACGGCCACCCGTGGATCGTCATGGAGATGGTCAAGGGCGGCTCCCTCCACGACCGCCTGGAGTCAGGCCCGGTACCGCCCGCGGAAGCGGTACGGCTCGGCCTCGACGTGCTGTCCGCGCTGCGCGCCGCGCACGCCGAAGGCGTCCTGCACCGCGACGTGAAGCCGGCCAACGTGCTGCTGCGCCCCGACGGGTCGGCCGTGCTGACCGACTTCGGCATCGCCGCCCTGCACGACTCCACCGGGCTCACCGCGACCGGCGTGCTGATCGGGTCGCCGGAGTACATAGCGCCCGAGCGTGTCCGCGGGGAGGAGGGGCTGGCCGCCTCCGACCTGTGGTCGCTGGGCATGCTGCTGTACGTGGCCGCGGAGGGGGTCAGCCCGCTGCGCCGGGCCACCAGCCTGGCCACGGTCGTCGCCGTGCTCGACGAGCCGATCCCCGCGCCGGTGCGGTCCGGCCCGCTGGGGCCCGTACTGGAGCGGCTGCTCGTACGGGACCCGGCAGCGCGGCCCGACGGCGCCCAGCTGGAACAACTGCTCCGGGACGCGAGCGCTGCTCTCGGTGCCGGTGCCGGTGCCGGTGCCGGTGCGGGCGCCGCACCCATGGCCGCGCCGCCCGTCGCGCCCCCGGCCGCGCCGAACCCGTACGGGCAGTTCGGTCCCTACTCGCCCACCCCCACCCCGCACGCCCCGCCGCCGTACGGCTCCGGCGCCTCCCCGTACGCGGCCGCCACCACGCCCGTCCCGGTGGGGTCCGCCCCGCGCCGCCGCCCGGCCCTGATCGGCGCCGCGCTCACCGCGGTCCTGGCGGCCGGCGTGGTCGGCATCGTCCAGTTGCTGCCCGACGGGAACTCCGGTGACGACGACGCGAAGGGCGGCCCCGCGACCCGCCCGGCAGTCGCCACCGCCGCCACTGGGGGCGGCCGGGACGCCTCGGCCCCCGCCCCGAAGGCGAGCGCGCAGAAGGCGGACGCGCCCCGCGGCAGCATGATGACGCCGGGGAACGTCCGCACGGCCCTGGAGGCGTTCAAGAAGCAGGCGGGGACGACCACGTTCGTCGACATGACGCTCTACGACGGCTACATCCTCGCCTCCATCCCGACGGCCGCCGGCGCCGAGACGGTCGACTCCTGGCAGTACCGGGACGGCGTGGCCAGCCGCACCGGCCCGGACGGCACGGTCGAGGAGGGGGAGCCGCTGATCGACATGGGCGCGGTCGACTGGGACCAGCTGCCCGGCCTGCTGGAGCGGTCCCAGAAGGAGCTGAAGGTCGACAAGCCGACCTCGCGCCACGTCATCGTCGACCCCTGGATGATGGACCAGACCCCCGCCATCCGCACCTACCTCAGCGACGAGTACGGGCGCGGCGGCTACGTCCTGTGGGGCATCGACGGCAGCCTCCGGAAGGTCTACGGCTGAGCCCGCGGGCCCGTGCCGTCCCCCGCTCAGGCGTACATCGACCCATCGAGGAGCCCGCCCCACCATGCCCAGCTGGCGCACCACCCTCACGAGGGCCGGGATTTCCGGCACGCGGCTGCGCGACGACTACACGCACGCCGCCCGCAGGGTGCTCCGTCGCGAACCCGCGCCGTACCTGGCGCTGCGACTGCTCGCCGCGCCGCCCCTGGTGCCGGCCCTCGCCGCCGGCCTCGCCTTCATGAACCTCGTCGACGACGTGGCCGAGACCGGCACCCCGCAGCAACGGGCCGCGGGCCTCGCCGCGTTGACCGAGCGCGTCGAGGCCGCCCTGGAGAAGGGGGACAGCCCCGACCCCGTGCTGCGGTCCTACGCCCACGCGATGGACTCCCGGGGCCTGCCCGTGCACTGGGTGTCCCGCTTCCTGGAGGGCGCCGCCACCGCCGAGGCCGCCTTCGACGGCTTCGACGACGAGCCGGATTTCCAGGCCTACCTCGACGCGTACGCCTGGCCCGGCGTGCTGGTCTTCACCGGACTGCAGTACCAAGGCGGCCCCGACCCCGAACAGGCCGCCGGATGGCGCCGGTTCGTCGACGCCGCCCAGCGCGTCGACTTCCTCGCCGACCTCCACGGCGACCTCGCCGACGGCAGGCTCTGCCTCCCGCGCGCCCGCCTCGACGAGCACTCCGTGACCCGGGCCGACCTGGAGGCGGCCCGTGACACCCCTGCCGTACGGGCCCTCCTCGCCGGCGAGACCCGGCGCGCCCGCGCGGCCCTCGACGCCACCCACGGCATCCTCGACCTCGCCGAGCCCGGTCTGCGCCCCGTCATCGCCACCATGGCGGACCTCATGGCGCACCAGCTGACCGCCGTCGAGCGGGCCGGCGCCGGCGCCCTGCGCCGGGACGTCGGCTACGGGATCGTCGCACCCCTGCGGATCCTGCTGCGTGCCGCCCGGCCGAAAGCCGGGGGCCGAAAGCCCGGCTGAACAAGGTCCGGCCGGACATCCGCTAGTAGGGGCCGTTGACGTTGTCGATGGAGCCGTAGCGGGCGGCCGCGTAGTTGCAGGCCGCGGTGATGTTGGCCACCGGGTCGTAGGAGTCCAGCGAAGTGCCGGGCACGTGATAGGCCTTGAAGGTCGGGTCGATGACCTGGAGGAGACCCTTCGAGGGGATTCCGTTCCGGGCGTTGATGTCCCAGAGGTTGATCGCCTTGGGGTTGCCCGAGGACTCCCGCATCACGTTGCGGTGAATTCCGTTGTAGCTTCCGGGAATACCGTGCTTGGCCATCACGTCGAGGGACTCGCGGATCCAGCCGTCGAGATTGTTGGGGTAGGAGGACGCCGGCTTGGCGGCCTTCTTCACCGCGGTCTTGGTCGCCGTCGCGGCCTTCGCCTGGGCGCCGATGGTCAGTTTGGTGCCGGGTCGGATGATCGAGGGGTTGTCGCCGACGACCGCGCGGTTCGCCTGGTAGAGCTGCTTCCACCCGCCGTTCACGGAGTGGTCCGCGGCGATCTCCGAAAGGGTGTCACCGACGACCACGGAATACGTGGCGGGAGGGGCGGTCACCGCGTTGACCACGGTGGCTGCGGTGACGGTGGTCACCGCGGCTGCCGGCGCGCTCGTCCCGGCCGCACCTGCGGTGGTCGCGCTGATCAGCGGGAGCGTGAGGGCCGCGCCGCCTGTGCCGGCGAGGGCCAGCTTCCGGGTGATCGGGTTCTGCTTCGGCCGACGGTGCTTACCCTTTGCAGGCATGGGGGAATTCCTCACGTGGGGGGACGGGAGATCCGGGTCGGCGGCGCCGTATTCGGCAGCTCGCCACCTGGAGTGAGGTGACCGTAGGTGAGCCCGCCGGGCGCGAACAAGCCCCGAATTCCACCCATAGATCGACATCCCGCAATCCGCCCCGGAAATGACCTTGTGGGCATCGGGGCGAAAAGGCCGATTCCCTTTCCGGTGAAAGGGAATCGGCCTCTTGCAGGAAATGATGTTGACCTGTTCCGCGTGACTGACATCACGGGGCGGCGGCCCCGGGGTCAATAAGGGCAAGTCCGCTCTCTGTTGGCCTCATTCGGGCGACTCGCGCTTAGCGGCTAAATCGCCCATCCAGGACGCTTTCCGGCGTGTGTGCCCTCCTCACACGCCCCCGGCCGGGACCCCGCTGAGCGCCGTGAGCCGTTCCAGGGCGGCCGTGACCGCCTCCTGCGAGGCGGGCAGCAGGGGAAGCCGTACGTCGGGGGTCGGGATGCGGCCCTGGGCGTGGAGCACACCCTTGACGACGCCTGGACTGGGCTCGGCGAAGACCGCCGCCGACAGCCCGGCGAGCGCGTGGCCCAACGTCCGGGCGCGTACCGCGTCCCCCGCCCGCCAGGCCGCGGCGAGCTGCGCGAACCGTTCCGTCGCCAGATGGGCCGAGGCCAGGATCCCGCCCGACGCGCCCAGCGCGAGCATCGCCGACACATGGACGTCGTCCCCGGCCAGTACGTGGAACCCGGCCGGCCGGTCGCCGAGCAGTTCCACCGCGTCCTGGTCGAGGGCGCCTACCGCGTACTTCACCCCGACGACCCCCGGAAGTGAGCCGAGCGCCCGCAGCGTGGCGGCGTCCAGAGGCTGCCCCGTGCGGTACGGGACGTGATAGACGATCAGTGGTACGGGGCTCACGGCGGCCAGCCGCTCGAAGTGCGCCGACACCCCGGCCGCCGAGGGCCGTACGAACGAGGGGACGGTGACCAGCGCCGCCCCCGCCTGCGGCCACCGCGCCAGCCCCGCCAGCGAGGCCTCCGCGGCCCGGGTGCCGGACGCCCCCGCGCCGACGGTCAGCACGGCGCCGCGCTCGCCGCAGACCCGGGTGCACACGCCGGTGACGAGGTCGCGCTCCTCCTGGTCGAGACCGGCCGCCTCGCCGGTGGTGCCGAGGGCGACGATCCCGGTGGCGCCCGCGTCGAGCACCTGGTGGGCGAGTGCCTCCAGGGCCTCGGCCGCGATCTCCCCGCCAGGTGCGAAGGGGGTGACGAGCGGTACGTGGATCCCGTGGAGCGGGACCGGTCCCGCGATGTCCCCCGAGGCCGCGCTTGCGATGTCCTCTGTCGTGTCCTGTGCCATGCCCCCGAGCCTGGCCCGCCCTGAGCGGCAAATCCAGTTCACGTTCCTTACCCAACCCGTAAGCTGAGCTGATGCTCGATGTGCGACGCCTGCGCCTGCTGCGCGAACTCGCCCGCCGCGGCACCGTCGCCGCCGTGGCCGAGGCCCTCTCCTTCAGCCCTTCGGCGGTGTCCCAGCAGCTCGGCGTGCTGGAGCGGGAGGCCGGCCTGCCCCTGCTGGAACGCACCGGACGGCGGGTCCGGCTCACCCCCGCCGGGCAGAACCTCGTCCGGCACGCCGAGGCCGTCCTGGAACGGCTGGAACAGGCCGACGCCGACCTCGCCGAAGCCCGCGGGGGCCTCGCCGGAGCCCTGCGCATCGGCGCCTTCCCCACCGCCTCCCGCGCGATCGTCCCGGCCGCCCTGGTGGCCCTCGCCCGCCGCCACCCGGGGCTGGAGCCGATGGTCTGCGAGACCGATCCGGCGGCGGTCGCCCACGCCCTGCGGGCCGGGGACCTGGACGTCGCCCTCGTCCACGCGTACGACTTCGTACCCGCCGAGCGCGAGCCGGGCCTGACCACCGAACCCCTGTACGGCGAGGCGATGTACCTGGCCGAGCCCGCCGCGGGAACGCCCGCGGCATCGGGAACGCCCGGGTCACCCAGGTCGCCGGGGGCGCCCGCGGCCGACCAGGACGCGGTCCTGCGGGCACACGCCGGATCGCCCTGGATCACCGCCACCCCCGGCACCCTCTGCCACGCCATGACCGTGCGGGCCTGCCAGGCCGCCGGCTTCACCCCCCGGGTACGCCACCAGGTGGACGAGTTCGCCACCGTGCTCGCGCTGGTCGCGGCGGGCCAGGGCGTGGCCGTCGTCCCCCAGCTCGGGGTCACGGGGCCCGCCGAGCCGTCCGTGCACCTCACCCGGCTGGTCATGCAGCGGCGCACCAACCTCGCCTTCCGTAGCGGAGCCGGCGCCCACCCGGCTGTGGCGGCCTTCGGCGCGGCACTTCGCGCCGCCGTACCGCCGGATCTGGCCGGGTCGCGCGCCGAAGCGTGACGCAACTCCCTTACCGGGTGCCGTCCGTGTACGTTCGTTGATCCAGGCCGAACCGATCAGAACGGGGTAGGACGTGACACATCGCGTACGAGGGGTCATCGCCCGGAGCAAGGGCGCACCGGTGGAGACGACGACGATCCTCGTGCCCGACCCGGGGCCGGGCGAGGCGCTCGTCCGGGTGCAGGCCTGCGGGGTCTGCCACACCGACCTGCACTACCGCGAGGGCGGGATCAACGACGAGTTCCCCTTCCTGCTCGGCCACGAGGCCGCCGGGATCGTGGAGTCCGTCGGCCCGGACGTCACCTCCGTGGCCCCCGGCGACTTCGTCGTCCTCAACTGGCGTGCGGTGTGCGGCACCTGTCGGGCCTGCAAGCGCGGACGCCCCTGGTACTGCTTCGCCACGCACAACGCCACCCAGCCCATGACCCTGGAGGACGGCACCCCACTGTCCCCGGCCCTCGGCATCGGCTCCTTCGCCGAGAAGACCCTGGTCGCCGCCGGCCAGTGCACCAAGGTGGACCCGGCCGCCTCCCCGGCCGCCGCCGGACTCCTCGGCTGCGGCGTGATGGCCGGCCTCGGCGCCGCCCTCAACACCGGCAACGTCGGACGGGGCGACTCCGTCGCCGTCATCGGCTGCGGGGGAGTGGGCAACGCGGCCGTGGCCGGTGCCCGGCTGGCGGGCGCCTCGCGGATCATCGCCGTGGACCTGGACGACCGGAAGCTGGAGTGGGCGCGCGGCCTCGGCGCCACGCACACCGTCAACGGCCGCACCGAGGACGTCGTCAAGGCCGTCCAGGCTCTCACCGGAGGCAACGGCGCCGACGTGGTCATCGACGCCGTGGGCCGCCCCGAGACCTACCAGCAGGCCTTCTACGCGCGCGACCTCGCCGGGACGGTGGTCCTGGTCGGAGTGCCGACCCCGGAGATGAAGCTCGAACTCCCGCTCCTGGACGTCTTCGGCCGCGGCGGCGCCCTGAAGTCCTCCTGGTACGGCGACTGCCTGCCCGAGCGCGACTTCCCCCTGCTGATCGACCTCTACCTGCAGGGCCGGCTCGACCTGGACGCCTTCGTCTCCGAGACCATCCCGCTCGACGGGGTCGAGGAGGCCTTCGCCCGGATGGAACGCGGCGAGGTGCTCCGCTCGGTCGTCGAGTTCTGACGCAGCCCCAGGGACCCGGCGCCGGCGACCCGGCCACCGGCCTTCCGCGCGCTCCGGCCCACCGGCCGCCGCACGGAAGGCCGGTGAGGCAGGTGAAGCCGGTCAGGCCGGTAGGCCGGCCAGGCCTTATCAGGCACGGTCAGGCCTGGTAAGGCCCCTCGGGCCCCTGAGCCCCGGACAGGTCATAGACTCGGGCGGACCGCCGCGCACGCCCGCGCCTCACCCGGCCGGGGCGCGGAATCCCGTACCTCGTACCCCTGGGGGCCGTCCGTGACCGTCGTCCACAGCTACCGCCAGCCCGGCACGGTCCTCACCGACCACCGGTTCTCCGTCCCCCTGGACCACGCGCGCCCGGACGGGGAGCGGATCGAGCTGTACGGCCGCGAGGTGGTCGCCACCGGCAAGGACCCCCAGTCCCTGCCCTGGTTGCTGTACCTGGAGGGCGGCCCGGGCTTCGGCGCCCGCCGCTTCGTCGGCCGGCAGGCCTGGCTGGAGCGGGCCCTGCAGGACTACCGGGTGCTGTTGCTGGACCAGCGCGGCACCGGCCGGTCCACCCCGGTGAACCGGCAGACGCTGCCCCTGCGCGGCACCCCCGCCCAGCAGGCCGACTACCTCGCCCACTTCCGCGCCGACTCCATCGTGCGCGACGCCGAGGCCGTCCGCCCCGGTCTGACCGGCGGCGCGCCCTGGACCGTGCTCGGCCAGAGCTTCGGCGGCTTCTGCACGGTCCGCTACCTCTCCAGCGCGCCCGAGGGCCTCACCGCGGCTCTGATCACCGGCGGCCTCCCGTCGCTGACCGCCACCGCGGACGAGGTGTACCGGGCTGCGTATCCCCGCACCGAGCGCAAGAACCTTGCCCACTACGCCCGTTACCCCATGGACGTCGAGCGGGCCCGCTGGATCGCCGCGCACCTCGCGGAGCGGCCGGCCGAACTCCCCGGCGGCCACGTCCTGACCGTCGAGGCCTTCCAGTCCCTCGGCATCCTCC
Source organism: Streptomyces sp. NPDC060232 (assembly GCF_042726555.1). Lineage (NCBI taxonomy): Bacteria > Bacillati > Actinomycetota > Actinomycetes > Kitasatosporales > Streptomycetaceae > Streptomyces > Streptomyces sp. NPDC060232. Next base: position 75,393 of record NZ_JBHXAG010000013.1, on the reverse strand, counting down.
TCGGCGGCGGCGACGGCAGCCACCAACTCCACTACCTGCTGGAGGACGCCTTCGTCCCGACCCCCGCGGGACCGGCGCTCTCCGACGCCTTCCTGGAAGGCGCCCGCGCCCTCCTCTCCTTCGCCGGACATCCCCTCTACGCGCTGGTCCACGAGGCGATCTACGCCCAGGACCCGGCCGCCCCCACGGCATGGGCCGCCGAACGGGTCCGGGCGGACCACCCCCGCTTCGACGCCCACAAGGCCCTCGCGGGCGACGAGCCCCTGCTCTTCACCGGCGAGACCATCCACCCCTGGCACTTCACCACCGACCCGGCCCTCACCCCGCTGCGCGAGACCGCCGACCTGCTGGCCGCCCGTACGGGCTGGCAGCCCCTGTACGACCCGCAGCGGCTGGCGGCCAACGAGGTTCCGGTGGCCGCGGCGGTCTACCACGACGACATGTACGTGGAGACGGAGGACTCCCTGCGCACGGCCCGCGCCATCCGCGGCCTGCGCACCTGGGTGACGGACGAGTTCGAACACGACGGCCTGCGCGCGGGCGGCCCCCGCGTCCTGGACCGCCTGCTGGCCCTCGTCCACGACGACGCCTGAGCGGGAAGGGTTCAGCAGGGCTCCACGAAGGCGCGGGTCAGGTGGGCGGTGGCCAGGAGGGCGCCGCGTTGCACCGCCTGCGCCAGCAGGTGCTCGCGGGAGGCGCGGGCGGCGGGCCGGTCGCGTTCGTGCGAGTACGGGACCGCCGGATTGCCCAGTTGCACGGCGTGCACCAGTACGTCGCCGGTGACCAGCACGTCCCGGCCGGCCGGGCCCTGCTCCACCAGCACCGACTGGTGGCCGGGGGTGTGGCCCGGCGTCGGCAGCAGGGTGATTCCCGCCCCCAGCCGGTGCGTGCCGTCCACCTCGTGCAGTTGTCCGGAGGCCCGCAGCGGGGCCACCGTCCACTCCCATACCGGGTCGCCCCGGTCGAGGGCGGCGACCTCGGCCCGCTGGACGACATGGCGCGCGGCGGGGAAGAGAAGTCCACCGCCGGGCCCCGACGTCCAGCCCGCGTGGTCCTCGTGCAGATGGGTCAGCACCACCGTCTCCACGTCCCCCGGTGCGATGCCGGCCTCCGCCAGGGCGGCCGGCAGCCGCCCCGGTACCGGCGCCCACCCGGCGGCGGGCCCGTCCGCCGGTCCGACCCCCGCGTCCACCAGCACCCACCGGCCCCCCGGCCGCGCGACGGCGAAGCACCGGAAGTCCAGCCGCCAGGCACCGCCGGGGCCCGCCGCACCCGGATCCAGCAGTGCGGCGCGCGCCCAGTCGGCCGCGTCCGCCCCGGGGAAGGCCGTTGCGGCGGGCTCGAAGAAGGTTCCTGTGGCGTCAAGGAGGGCCACTACCAGCCCGTGTCGGTCCATTCATCTAGTGTGCGACGCATGACCGAACAACGTGATCCGCAGGCCCCTTTGGAGCCCATGCCCACGGACTGGCGGCGCGCCCTCGCCGTCGTGGCCCACCCGGACGACCTGGAGTACGGGTGCGCGGCGGCCATCGCGGACTGGACGGACGGCGGCCGCGAGGTGGTCTACCTCCTGGCAACCCGCGGCGAGGCGGGCATCGACTCCCTCGCCCCCGCCGAGTGCGCCCCGCTGCGCGAGGCCGAACAGCGTGCGAGCGCGGCCGTGGTCGGGGTGTCCGCGGTGGAGTTCCTCGACCACCGCGACGGCATCGTCGAGTACGGTCTCGGCCTGCGCCGGGACATCGCCGCCGCCATCCGCCGGCACCGCCCCGAGCTGGTCGTCACCCTCAACCACCGCGACACGTGGGGCGGGGAACAGGGCGGCGGCCACTGGAACACCCCCGACCACAAGGCCGTCGGCCGGGCCACCCTGGACGCGGCCGCCGACGCCGGCAACCGCTGGATCTTCCCGGAGCTCATCTCCGAGCAGGGCCTGGAGCCGTGGGACGGGGTCCGCTGGGTGGCGGTCGCCGGCACCAGCACGCCCACGCACGCGGCCGACGCCGGCCCGGGCCTGGAGCGTTCGGTGCTGTCCCTGCTGGAGCACAAGGCCTACATCGCGGCGCTGACCGACCAGGATCCGGAGGAGTACGCCCGCGCCTTCCTCACCGGCAACGCCGAACGGGTGGCGGCGCGGTACGACGGCCGTCCGGCGGTCGCGTTCGAGGTCTTCCCCCGCTGACCGTCCCACAGATCGGCGCCGAGCCGGGCGAACTCGGTGGCCACGGCCTTGCCAGGCCGGTGCCGCCGCCGGTCACGAGGACCACCTGCCCGGCGTACGTACCGGCGGGCAGGGCGGCGGCACCGAGCGGCGGCGGCGCGGGGAGGCCGCGCAGAGGGTTCTCCATGCGCCCATCGACAGCGTGCGGGCGCGCAGATCACCATGGCGCGGACAACCCCGTCCCCCTGCCGGCGGGACCCGGCGGTCACTAGGTCCTGTCTGGAGTTCCCCCGCGGCGTTGCGGTGTCCGGCACCGCCGCTTCCGGCGTTGTCGTCAGTCGCCGACGCTCCGCGTCGACTCCCTCCTCCGCCTTGGATTCGACGGCACCAGACGCCGCTCCTTCTCCCGCGCCGGAACTCCAGACAGGACCTAGCTGCCCGGGTTGTAGGCCTGCCGGGTCGCGCAGGTCCAGATCACCGGCTTGAGCTTGCCCTTCGCGTTCACGGCGGCCCCGCCGACGCGGTCGCCGTCCGACACCGCATCGGCCATGCTCGCCCCGCCCGCGGCCAGCCGCGGCAGGGCCTTGACCGGGCCGGAGCCGGCCCGTAGGAGCGCCTGGTCCGGGAGGGTCATCTCGTCCGGGTGGAACTTGGCCGTGCCGACGCTGACGTTCGTGTTCGGGCTGATCGCCTCGAACGTGGCGTACGGGTGCGAGCTCAGCCCCCCGGGCGTGGTGCCGGGGCCGGTGAGCGGGGGTTCCCACACCCACGTCTGGTACTCGTGCCACGGCCCGGCCCAGTCGTAGCCGACGACCCGGCCGCTCTCGTCGAGGTCCTGGACGTAGCTGTCGTTCATGGACGGCGCCAGCAGCCGGGCGGCGGTTCCGTCCCCGGGCCACAGCACCGGGTAGGTGCCCTCCAGGTGCGCGCCGGTCTCGGGGACCTCGTAGTCCTGCGTGGCCATGCCGAGGATGTCGCCCCGGTTGTTGATGCCCGTGACCATCGTGATCCGGGTGCCCGGGCCCGCGTCGGCCGGGACGGGCAGGTCGCGGACCTTCTGGCCGTCCTTCCAGACCGTGGCGATCCAGCTGTCGGAGCGGGAGACGACGTACCCGGCGTCGTTGACGTCGGCCTCCAGGTCCGAGCCGTCGCTGTCCGGCAGCGGGGTGATCGCCGCGGCGCCCGCCTGGTAGGTGAACAGGGAGGTGCCGCCGAAACCGCGGAGGACGCCGACCATCAGGCCGTGCGCGTTGACGGCGAGCACCTGGCCCGTCTGGTTCGCGTCGGCCAGCGGGACCTGGTGCACGGTGGTGCCGGTCCAGTAGACGGGCTTGTAGCCCGAGACGCCGACGGCGAGGCCGTCCGAGCCGAAGTCGAAGACGCCCTGGCTGCGCTGCATGTCGCGCACGTACGACTCGTCCCCGATCGAGTCGAGCACCTGGATCTTCGGCGTGCACTTCGTGTCGGCCGCCGCGGCGGGTCCGGCCGCCGTGATCAGGCCCGCCAGAACGACGGCGGCTCCGGCCGCGGACATGCTTCTTCTCATGTGGTGGTCCCCCCTGGACAGGTGCAGTTCCCCGTTGAGTCATGACACGTGCACGCCACATATTGCCTGATGGCGGGACGGATGTGGCCTGAAATGACGCGAGTTGTTTCGGGCCGGCCGACGGTCCACCCCTCCCGGCGATTCACAAGAGGGCAAGCGACCGCTTAGTATGCCCTCGGAGCGTGATTCCTCGACGGCGGCTGGAGGCCCCGGATGCAGGCATGGCGAGTACATACCCCCGGCGAGCCCCGCGAGGCCATGCGCCTCGAAGAGGTGCCGGAACCGGTCCCCGGCGAGGGCGAGGTGAAACTCAGGGTGCTCGCCGCCAACGTGAACTTCCCCGACGCGCTGCTCGTCCGCGGGCAGTACCAGATCACACCGCCGCTGCCCTTCACCCCCGGCGTCGAGATCTGCGGCGAGACCGAGGACGGCCGCCGCGTCATCGCCAACCCGAGCCTGCCGCACGGCGGGTTCGCCGAGTACGTCACCGCACCGGCCCGCGCCCTGCTCCCGGCCCCCGACACCCTCGACGACGCCGAGGCGGCCGCCCTCCACATCGGCTACCAGACCGGCTGGTTCGGCCTGCACCGCCGCGCCGGCCTCCGGGCCGGCGAGACCCTCCTCGTGCACGCCGCCGCCGGCGGCGTCGGCAGCGCCGCCGTGCAACTGGGCAAGGTCGCCGGGGCCACCGTCATCGGAGTGGTCGCAGGCAAGGAGAAGGCCCGTACCGCCGAGGAACTCGGCTGCGACCTGGTGATCGACCGTACGGCGCAGGACATCGCCGCCCGCGTCAAGGAGTTCACCGGCGGACGCGGCGCCGACGTCGTCTACGACCCGGTCGGCGGCGACGCCTACACCGCGTCGACCAGATGCGTCGCCTTCGAGGGCCGGATCGTCGTCGTCGGCTTCGCGAGCGGCACCATCCCCGCCCCCGCCCTCAACCACGCCCTCGTGAAGAACTACGCCGTGCTCGGCCTGCACTGGGGCCTGTACGCCGCCAAGGACCCCGCCGCCATCCTCGCCTGCCACACCGAACTCACCCGGCTCGCCGCCGAGGGCGCCGTCACACCGCTGGTCAGCGAACGCCTCCCGCTCGTGCACGCCGCCGACGCCGTGCAGCGCGTCGCCGACGGGACCACCACCGGCCGCCTGGTGGTCCTGCCGGGCCTGGACGGAGCTGCCCGATGACCAGCGGCGCCACCCCGACCAGCGAGGCCACCCCCCTCACCGCCGAGGCCGTGCGCGCCCGCACCCGGGAGCTGCTCGCCGCGCACCCGCCCGCCGGCACCGACCGCACCGCGTTCCTCCGCGCCCGCTTCGACGCCGGACTCGCCTGGGTGCACTACCCCGAAGGCCTCGGCGGACTCGGCGCGCCCCGTACCCTCCAGGCCGTCGTCGACGCCGAACTGGAAGCCGCCGGCGCCCCCGACAACGACCCGCGCCGGATCGGCATCGGGCTCGGCATGGCCGCGCCCACGATCCTCGCGTACGGCACCGAGGAGCAGAAGCGGCGCTTCCTGCGCCCCCTGTGGCTGGGCGAAGAGGTCTGGTGCCAGCTCTTCAGCGAGCCCGGCGCCGGATCGGACCTCGCCGCGCTCGCCACCCGCGCCGTCCTCGACGAAAGCGCCGGCGAGTGGACCGTCGACGGCCAGAAGGTCTGGACCTCCAGCGCCCACAACGCCCGCTGGGGCATCCTCGTGGCCCGCACCGACCCGGCACTGCCCAAGCACCAGGGCATCACCTACTTCCTCTGCGACATGCACGACCCCGGCGTCGAGGTCCGGCCGCTGCGCCAGATCACCGGCGAGGCCGAGTTCAACGAGGTCTTCCTCACCGGTGTCCGCATCCCCGACGCCCACCGCCTCGGCGCCGTGGGTGAGGGCTGGGCGGTCGCCCGCACCACCCTGATGAACGAACGCGTCTCCATCGGCGGCATGCGCATCCCGCGCGAGGGCGGCATGATCGCACCCGTCGCCGCGGCCTGGCGCGAACGCCCCGGCCTGCGCACCCACGCCCTCCACCAGCGGCTGCTGGAACTGTGGGTCGAGGCCGAGGTCGCCCGCCTCACCGGCGAGCGGCTGCGCCAGCAGCTCGCCGCGGGCCAGCCCGGCCCCGAGGGCTCGGGCATGAAGCTGACCTTCGCCCGCCTCAACCAGGAGATCAGCGGCCTGGAGGTCGAACTCCTCGGCGAGGAAGGCCTCCTGTACGAGGACTGGACCATGCGCCGTCCCGAACTGGTCGACTTCACCGGCCGCGACGCCGGCTACCGCTACCTGCGCGCCAAGGGCAACAGCATCGAGGGCGGCACGAGCGAAATCCTCCTCAACATCGTCGCCGAACGCGTCCTCGGCCTGCCCCCCGAGCCGCGCGACGACAAGGACCTCGCATGGAAGGACCTGTCCCGATGACGACGCCGACAGCGCCGACGGCGCCGGCCGACCTCCTCTACTCCGAAGCCGAGGAGGAGCTGCGCGCCGCCGTACGCTCGCTCCTCGCCGCCCGCTGCGACGCCAAGGCGGTCCTCGCCCGCGCCGAGACGGGCCGGCCGCACGACCCGGCCCTGTGGCGCACCCTCGCCGTCGAGATCGGCACGGCGGGACTCCTCGTACCCGAGAAACTCGGCGGGCAGGGCGCGGGACACCGGGAGGCGGCCGTGGTGCTGGAGGAACTGGGCCGGGCCGTGGCCCCCGTCCCGTACCTCACCAGCGCCGTGCTCGCCACGGAGATCCTGCTCGGCTGCGACACCGCCGAAGCCGCCCCGCTGCTGGCCGAGCTGGCCTCGGGCCACACGGTGTGCGCCCCGGCCGTTGCGCTGACCCTCGCTCCCGGCGCCCCCCTGCCCGCCCCCGTACGGGACTCCGGCGGGGGCATCCTGACCGGCACGGTCAACGCCGTGGCGGACGCGGTGGCCGCCGACGTACTGCTCGTCCCGGCCGACACCGGGCTCTACGCGGTCCGGGCCGCGGACACCGCCGTGACCCCGCTGGTTGCGCTGGACCTGACCCGTCCGCTTGCCACCGTCACGCTGGAGGCCGCCCCGGGCACCCGCCTCGCCGACCCCGCCACAGCCCGGGCAGCCATCGCCGGAGCCCTGCTCTCCGCGGCGGGCCTGCTCGCGTCCGAGCAGGTCGGGCTCGCCGAGTGGTGCCTGACCGAGACCGTCGCACACGTCAAGGGCCGCTACCAGTTCAACCGGCCCGTCGGCTCCTTCCAGGCCCTCAAGCACCGCTTGGCGCGGCTCTGGCTCGACGTGGCCTCCGCCCGCGCGGCGGCCAGGGCCGCGGCCGACGCCCTCGCCACCGGCGCCCCCGACGCGCCTCTCACGATCGCCGTCGCCCAGGCCTACTGCTCGGGGGTCGCCGTCCGCGCCGCCGAGGAGTGCGTCCAGCTCCACGGAGGCATCGGCATGACGTGGGAGCACCCCGCGCACCTCTACCTCAAGCGGGCCAAGGCCGACTCCCTCGCCCTCGGCACGGCGGGCCACCACCGCGGCCTGGTCGCCGACTTCGCTGAACTCCCGGCGCCCTAGCTGTTCCGTGACCGCAGAGGTTCGCCGGGTCGCGGCGCCCGGCCGGCGCCTCGCCGCGTTGTCGGACCACGCACGTACGTCCGGTACGAGCCGCGGCCCTCCGCCTTGCGATGCTTCCCCTCGGCCCTGTGGGCCTGGGGAGACCCCATGCGCCGAACACCGCGCCCCGGCAAGCCTCTCCGGCCACAGCACCGGCTGTTCCGTGACCGCAGAGGTTCGCCGGGTCGCGGCGCCCGGCCGGCGCCTCGCCGTGTTGTCGGACCACGCACGTACGTCCGGTACGAGCCGCGGCCCTCCGCCTTGCGACACACCGCACGGGACACCGCGCCCCGGCAGACCTTTCCGCGCACAGCACCGGCTGCGGCCCCGAGGGGCGGATGCCAGACTGGATCCATGCCCGCACGACGCGGGGCGGCCCCGCCCTCGCGCGCCGCGGCGCGCCGTCCCCGTCGGCTCGTCGCGGCCACCGCGGCCGCGGTGGCCCTCTCGGCTCTGGCGCCCCTCGCCCCGGCCGGTCCGGCGGCGGCCCGGCCCGTCGCCCGGGACGGTACGGACCCGCCCGCCGACCGCGGCCCCCGCGGGGACTTCGAGGGCATGGTCGCCGTTCCCGGCGGCCGCCGCGTCCACGTCGAGTGCCGGGGGACGGGCACACCGACGGTGGTGCTCGTGTCCGGGACGCGCGGCGCCGCGGACGAGTGGACCCACGCGGCCGACCCGGCGCGTGCCGGGGCCGCCCCGGCGCCGAGCGCGTCCGCGGTGTTCCCGGCGGTCGCCTCCTTCACACGGGTGTGCGCCTACGACCGCCCCGGTACCACGCGGTTCGACGGCATGCGGAGCCCGTCGACAGCGGTGCCCCAGCCCACCACGGCGGCGGACGGGGTCTCCGATCTGCGGGCCGTGCTCGCCGGGGCGGGGGAGCGCGGCCCCTACGTGCTGGTCGGGGCCTCGTGGGGGGCGATGATCACCGCCCTGGCCGCACGCACCGGCGATCCCCGGGTCGCCGGCCTGGTCGCCGTCGACGGCGCCTCGACCCACCTGCGCGACACGCTGGCACCGGCCCAGTGGTCCGACTGGATGCGCAAGGTCGACGCGACGAAGGGCCCGGAGGGTCTCGAAGTACCCGACTACACCGCGAGCGTCGCCCAGATCCGCGCCGCACCTCCGCTCGCCCGGCCCCTGCCCGCGGTCGTGCTCAGCTCCGACGAGCCGTGGGACCTCCGGGTGGGCGACAGCGGTTCGACCTGGCCGGCCTGGACGGCCGCCCAGAACCGCCTCGCCGCCGAACTGCACGCCCGGCACGTCACCGACACCGACAGCGGCCACGGGATCGCCGTCGAACAGCCCCGTACGGTGGCGGACGCCGTGCGCGAAGTGGTCGACCGGGTACGCGACGGGCAGCGGAACCAGGGGCGTTGAGCCCAACCGGCCGCCCGGCCAGCCACCCGGCCACCCGGCGGGCCACCCACCCGGCCAGCCCTCCCGTCCGCCCGTCTCGTACCTTCGGCCGAGCCGGGCGCGCCGACCCCGACGGGCCGCCCCGGGCCGCCCGCCCCCGGGCCGCCCGCCCTTCCGCCCCGCCCCTCCGCCCCGCCTGCGCCGCGTTCCCGGCCGATCCCTATGCTCGCCGCATGACCGCCGTGATCACCGCCCTGTCCGCCACCGGACTGCGCACCCACCGTGACGAACTCGCCACCCTCCTCCAGGCCGTGGTCTCCGACGGCTCCTCGCTCGGCTTCCTCGCGGGCCTTGACCACGCGACCGCCGCCGCCTGGTGGGACTCCCTGCTGCCCGCCGTCGAGGACGGATCCCTCGCCCTGTGGGTCTCCCGCACCGGCGCCGACGGCGCCATCGACGGCACCGTCAGCTGGTACCGCGAGTCCAAGCCCAACGGCCGCCACCGCGCCGAGCTGCGCAAGCTCATGGTCCATCCGGCCGCCCGCGGCCGCGGCACCGCCCGCGCCCTCCTCGCGCACGCCGAGACCGCAGCCGCCCGCGCCGGGGTACTGCTGATGTTCCTGGACACCGAGACCGGCAGCGGCGCCGAGAACGTCTACCGCTCCGCGGGCTGGACGCAGGCCGGCACCATTCCCGACTACGCCACCGACCCGGAGGGCCGGCTGCACCCGACCACCCTCTTCTACAAGCAGCTGCGCGGCGCCCGCGGGTGACCTCGCCCGCCGCGCGGCGTTAGACCCGTAGCCGCCGGCCACCGAGCGAGGGAGACCGCATGTCCGCAGCAACCGCCGCCGCACCTCTGACCCGACGCGCGCTCCTGCGCGCGGCGTTCACCGCGGCCGTGCTCGCCGGTACGGGCGCGGCCCTGGCTCCCGTACTGCGCGCCCGACGGCCCCGGCAGACCCTCACCCCGGCGCCGCTCGCCGAGGAGACGTACCGCGGCCGGCACATCGCCGTCGACGTCGCCGGGGTCCGCATCGACGGCCGCCCACTGCACGTCATGCGCCGCGCCGACGGCAGCTATCTCAGCGGGATCAACCACTTCCAGTCCTATCCGACCCCACTGGAACTGGCCCGGGCCGCGGTCGACGAACTGGGCACGACCCAGCTGGCGTTCGCGGCCCCGCACCACGGCTGACCAACCCAAGGGAACGGGAGGACCCCCGCTTTGCACGTCCGGCAGAACCAGAAGAACCTCACCAGCACCCAGAAGAAGCGGTTCATCGCGGCGGTGCTGGAGCTGAAGCGCAGCGGCGCGTACGACGCCCTGGTGCGCACCCACGACAAGTACTTCGTGCCCGACCGCGACCGCAAGCTGCGGGTCGGGCACATGTCCCCGTCCTTCTTCCCGTGGCACCGGCTCTATCTGCTGGAGTTCGAGAAGCAGTTGCGGCAGATCGACCCGGGCGTGTCCGTCCCGTACTGGGACTGGACCACCGACACCAGCCCGGTCTCCTCGCTCTGGGCGGACGACTTCCTCGGCGGCACCGGCCGTGCGACCGACCGCAAGGTGATGACCGGGCCGTTCGCCTACGACAAGGGTAACTGGACGGTCACGGTGGGCATCACGGAGTCCGCGTTCCTGACCCGCAACCTGGGCAGGCCGCAGAACCCGATCACCCTGCCGACCCCGGCCGAACTCCAGTGGGCGATCGACGATCCGGTCTACGACCTCTCGCCCTGGGACTCCACGGCCACGGCCGGCGGCTTCCGCAACAAGCTGGAGGGCTGGGCCGCCCCCAAGAGCGAGCGCTGGCGCAACCACAACAAGGTCCACCAGTGGATCGGCGGACACATGACGGGCGGTACGGCGCCCAACGACCCCGCGTTCTGGCTGCACCACGCCTTCGTGGACCTGATCTGGGACCGCTGGCAGCACAAGCACCCCCGCTCCGGTTACCTGCCCGCCGCCCCCCTTGCCCTCGGCGACCTCCAGCGCGGCCGGGTGATCGCCCTCGACGAGCCGATGCCGCCGTGGAACGTCACGCCGCGCGAGGCGCTCAGCCACCAGGGCCTGTACCGCTACGAGTGACCCGCCGGCCCCGCAGCGAGCCGGGGCGCGGGACACAGGGGAAGGGCCCCCGCCGGACGGCGGGGGCCCTTCGGCCGAGCAGGCGATCAGTGACCGTAGTCGCCACCCTCGGTGTGGTGGTCGGCGCCGCCGCCCGAAGCGTTGACGCAGGTGTTGCCGAACGCCGGGTTCAGCAGGGCGATCACGTTCACGGTGTTGCCGCAGACGTTGACCGGGACGTGCACCGGAACCTGGACCAGGTTGCCCGACAGGACACCGGGGGAGCCGACCGCCGCACCGTGCGCTCCGGCATCGGCGACAGCCAGGCCCGCACCGGCGACCACGGCGCTACCGGTGACAGCGGTGATGGCGAATGCCTTCGCGATACGCGACATCAAAGATCTCCTCGTGAGATGTGGGGCGCCACATAATCTGTGGCATTTGACATGGCATACAACGCGGGGAGGGCCGCGGGGTCACGGCCCCTGCGCCTACCCGGTGACGGGAAAGGCGATGGAGGCGAAGTACGGCCGGATCTGAGCGACCTCCCCGGGCCGCAGCGTCCCGACGACCCGGCCCGAGCAGCGTGGGCCCTGGTAGAGGGTCGCCGAGCCGCGGGTCGTGTTGGTGACCGCGCGCCCGCCGCCGCCCTCCGCCGCCACGCAGCCCCGCGGCGCGGTGAGCCCGTGCACCCGGTCGTCCTGGCCCACGTACTGGAAATCCGGCCCCGCGGCGTGGGCCGGACCGGTGAGGCACGAGATGCCCGCCAGCAGCAGGACGGGCAGAGTGTGGTGGATACGCAGGATTCGCATGCCCGTCCAACCGGGCCGGTCCCCGGCCCGGTCACGCCTTGTCACCCGTTGGACGGCTGTGCGACCGTGCGGGACCGGCACAGCTGCAGGAGGACGGATGAGCACAGAGGGCGTCGCCGCCGACGTCGGCCGGCCGCGGGTCAGGACCGGGGCCGGCGTGGTCGAGGGCCGTACCGGGCCCGACGGCATCGCGGTCTTCCGGGGCATCCCGTACGCGGCCCCACCCGTCGGCGCCCTCCGCTTCGCGCCGCCCGCGCCCCCGGCCGCCTGGGACGGCGTACGCGAGGCCGCGGCCTTCGGCCCCACCGCACCGAAGGTGCCCTACCCGGCCACCTTCGCGGCCCTGCTGACCGACCCGGAGATCCCCGGCGACGACTGCCTCAACGTGAACGTGTGGACCCCCGAGCCGGCCCCCGGGGCCGGGCTGCCGGTCATGGTGTGGATCCACGGCGGGGCGCACACCCGCGGCTCCGCGGCCGTGCCCGTCTACGACGGCACGGCCTTCGCCCGCGACGGCATCGTGATGGTGTCCTTCAACTTCCGACTCGGCGTCCTCGGGTACGGGCTCTTCCCCGACGCACCCGCCAACCGGGGCCTGCTCGACCAGATCGCCGCCCTCCAATGGGTCCGCGACAACATCGAGGCCTTCGGCGGGGACCCGGCCCGCGTCACCGTCTTCGGCGAATCCGCCGGAGCCATCAGCATCGGCGCCCTCCTGGCCGCTCCGCGCGCGGCCGGCCTCTTCCACCGGGCGGTCCTGCAGAGCGGAGCCCCCGAGGCCCTGCCCCGCCCCCGGGTGCGGGCGATGGCCCGGCGGATGGCCTCGCTGCTGAAGGTCGACGCCACCGCGAGGGCCTTCGCCGCCACTTCGCTGCCCGACCTGATGGCCGCCCAGGCCGCCGTCCTGCGCAGATCGGGCCCCCTCCTCGGCGGACCCGCCTTCGGCCTGGTCGTCGACCCGGACACGCTCCCCGTCGACCCCCTCGACGCCCTGACCGCCGACGCGGACGCCTCCGGCGCGGTGCCGCTGCTGTTCGGATGGACCACCGAGGAGTACCGGCTCTGGCTCGCCCCGACCGGCGGCATGCGGCTGCTGGACCGGATGGGGCCGCTCGCCGTGGCCCTGGCCCGCGCCCGTACGGGCAAGGACCGGGCCGCCGTACGGGCGCTGCGCACCGCCCTGCCCGGGGCCGGGCCGGCCGAGCTCGCCGGGCAGCTCCTCACCGACCGGCTGCTGCGCGATCCGCTGCGCAGGCTCGCGGGCGCCCGGCGGGCCGCGCCGAGCTACCTGTACGAGTTCGCCTGGTGCTCGGGCATCCCGGGCCTCGGCGCCTGCCACGCCCTGGAGCTGGGTTTCGTCTTCGACACGCTGTCCGTGCCCGAGGCCGCGTGGCTGGCCGGGACCGAAGCCCCGCAGGAGCTGGCCGACGCGATGCACACGGCGTGGGTGCGGTTCGCGACGACGGGCGACCCGGGCTGGGAGCCCTGGAGCGGCGACGGCCCGCCGAAGGTGTTCGGCGGGCCGGAGCGTGATCGGACGGAGGTGCCGGTGGCTACTCGACCGGTCCTTCCATGACCTTGCTGATGTACTGGATCGGCCCCTCGCCCATGTTCGGGACGTAGGTCTTGGCGTTGTGCCGGCCGCCCGGTATCACCCGCAGGCTGGTGTGCACGGGCCCCTTGTTGCCGAAGGTGGCGACGAATTTCTGCACGTCCGGCAGGGTCTTCTTGTTGCTCTCGCTGTCGCCGACCTGGAAGGCGATGTAGACGTCCGGACCCTTGGTGTCGATGAGGTGCTTGGCCAGCAGCTCCGGGTTGTTCTCGGCCTTCTCCTTGTCGTGGCCCTTCCACAGGGAGGAGTCCGGGACGATGTCCGGGCCCGAGGCGATCACGGCCTTGAACCTGTCCGGGTGCTTCAGCACGGCCTTCATGCCCGCGAAACCGCCGGTGGAGGAGCCCATGAAGGCCCAGCCGTCACGGGACTTCACGGTGCGGAAGTTCGCCTTCATCAGGTCCGGGACGTCCTCGGTCAGCCAGGTGCCCATCTTCGGCTGGCCGGGGATGTCGGAGCCGTCCCAGTAGACGCCCTTGTCGTCCGGGCCGGGGTTGAGCACCGGCATGGCCAGCAGGAAGGGCTTGCTCTTCCCCTCCGCGTACCACTTGCTGATGCTGGTCTGGAGGCCGAGGTCCGTGCCCATCCAGTAGTTGTTCGGGTAGCCGGCGCCGCCCGGGAGGGCGATCAGGACCGGGAAGCCGCTCTTGGCGAACTTCGGGTCGTTGTACTCCTTGGGGGCCCAGACCCAGACCTTGCCCTTGAAGCCGGACTTCTTGCCGTCCAGGGTGGTGACGGCCACGTGCGTGCCGTCGGCCAGCGTCATCGAGTTCTTGAAGTCGGCGGCCGGCCCGGTCGGCATCAGCATCTTGGAGTTCGCCGGCTGCTGGGCCCCCGCGCCGCCCTGGTTGGACGTGCCGCCGCCGGGCTGCTGCCCGAAGGAGACCGTGGAGCCCTTGTCGGTGAACGGGGGTATCTCGTAGTGGTTCATGACGCCGGCGGCTATGCCCGCGAGCGCGAGCACGCAGACGCCGGCTATCAGCCAGCGCCTGCCCCGGCGGCGCGGGCGCGCGGGCTGCTCCTGCTCCCAGTGGCCCTGCGGCTGCTGCCCGTACGGCCCGCCGTGCTGGTCCTGCCGGGCGTACTGCTCCCCGTACGGCCCGCCGTACTGCTCTCCGTGCGGGGACCGTCCGTGCGGACGGCCGTACTGGTCGCCGTAGGGGGGCCGCGGGCCCTGCCCTCCCGGCCCGTACGGCTGGTGCTGCTGCCCCTCGGGTGCGTACGACATGTGCGGTGGCTCTCCGGCTGGTGCTGCCCCAGAGGGGCGGGGTGGTCCGACGACTCGGTTCTTCTGTTCGGAAGAGGAACGAAAGTGCGCCGGAGTTCCGCACTTTTCCTTCTCTTGGGGTTCCCTAGGGCAGCGCATTGCCCGGGCGCCGCCGGCCACCGGCAGTTCCTGATCCGGTGGCCGCCCGTGCCTGGTACCCGCACCTGCCGCTGGGCAGGGGGCCACCGCCCCGCTCCCGGAACGCCCCACCGCCCGGAGTCGGCCCCGCCCGGCTGATGGAATCGGCCCTGGCCCCGGCCTTCCTCGGATGAAGAGGCCGGGACACGGGCGGGGGCAGGACCGTTTCCGTCGTTCCCCGCTACGCGGGGATCAGGGTCTTGCGGCGGCGCTTGCGCTGCGCCCCCGCCGACAGCCTCAGCTCGATGATCGACCGTACGGCCGGCCACTCCTCGTCGAGGATCGAGTAGAAGGCGGTGCTGCGGACGGCGCCGTCCAGCCCCCGTGAGTGGGCCCGGCGGACCCCTTCGCAGGTGAAGCCGAGACGTTCCATCGCGGCGCGCGACCGGCCGTTGCGCGCGTCGGCGCGCAGCGAGATGCGGCGGACACCCCAGACCTCGAAGGCATGGCGGAGCATGAGCAGCTTCGCCTCGGTGTTGATGCCGGTGCCCTGGGCGGTCGGGGACAGCCAGGTGTTGCCGATCTCGGCGGCATCGGGGATCGCCGTCGCCGGATCGCCGAACGGGACGCCCGGCACGGCGGGCCACACCAGCGGCCCCTGCCAGTAGTCGAGTTCCAGGAACCGGGTCGAACCGACGACGCGCCCGTCAGTGGCTCTGACGATGGCGAACGGGAGCGATCGACCCGCAGCCTGATCTGCGAGGGCGCGGTCGATGTACTCGTGTGACGCCTGCACCCCATGGGGTACGGGAGTGAAGGCGTAGGTCGTACGATCCTCGGCCCCGGCCACGGCCAGAGCCTCGGTGTGGTGGGGGGCGAGGGGCTCGAGCCGCACGGTGCGGCCCGCGAGGTGTACGGGTACGGGCACGGAGCCTTCGGTCCTTCTGGGCGGTGGGGTGGTGGCACAGTCTGCGTCCATGACGTCGCCCCCCGTGCAAAACACGAGTGAAAGGCAACCGGCTGTCGGGTGAACGCGAGTGGCTCAATGTAGCTCCTTAAAGTCCTCTCATGAAGCCCCAATTTGGCAATGGTGTGACGCTGTTTTTCGACGACTCGGGTCCCCGCCTCGGAGCGCCCGTGATCCTGATCCACGGACACCCCTTCAACCGCACCATGTGGGCCCCCCAGACGGCTGCCCTCACGGCCGCCGGGTACCGCGTGATCACCCCTGACCTGCGAGGATACGGAGACAGCCCGGTGCTGCCGGGCAAGGTCCTGCTCGCCGACCACGCGGACGATCTCGCCGCCCTCCTCGACGGACTGGGCCTCGAACAGGTGGTCGTCGGCGGTGTGTCCATGGGCGGCCAGATCGCGATGGAGATGCGGCTGCGCCACCCGGGTCTGGTACGGGCCCTGGTGCTGTCCGACACCTCCCCGGCGCCCGAGACGGAAGCCGGGGCGGAACTGCGCCGGGAGACCGCCGGACGACTGATCGCGGAGGGCATGCGGCCCTACGCCGACGAGGTGATCGACAAGATGCTGGCGCCCTACAACGTGACCGGCATGCCCGAGGCCGCCGCGCGGGTCACGGCCATGATGTGCGCGACCGACCCCGAGGGCGCGGCCGCCGCCCAGCGCGGCCGGGCCGAGCGCCCGGACTACCGGCCGCTGCTCGCCGCGGCCGCCGAGCCCTGCCTGGTCCTGGTCGGCGCCGACGACGCCTACACCCCGGTCGCGGAGGCCCAGGCCCTGCACGCGCTGCTGCCGCACTCGGTGCTCACCGTCATCGAGGGGGCGGGCCACCTGCCGGGGGTGGAGCAGCCCGAAGCCTTCAACCGGGCCCTGCTGGACTTCCTCGCCGGCCTCTGAGCCGGACGGGCCCTGCGGAGGACCGGGCCCTGCGGAGGACCGCCCGGGCCCGCCGGGGCCGGGTCGCGTGAGCATGTCCTTGCACGGGGTGCGGTACTGAGATCATTCCGGGTATGGACGACGTACTGCGGCGACTGGCCGCCGTGGGGCCCTTCTTCACCGTGCCGTACGGGCCGGAGCCGCCCGGGCCCGGCTTCCTGCCGCTCACCGCGCTGTACGACGGGCAGCTCGCGCCGTACGTGGCCGAAGTGGGCCGCCGGATCGGCAGCGGACCCGGCAGGGTGGCCGCCTCGACCGCCCAGTTCCAGATCGCCTCCCGGCTCTGGTCGATCGGGCTGGGGTGCGCGGCGCTGGCCGGACGGGTGCCGGACCTGGCCCCCGACCGGGTGTGGTGGCGGCTGCCGGACGAGGGCTCGCTCCAGCTCTGGCTGCCCCAGCCCGCCGCCCGCCCGGCCGAGGGCCTCGGGGAGTCGGTCCTGGGGAACCTGGCCCTGCTGGAGACCGCTCTGCGGGAGCTGTACGGCGTCTCCCCGACGGTCCTGCGGGGGAACGCGGCCTCCGGGCTGGTCGGCGCGCTGCGGGTGCTGATCGACCGGGTCCCCGGCGGCGCGGCCGTCGACCTGGCACGCGCCCTGCTCGCCGAGGACGGCGCGCTCGCGGGCACCGGCACCTTCATCCACGAGGAAGGGCTCGGGGTGGCTTTCGCACGGCGCAGCTGCTGCCTCTACTACCGCGTCGCCGGCGGCGGCCTGTGCGGCGACTGCGTGCTGCGCACCCGGCGGAACGCCTGAAGACGCCCGCGCGGAGAGCCCGTTCGGAGCAGGCGAGGGCGCGGCACACCCCCGCGCGCGGGGGCGCGTCGTAGCGTCCCCTGCATGACCGCAAGCACACCGCACCAGCCTGCTGCCCTCACCCGCCGCGCCGCGCTGACCGGGCTCGCCGCGGGAGCCGGCGCGCTCGCCGTCGGGAGCACCGCCTGCACCGCGACGGCCGCGCCCACGCCGTCCGCGACGGCCTCCGAACCGGCGCCGGGAGCGATGAAGCTCTTCGCCGATCCCGGCTTCAACTTCGCGGGACTGCTCGCGCTCGGAGCCGCCGGCATGCGCGCCTCCGAGGTCGGCGAGGTGCTGACCGCGGTCAACGCCATCAACGCGGCGGGTCTCTCCGAGCAGACCTACACCGACACCTTCCGGTCCTGGGGCGACCAGCTCTCCGCGCCGCCGGCCGCCGGCCGGGACGGCGGCGGGACACCGTCGCAGACCCGCCGCTTCCGCTCGCTGCGCGCGGCCCAGTACTACGCCCAGGCGCTGTTCTACGTGCTCGGCACCGACCGGCCCGGCGACGAGGAGGCGGTCTACCAGGCGGGACGCGAGGCCTGGGACACCTTCGCCCGCCTCTGCACGCCGGCCGCGGTCACCGCCCGGGTCCCTTGGGGCAGGACCCGTCTCCCGCTGTGGTTCTTCCGCCCGGACGGTCCCGCCGAGCGGCGCCCCACCGTCATCCTCACCAACGGCAGTGACGGGCAGAACCTCGACATGTGGACCTACGGCGTGTCCGCGGCCCTCGACCGCGGCTGGAACGCCCTCGTCTACGACGGCCCCGGCCAGGGGCAGCTGCTGTTCGTGGAGGAGATCCCCTTCACCACCCGCTGGGAGACGGTGGTCAGCCCGATCGTCGACTGGCTGCTCCGGCGCGAGGACGTGGACGGCGAGCGCATCGCCATCACCGGCCTCAGCATGGGCGGCAACCTCGCCCCGCGCGCCGCCGCCTTCGAGCACCGGCTCGCCGCGGTCGCGGCCATGCCCGGATGCCTCAGCCCCTGGCTGGGCTTCGACGAGGAGCTGCGCGACATCGTCACGCCCGACAAGGCGGAGACCAACCGGATCTGGAACGAGGAGGTCGTCCCGGAGCTGACCCCGCAGCTGGCCTTCACCGTCAAGAAGCGCTTCGAGATCTTCGACCGGCAGGCGCTGCGCCAGGCCCGCGAGGGGAAGGTCCCCACGGACATCTGGACACCGGCACAGGTGGCCATGGGCCTCGACATCACCAAGGTGGTCGGGAGGATCAAGGCCCCGACGCTCGTGCTGGACTACGACTTCGAGCAGTTCTACCCCGGCCAGCCGCGGCAGATGTACGACCTGCTGCGCACCCGCCGCGAGTACGTGAAACTGACGAAGGCCACCGGGGCGCAGTTGCACTGCTCCCCGATGGCCCCTCAGCAGCACTGTGACGTCGTCTTCGACTGGCTCGCCGACGTGCTCCGGCGCTGAGTGCTCCGGTGCGCGTCCTTAGAAGGTGGCGTTCCAGGAGTCGATCTTGCCGATGTCGCCGCGGGCGTTGTCGTTGACCCGGAGCTTCCAGATGCCGTTCGCGACCTCGGAGGAGGCGTTGACGGTGTAGACCTGGTTGATGTTGTCGGTGCTGCCGCCGGAGCGGTTGTGGACGGTGTAGACGGTGCCGTCGGGGGCGATCAGGTCGACCTTGAGGTCACCGATGTAGGTGTGCACGATGTTCACGCCGACCTTGAGGGTGGCCGGGGCGTTGCCGGTCACGCCGCTGACGGTGATCGGGCTCTCCACGGTGGTGTTGTCACCGATGGTGAAGTCCGCGGTGTTCTCGAAGTACTTGCCGGGAGGCGGGGTGCTGCCGACCGCCTTGAGGGCGTCGACCTGGCCTTCGCCGAAGAAGCCGTTCTTCGCCGTGGTGCCCTTGCAGCGGCTGTCCGACGGGCAGGCGACGTCGTTGGCCTGGGTGGCCAGCTTGTCGCGCAGCTGCGCCGGGGTGATGCCCGGGTTGGTGCTGGCCAGCAGCGCCGCCACACCGGCGACGTGCGGCGAGGCCATCGAGGTACCGCTCATGGAGCCGTACTTTCCGCCCGGCAGGGTGCTGTAGATGCCGGTGGAGTCTCCGCCGGGGGCCGTGATGTCGACGACGTTCAGACCGTAGTTGGAGTACGAGGCCTTCGCGGTGGTGCCCATCGCCGAGACCGTGACCACGCCCGGGAGCTCGGTCGGGATGTCGAGGCAGGCGTTGGTGATGGTGCGGGTGACCGGCGTCGAGTCGTTCGGGCTCTCGGTGTCGGTCGTCTTGTTGGCGAGGTCGAGGTTGGAGTTGCCGGCCGCCGCGACCTGGAGCGAGCCCTTGCTCTCGGCGTACTCCTGGGCGCGCTTGACGCCCTCGATGATCGCGGCCTGGTCGGCGTTGTCCGGGCAGTTGAACTGCCACGGGTCCGTGTAGTAGCTGTTGTTGGTGACCTTGAAGCCGTGGTCGCCGGCCCACATGAAGCCGCAGACGGTGTTCTCGGCGAAGAAGAGCGAGGAGTCCGGCTCGGCGATGCGCACCGAGGAGATCTTCACGCCCGGGGCCACGCCGATGACGCCCTTGCCGTTCTTGGCGGCGGCGACCGTACCGGCCACATGCGTGCCGTGGGTGCCGACGTCGCGCCAGGCGCCCGTACGGGTGTCGGGCTTGCCGTACGCGCAGGACGCGGAGTCCGCGGCGTTGAAGTTCGGCGCCAGGTCCTGGTGCTGGTCGTCCACACCGGTGTCCAGGATGCCGACCTTGACGGAGGCGGAGCCCGTGGTGACGGCCCAGGCCTGGTCGGCCTTGATCTGGGTCATGTCGGCGCGGACCGGCTCGCCCGAAGGGGTCGTGGACTGCGCCGGGTTGGCGGGCAGCTTCGGGTTGTAGGCGTCCGCCGGCACGTCGGAGGTGCGGGTGGCTCCGACCTGCTGGACGCCGCTCACGCCGCGCATGGTGGCGGCGAAGGAGGCGGACGCGGAGTGGGCGGTGATGACGCCGATCGCGTCGTAGTGCTGGAAGACCGTTCCGCCGTTGGCGGTGACCGCGTTGCGGACCGCCGTGGTGTCACCGGGAGCGGTGATCACGAGGTAGGCGCGGGTGCCGGCAACCCAGGTCGCACTCTGGGAAGCCGGGGCCGCGGCCTGGGGGGCCGCCGCCGCGGGAGCGGGGACGGCCGAGCCGGAGGGCGAGACGGGGGCGGTGCCGGCGAGCGCGGCGGGAGCCCCGAAGGCGAGCGCCGCGCCGAGCGTGGCGGCCAGCACGAGGGTACGTCGAGGTCGGCTGGATATGTGGGGTATCAATGCGTCCTCCGAAGACCCGGTGGTCAGGCCGGGTCGTACGAAACAAGTGGTGGACGCAAGATGTCATGCACGCGGCCAGTTGCGGAAGTACCTTTTACAGCACGGAGGTTCGTTTATCGGTGGCCGAATACCGACTATGGGTGCAAGTGGGGAGAATGCGGCGGGCCGGCCGGGCTGGGCACCGTGGGGGCGAGCCCTGCCCGGCCGGCCCGTACGCGGGCGGACCGGCTGCGGAGGAGGGTGCTAGACCGGTACGCCGTCCTTGGGGTGGTGCGCCGGAACCGGCGCCGCGGTCGAAGCCGTGGTCGCGGTCGCATCCGGGGCCGCGGTGGCGTCCTGGGCCGAGGCCGCGTCCTGCGCCGAGGTCGTGTCCGCTCCGGCCGGGTCCGTCCCGTGTCCGTCGTCGACCAGCGTCTTCTCGTCGAACGGCAGCCGCCCAGCGAGGACTTCCGCAGCCCGGTCGCGGTCGAACTCCTTCGTCCACGTTCCGATGAGCACCGTGGCGACCGCGTTCCCGGCGAAGTTGGTCAGGGCCCGCGCCTCGCTCATGAACCGGTCGATGCCCACGATCAGGCCGACGCCGTCGACCAGTTCCGGCCGGTGCGACTGCAGACCGCCCGCGAGGGTGGCCAGACCCGCGCCGGTCACCCCGGCCGCGCCCTTCGAGGCGATGATCATGAACAGCAGCAGGGAGATCTGCTCACCCAGCGCCAGCGGTGTGCCCATGGCCTCGGCGACGAACAGCGAGGCCATCGTCAGGTAGATCGCGGTCCCGTCCAGGTTGAAGGAGTACCCGGTCGGCACCGTGATGCCGGTGACCGGCCGCGAGACCCCCAGGTGCTCCATCTTCGCGATCAGCCGCGGCAGCGCCGACTCCGAGGAGGACGTCGAGAGGATCAGCAGGAACTCCCGGCCCAGATAGCGCAGCAGGGCGAAGACACTGACCCCCGTGCACACGCGCAGCAGGGTGCCCAGCACCACGAAGACGAAGAGCAGGCAGGTCGTGTAGAAGCCGATCATGATGACGGCGAGGGACTTCAGCGCGTCGATGCCGGTCGCCCCGACCACCGCCGCGATGGCCCCGAAGGCCCCGACGGGAGCCGCCCACATGATCATCGCGAGGACCCGGAACACCAGCTTCTGCACGTGCCCGATGCCCCGCAGCACCGGCTCGCCGGCCGTGCCCATGGCCTGGAGCGCGAACCCGCACAGCAGCGCCACCAGCAGCGTCTGGAGCACCTCCCCGCCGGTGAAGGCGGAGACCAGAGTGGTCGGGATGATCCCCAGCAGGAACTCCGGGGTGCTCTCCGCCCCGCCCGCCTTGGCCTGCGCCTCGCCCGCGCTGCGCGCCGCCTCGGTCAGCTGCAGTCCGCTGCCCGGCTCCAGGACGTTGCCGACCAGCAGGCCGATGCCCAGCGCCACCGTGGACATGACCATGAAGTAGCCGAGGGCCAGCCCGCCCACGGCGCCCACCTTGGCGGCCTTGCGTACGGAACCGATGCCCAGCACGATCGTGCAGAAGATCACCGGCGAGATCATCATCTTGATGAGGTTCACGAAGCCCGTGCCGAGCGGTTTGAGCTCGACGGCGACGCCGGGTGCGGCGAAGCCGACCGCGATGCCGAGCAGCACCGCGGCGATCACCGCGATGTAGAGATAGTGCGTTCTGTCGCGCCTGGCGGCCACGATGCCTCCTGGTGGTGAAGTCGTCCGGGGAGACCATCGCCCAGGGCTGTGACCCCGGTCACCCTTGCGTTCATTGAGTTCACGACCCGGTGCACACTGAGCGCCATGTTCCGCTTGCCTCGTCCGCCGCGCAGCCTCGCCGGCCAGCTCTTCGCCATGCAGGTACTGCTCGTCGCCGTGGTCGTCGCGGGCTGCGCCGTCTTCGCCTACGCCACCGCCCGGGGCCAGGCAGAGGAGGCCGCCAGACGCCAGGCCGGGGCCGTGGCCCGTGCGGTCGCCGACTCACCCTCCGTGCGGGAGGCGATACGCGCAGCGGCGCGCGGCAGCGACCCCTCGGCCGAGCTCCAGCCCTACGCGGAGAAGGTCCGCGTGGACTCCGGCGTCGACTTCGTGACGATCATGGCCCCGGACGGCAGGCGCTGGACCCACCCGGACCCCCGCAGGATCGGCAAGCCCTTCATGGGCAACACCGCACCGGCCCTGCGCGGCGAGACCTTCAGTGAGACCTACACCGGCACCCTCGGCCCCTCCATCCGCGTGGTCACCCCGCTGGAGGACGACGGCCGGATCGTCGGCCTGGTGAGCGCGGGGATCACCGTCCGCGCCGTCAGCGACCGGCTCGGCGCGCAGCTCTCCGCCCTCGTCTGGGTCGCGGGCGGCGCGCTCGCCCTGGGCGGGGCGGGCACGTACGTCGTCAACGCCAGGCTGCGCCGCCACACTCATGGCATGAACGCGGCCGAGCTCAGCCGGATGTACGACTACCACCAGGCGGCCCTGCACGGGGTGCGCGAGGGGCTGCTCATGCTCGACGGGCAGCGCCGGATCACCCTGATCAACGACGCCGGACGCGAGCTGCTGGGCCTGCCGGGGGACATCACCGGCACCGGGGCGGCCGATCTCGGGCTGCCCGCTCCGCTCACCGGCGTACTGCTCGCCGACCGGCCCCGGGTGGACGAGGTGCACCTGACGGCGGACCGGGTGCTGGTGGTCAACAGCTCGCCCGTCGCCGGCGGCGGCCGCCGCGGCACCGTGGTCACCCTGCGCGACCACACGGAACTGCAGGCGCTGACCGGCGAACTGGACCACGAGCGGGGCTTCACCCAGGCGCTGCGCTCCCAGGCCCACGAGGCGGCCAACCGGCTGCACACCGTGGTCTCCCTGATCGAACTCGGCCGCGCGCAGGAGGCGGTGGACTTCGCCACCGCCGAGCTGGAACTGGCGCAGGCCCTCACCGACGAGGTGGTCACCGCCGTCGGCGAGCCGGTACTGGTCGCGCTGCTGCTGGGCAAGGCGGCCCAGGCGCACGAGCGGGGCATCGAACTCGTCGTCACCGCCGACAGCCGCAGCCTCGCCGATCTGCGAGGACTGCCGCCGGCCCGGGACCTCGTCACGGTGCTCGGCAACCTCATCGACAACGCCGTCGACGCCGTGACGGCCGTGCCGGGGGCCCGCATCGCGGTCACCCTGCGGCCCGAGCGCGAGGAACTGCTGCTGAGGGTCGCGGACAACGGGCCCGGCCTGCCCGAGGGGGTCGACGTGTTCCGCCGGGGCTGGTCCGGCAAGGGGGAGGGACGCGGCCTCGGCCTCGCACTCGTCCGCCAGGTCGCACAGCGCTACGGCGGCGCGGTGGTCGCCTCGCAGGGACCTGGCGGCGGCGCGGAGTTCACCGTACGGCTGCCCACGGCCCCCGAGCGGGCGGCGGACCGGGACGCGGCCGCGGGAGGCGCGCGGTGAGCGGCGGCGAGGTGCGCGTGCTGGTGGTCGAGGACGACCAGGTCGCCGCCGACGCGCACGCGCTCTACGTCGACCGGGTACCGGGCTTCACCGCCGTCGGGGCCGTCCACTCCCTCGCCGAGGCCACCCGGGTGCTGGAGCGCACCCGGGTCGACCTGCTGCTGTTGGACCTCGGCCTGCCCGACGGGCACGGCCTGCGCTTCGCACGCGGACTGCGGGCCGCCGGGCATCCGGTCGACGTGATCGTGGTGACCTCCGCCCGGGACCTGGCCGTGGTCCGCGAGAGCGTCTCGCTGGGCGTGGTCCAGTACGTCCTGAAGCCCTTCGCCTTCCCGACGCTGCGCGAACGGCTGCTGCGCTACGCCGAGTTCCGCCAGGCGGCGGGCGAGGCGGCCGGCCAGGACGACGTCGACCGGGCGATGGCCGCGCTGCGCGCACCCCGCCCGGCCGAGCTGCCCAAGGGGCTGAGCGCGCCGACCCTGGACCGGGTCGCCGCCCTGCTGCGGGCCGCGCCCGAGGGGCTGACCGCGGCGGGGGCGGCCGAGGCGGCCGGGATCTCCCGGATCACCGCCCGCCGCTACCTGGAGCACCTGGTGGACACCGGTCGCGCGGACCGGACTCCCCGGTACGGCCAGGTCGGCCGCCCCGAACTGCACTACCGCTGGCTGGCGGAGGCCGGTTCGGTGTCGAAGGTGTAGAACTTCCGGTGGTCGAGCATGTCCGCCGGGGTCACGTCGTTCCACGGCCGCATGGTGTCGCCCAGGTCCACCACGTTCGTCGTGCCCGCTGCCGGCAGGTACGTGGACTGCGGGTGCTTGGCCTGCCACTCGGCCCACAGCTTGTCGATGAAGGCGTGGTGCATCCAGAACACCGGGTCGTTGGGGGACACCCCGGTGGACATCTGCCCTCCGACCCACACGTGCACCCGGTTGTGCAGGTTGGCGCCGCGCCAGCCCTCCAGGTGGTTGCGGAAGCCGTTGGAGGAGCTGTTCCAGGGAGCCATGTCGTAGACCGGCATGGCGAGCACGGAGTCCACCTCGGCCCGGGTCGGCAGCTGGGCGACGCCGGCGCCGAGGGCGCGCCGCAGGTACGGGCGCCCGTCCACGCGCACGTCTATGTTCCAGCGGCCCGTCGAGTAGGCGAAGGGGCCGTCGATGACCTGCCCGTCACGGGCCCGCCCGGTGCCGCCGAGGAAGTCGGGGGCCCAGAGAGAGGAGCGGGTGGTGCGGTCGGCGGTCCAGTCCCAGTAGGGGAGCGCGACGCTCGCGTCCACTTTCTGCAGCGCCGCCTCGAACTCCAGCAGGAAGCGGCGGTGCCACGGCAGGAAGGAGGGGGAGCGGTGGCCGACGCGGTCGCCCGAGTCGGTGTCGCTCATGATGAAGCCGTTGTGGGTGGTGACGAAGCGGTCGTAGCTGCCGTTGCGCTTGAGCTCCAGCAGAGCCGAGGTGAAGGCGCGCTTCTCCTCGGGGGTCAGCGTGGCCTGGTTCTTGCGGACGGTCATGCCGCACCTCCGAAGGGGACGAGGGACGCGCCCTGGAGGTCGCGGACGGCGGCGCGGGCGAGCAGCTTGGGCTCGGTGAACGTCTCGTAGTGGTTGACGACGCTGATCCAGCTGCCGTCGGCGTTGCGCATGACGTGGAGTTCTCTGCCGTCTATTCGGACGGTGGGTTGGTCGGGGCCGTGGTGGCCCCCGTGGTGGCCTCCGCCGCCCATGGTGATCTGGATCCGGCGGCCCTGGTAGACCTCGTCGACCGTGCCCCGGGGTGTGGGTGCGGCGGGGGTCGCGGCGGCGCTCGTGGCGACGCCGGTCGCTGCGGCGGTCAGGCCGAGGACGGTGAGCGCACCGGCAGTTGTCCCCAGGGCCTGACGGCGGGTGATCTTGTTCATGCCCGAAGAGGTATCAGCGCTCGGGAAGGGCTTGGCCGCTATCCGGACATCAGCGGATAAGTTGCCGGTAGAACAAACTGGATGATCTTCCCGTTCGGACTGGCTCCTGGGGCTCGAACGGGAAGATCTCCGGCAGAAAGTCTATTGGACGGTTATTTCTCCTGGCTGGCAGGGGTCTTATGAGCGGTGTCACACTGCAGAGTCGGCCGGAAGCAGAGTGTCAGCGGGCGGGGGCGGGAACGTCAGCTGGACGTGCCCCTGCCCTGCGGGACGTCCTTGACGAACACGAGTCCGTCGGTCGCCGCCAACTGGGCCGGGTCGAAGGGGAAGTAGCCGAACCAGGCGGACGCGCGGGGTGCTGCGAGCGTGCCGGCGAGGGCTGCGCCGAGGCCGCGGGAGTCGACCACGCAGACGTCGTCCGGGAGCGCGTACAGCAGCCCCTCCAGGGTGCCCGGCCGCGGGGTGTCCACCCCGCGGTGCCGGATCGTGCCGAGGGCCGTCGCGAAGAAGGCGTACTGCTCGCCCAGGTGCGCGCTCGCGATCGAACCGGCGCTCCACCACTCCAGCGGCCGGCCGCCCATCCGCATGGAGCTCCTGTCCCGCTGGAGGTGGCTGTTGTGGGCGTGGACCAGGGTGGGGCCGCGCTCGACCAGGGCGAGGAGGTTGTCGGCCATCATCAGGTCCCGCAGGCCGACCAGGTGCGCCATGCGGCCGGGTGAGGTGTCGGCCGTCCAGAAGTGGTAGCGCAGCAGGCCGGTCGCCGTGCGCCCGTACAGCCGGGCCAGCTCCCAGGCCTCCCGCGAGGTGGCCGTGATCAGGTGCGGGGTCTGCGCGTCGAGCAGTGCCACGAGGTCGTCGGCGAGCCGCCGCAGCTCACCGGCCTCGGCGGAGCGGCCCGTCGACCGGGCCGGGTCGGTCATCGCGGCCGGTTCGGTCCACCGGCCGTCGTCGCCGAGCAGGCGGTCGAG
Organism: Streptomyces sp. NPDC060232; assembly: GCF_042726555.1. Taxonomy (NCBI): domain Bacteria; kingdom Bacillati; phylum Actinomycetota; class Actinomycetes; order Kitasatosporales; family Streptomycetaceae; genus Streptomyces; species Streptomyces sp. NPDC060232. The sequence goes on along the minus strand of NZ_JBHXAG010000013.1, from coordinate 48,678 downwards.
CGTGTGCGCGGTGCAGGGGAGCAGGTCGGCTTCGACGTGGGGCGCGAGGTAGTCGTGGAGTGCGGTGAGGGCCTGCCGGGGGCTCGCGGCGCCGGTCATCTCCAGGGGGCCGTCGAAGCCGGCGAAGCGGAGCCGCTCGGGCGCGGGCCGGCCGTCGTTGTACGCCCGCATCCAGTGCACGAGTTCACGGTTGGCCGCGGACTCGCCGAAGCCGTGGCTGAACCCGCGTTCCATGACCTCGTCGAGGCTGCCGGTGCCGGAGGTGACGTACGCGTCGACAGCCAGTCCCGCCATGCAGTCGCTCTCGATCGCGAGCGTCCGGTAGCCCTCCTCCTCGACGAGCTGACGGAAGAGCTCGTTGCGCACGTCGAGCAGCGCGTCCTCGCCGTGGGTGGGCTCACCCAGTGCGAGCAGTCGCGGCCGGGTCGCGAGCAGCCCCATCAGGGCGGCGGCCTCCACGGCCTGGACGGTGTCCTTGATGTCGGTAGCCATGCCTTCAACGCTATCGTTGAAGCCCCGGTTGAGACTTTCCCGCGATATCGTCGGCGCCGTGAGGCGAAACCTTCAAAGCGGTATGCAGCTGAGGCCGGTCGACCTGGCGCGCGGGCACGGTCTGTCCACCCAGGCCGTCAGGAACTACGAGGAGGCCGGAATCCTCCCGGCCGCCGACCGCACACCCCACGGCTACCGCACCTACACCCCGTTGCACGCGCGAGCCCTGGACGCCTTCCTCGCCCTCGTGCCCGGCCACGGCCACCGGACGGCGGCATCGATCATGCGGGCCGTGAACGAGGGCGCCGTCGAGGAGGCGTTCCGCCTCATCGACGAGAGCCACGCCCAGCTCCTCGACGACCGGCGGACCCTCGGCGCCGTGGAGAACGCCCTGCGCGACCTGGCGCCCGTCACGGCGGTGCCCGCGTCCGGCGAGTCGTTCGTCGGGCCGCTCGCGCACGAGCTGGGGATCAGGCCCGCGACCCTGCGCGCATGGGAGAGGGCCGGGCTCGTCCGCCCGCGCCGCGATCCGCTGACCGGCTACCGCGTCTACGACGAGGCCGCCATACGGGACGCCCACCTGACCCGCCAACTCAGGCGGGGCGGCTACCTGCTGGAGCAGATCGCCCCCCTGCTCACCCAGGTCCGCTCGGCCGGCGGCCTGGAACCCCTCCAGGCAGCCCTGCTCACCTGGCGCGAGCGCCTGTCGGCCCGCGGTCGCACCCTGCTGGCGGGCGCCGCCGAGCTGGAGGCGTACCTCCGCGCCCGCGACTGACAGCCCGACAGGCCCCCGAGGCCGGGCGGACTCTCAGTAGGAGTTCTCCAAAAGAAGTTCTGCAAAAGTACTTTTGGAGAACGTGCGGGCCGCCCTACCCTCCCCCCATGCCCAGCGAAGATCAAAAGCGCGTACTCGATCCCGAACGGGACGCGGCGGCGCTCAAGGCCCTCACACACCCCCTGCGCATCCGGCTGCTCGGGATGCTCCGGCAGGACGGCCCCGCCACCGCCAGCGAACTCGCGGTCCGGACGGGGGAGTCGTCCGCTTCCACCAGCTACCACCTGCGGGTCCTGGCGAAGTACGCGTTCGTCGCCGAGGCCGAGCACCGTGACGGCCGGGAGCGCCGCTGGCAGGCCGTGCACGCCCTGACCTCCTGGAGCAACGAGGCCATGGAGGCCACGCCGGGCAGCCGCGCGTACGTCAACCTCTCCCGCAGGACGCAGATACAGCACCTGGCGGCGTCCCTCGCCCGGCACGAGGCCGACATGGCCGACGGCCGGCTGGGCCGGGAATGGGTGGAGCCCTCCGGGATCAGCGACCGGATGCCGCGGCTGACCCCCGAGTCCCTCGGCGAACTCCGGGAGGTGTTCGACCGGAGGCTGGAGGAACTGACCGCGCGTGACGCGGGCGACCCGCGTGCGATGCAGGTCGTGCTGCTGACCGCCGGCCTGCCGCTGGCTCCCCGCGGACCAGGGGCCGGCCCGGGCGCCGCCGCCACGGAAGCCGGGGGCGGGTCGTGAGCCGGGTGGCGGACCTGCCCGCCGCCCGCCGCCGCTACGTCACGGTCTGCGTCCTGTACTGGCTGCCGCTGGGACTGACCATCGCCCCCCTGATCCTGCTGCTCACCGAACGCGGCCTGTCCCTGGCGGCCGTCGCCGGCTGTCTGGCCGCGCACTCCCTCACCGCCGCCCTGCTGGAACTGCCCACCGGGGGACTGTCCGACGTCGTCGGACGCCGCGTCGTCCTGGCGGCCGCCGGCGTGTCGAACCTGGCCGCACTCATCCTCGTGGCCCTGGGCACGGCCGCCTGGCAGCTCGCACTGGGCATGGCGCTGATCGGCGCGGGCCGCGCCCTGTCCAGCGGGCCGGCCGAGGCCTGGTACGTCGACACCGTCCACGCGCGCTCCGGCCCCGGCGCCGAACTGCGCACCGGCCTGGCCCGCGGCGCCTCCGCGACATCGGCCGCGCTCGCCGTCGGCACCCTGCTCGGCGGCGCCCTTCCCTGGCTGCTCGGAGCGGGGCCGGACCTCGGCGCCCGGCTGGACGCGGCGACCTCCGGGCTGGTCCTGCCGCTCTCCTGGCCGCTGCTGCTGGGTGCGGCGGTCGAAGTCGCCTTCGTCCTGTACGTCCTGGTCGCCCTGCACGAGCCGCCCCGTCCGGCGGCCACGCTGCGCGACGTCCTCCGGGGCGTACCGGCCACGGTGGCGGGCGGGCTGCGCCTCGGCGGACGCGACGCGCTGGTCCGCCGGGTCCTCCTCGGCGCGGCGGGCGCCGGCAGCGCGCTGGCGGTGGTCGAACTGCTCACCCCGGGCCGCACCGCCGCCCTGACGGGTGCTCCGGAGTCGGGCGCCGTGCTCTTCGCCGCGCTCGCCTGCGCCGGATTCGCCTGCTCCGCCCTCGGCAGCCACCTCGCGCCCCTCACCGCCAGGCTCGCGGGCGGCGGGCAGCGGGCGGTCGTGCTGGGCCTCGGCGCCGGCGCGGGCGGCCTGTTCCTGCTGGCCGCCACGGCGGCGTCCACCGGTATGGCTTCGGTGGTCCTCGGAGCCGCCGGGTTCGGGCTGGTCTACCTCGGCCGCGGTGCGGCGGGGCCGAGCGAGAACGAGCTGCTGCACCGGCGTGTCGACGGGTCGGGGCGGGCCACGGCCCTGTCCGTGCAGTCCCTCGCCCTGCAGTTGTCGGCAGCCCTCACCGGTTCGGTCGCGGGCCTCCTGCCGCCGGGGCCGCAGCCCTGGCTGCTGGGAGGCGCCGCGATGCTGGCCGGAGCGCTGCTGTGGGTCGACCGCGGCGGCCGCCGGTCCGCGGCCGCCCCGTCCGCCGCCGACAGCCCTCCACCGCCGGTCGGCGCGGTGACCGGCGACGGCCCGCCCCACGATGCTCCATGAGCTGATGCGGCCTACATCGCGTTGATGTCTGCTCTATCCGGCAATGACGCTCTTCGTCCCGATAATGATGGACTTCGTCACTTATAGTCCAGGCATGGCTCTGCATGAGACGAAGGACGTAACCCGCCAGGACGCCGATACGGACGTGTTCACGTCCACGCTGAGCGGCCAGATCCTCCCCAAGTACCGGATTCCGGAGGACCACTCGCCCACCGAGGTCGTCTACGAACTGCTCCGCAACGAACTCCTCCTCGACGGCAACGCCGCCCAGAACCTCGCGACCTTCTGCACCACCTGGTCGGACGAGGGCGTGCACCGCCTGATGAACGTCTGTCTCGACAAGAACATGATCGACAAGGACGAGTACCCGCAGACCGCCGAGATCGAGTCCCGGTGCGTCAACATCCTGGCCAACCTGTGGAACGCCCCCGCCGGTACCACCGCGACCGGATGCTCCACCACCGGCTCCAGCGAGGCCGCCATGCTCGGCGGGCTCGCCCTCAAGTGGCGCTGGCGCGAACGCCGCCGGGCCGAGGGGCTTCCCACGGACCGCCCGAACCTGGTCTGCGGGCCGGTCCAGATCTGCTGGGACAAGTTCGCCCGCTACTTCGACGTCGAGCTGCGCCAGGTCCCACTGGAGCCCGGCGCCACCGGCCTGCAGCCGCACCAGCTCGCCGAGTACGTGGACGAGAACACCATCGGCGTCGTCGCCATCCTCGGCGTCACCTACACCTGCGACTACGAGCCCGTCGCCGAACTGGCCGCCGCGCTCGACCGGATCCAGGCCGAGCACGGCTGGGACATCCCCATCCACGTGGACGGCGCGAGCGGCGGCTTCGTCGCGCCCTTCCTCCACCCCGACGTGGTGTGGGACTTCCGGCTGCCGCGGGTCGCCTCCATCAACACCTCCGGCCACAAGTACGGGCTCGCGCCCCTCGGAGTCGGCTGGATCATCTGGCGCTCCGCCGACCTGCTCCCCGCGGACCTCGTCTTCAAGGTGGACTACCTCGGCGGCGACATGCCGACCTTCGCCCTCAACTTCTCCCGCCCCGGCGGTGAGATCATCGCCCAGTACTACCTCTTCCTGCGCCTGGGCCGGGGCGGCTACCGCCGCGTCCAGCAGGCCTGCGCCGACACCGCCCAGTACCTGGCGGGGCAGATCGCCGACATGGGCCCCTTCACCCTCCTCTACGACGGCAAGGGCGCCCTGCCCGCCGTCTCCTACACCCTCACCGACGCGGCCGCGTCCCCCTTCACCCTCTACGACGTCTCCGACCGGCTGCGTATGAGGGGCTGGCAGGTGCCCTCGTACCCGCTGCCCGCCAACCGCGACGACACCGTCATCCAGCGCGTCCTGGTCCGCCACGGAGTGACCCGCGACCAGATCGCCCTGCTCATCGAGGACATGCGCCGGGCCGTGGAACACCTCACCGCCACACCCCCGCCCGTACCGGCCACCGCACCCCGGTCCGGCTTCCACCACTAGGGTCTGTATCGAGTTGCCCCGCGGGGCAACTCGATACAGACCCTAGGCCGGGTCCTGACGCCCCCGACGGAGGCAGGACCGGCCGACGTCTGGCCGGAAGGCGGCGCCGACGTGCGGGCCGATCTGACGGACCGTCATGGACTGCTGCGCGGTCGACGGCCTCCGGACCGACACCGTGGTGCACGCCGCCACCGCCCTGCGCGAGGCACCGATGAGACACCGGGACATGTACGCCACCGACGACCTGCGGCTCATCGGGACCGGGCACCTGACGGAGGCCGCCCGCGCACTCGGCGCCCGGCGCGTCGTCGCCGAGTCGATGGTCTGCGGGTACGGTTACCGCGACTTCGGCCGGCACCTGATCACCGTAGCCGCCGACCCCGTTCGGCCCGGCCGGCGACCGCGCGGTGGAACGCCACGTGGAGGCCATGCTGCGCAAGGAGCAGCTCGTCCTGGGCGCCGACGGCATCCAGGGGATCGCGCTTCGGTTCGGCCTGTCCCACGGAGTCGGCGGTACCGACGGCCTCGTGGAGCTGCTGCGCCGCCGCAGGCTTCCGGCGGTCGCCGACCGCGGACGGGTCCTGCCGTGGGTGGACTGGCGGACGCCGGCCGGGCCGTGGCGCTCGCCGTCGACGGAGGCCGGGCCGGGCCGGCGTACAACGTCGTCGACGACACGCCGATGGGCTTCGGCGCGCACGTCAAGGCCATGGCGGAGGCGTTCACCACCCCGAAGCCGCTGGAGGTGCCCACCTGGCTGATGCGGGCCCACCCCTACGCCCACCGGATGGCCACGACGAACATGCGGGTCTCCCACACGAAGGCGAAGGCCGAGCTGGGCTGGTTCCCCGACCGCCCGGGCTGCGCCGAAGGGCTGCGCGCCCTCGCCCGCAGCTGAGGCGGCCGGGCCCCGGCGCGGCCGCTCCCGGCCCTGGGAGCCTCCTACTTGGCGCCGAAGTTCTGCGTCCACCAAGGGCCGCCCGCGCTCTGGTGGACGCCCACGCCGATGTCCTTGAAGGAGCAGTTGAGGATGTTCGCCCGGTGGCCCGGGCTCTTCATCCAGGAGTCCATGACCGCCTGCGCCGTCTGCTGGCCCTTGGCGATGTTCTCGCCGTACGTCGACCAGCGGTAGCCGGACGCCGTCGTGCGCTGGCCGGGGTCCTTGCCGTCGGGGTTGGTGTGGTCGAAGAAGTGCCGCGCGGCCATGTCGTCGGAGTGCCCCTGGGCCGCCGCCCGCAGCTGCTGGTCCTCCCTGAGGGGGCCGCAGCCGGCCGCCGCCCGCTCGGTGTTGACCAGCGCGACCACCTGGCCGGCGATGCCCGGCGGCGCGGGCGCCGGCCCCGGCGCCGAGGCGCGCGGGCTCGGCGAGCTGCTGCGGCTCTGTGTGGGGCGCGGGCTCGCCGAGGCCGAAGCGGAGGCGGACGGAGACGGGGAGGCCGACGCGGTCGGCGAGGGGGAGGCCGACGGTGAAGGGACCCCGGCGGACTCCGTGGCCGAGAGCGCGGCCAGCGGCGCGGCGGACGCGCCGCCCTCGTCCTTGGAGCTCCCGGAACCGGGGAGCCCGCCGAGGTAGGCCAGGCCGCCGCCCGCGACACAGGCGGCGACCACCGCGCCGCCGACGACCCGGCGGCGGCTCTGCCGGCGCTTGCGCAGCGCACCGCGGCCGCCGGCGGCGGTGGCCGCGCCGGCGGCCCGGCCCGTGCCGGCCACCGGAGTGAGCTGGGTGGCGCCTTCGGTGGAACCGCCGTCGGCGCCGTTCATGCCGTCCGGCGCGTAGGCCGCCGCCGCGGGGTCGAAGCCGGCCGCGCCGGCCGTGCGTATCCCGGCCAGCAGGGCCGCCGAGACCGGTACGAGGGCCAGCCCGGCCAGCAGCCCCTCCGCCGGAACCAGCCCGCTCCACAGGCCCGAGCACCGTACGCATGCACGCGCGTGACGGGCTATTCGCTTGCGCCACAGCGCCGAGGGCTGCCCGTCCCAGGCCGCCAGCACGGTCCTCAGCTCCTCGCACGACGGCTGGGCGTCCAGTGCGCGCTCCACCACCCGCGCCGCCTCCAGCTGCGCCTTCATCCGCTGCACCCGTACCGCCGTGTGCTGCGGGGACAGCTCCAGCGCCGAGGCCACCTCCGCCCGGGTCAGCTCCCCGGCGCACTCCAGCCACCACAGCGACAGCAGCGCCCGGTCCTCGGGCTCCAGCCAGCGTGTCGCCCGGGCCGTCTCACGCCGCTGGCCCGCCAGGTTGAGGCGTACGACGGTCAGGTCGACGAAGTCCGCGCCCGGGTCGGCCACGTCCCAGGCCGACTCCAGGGTGCTCTCGCCGAAGCCGCTCTGCCGGGCCTGCCAGTGCGCCCGCACCCGGTTCATCGCGATGGCCACCAGCCAGGACCGGAACGACTCCTCCGCCCGCAGGCCGCCCAGCCCGTCCAGGGCCCGCAGCATCGTGTCCTGCACCACGTCGTCCACGTCGCAGGAGCCGCCCAGGGCCCGCCCGACGATGTTGTAGACGAGCGGGAGGTGGGCGCCGACGAGCTCGTCCTGTGCGCGGGGATCGCCCGCGCGAGCCGCTGCCACCAGCGCTGCGGTGTGCTGAGTAGTCATGTGAATGTCCCTGTCCGTACCGGCGGTCGATGATGCCCGATACATGGGAGACCGAGCAGGGGGACCTCGATAACAGTTAATCGGAAGAATTTTCCCGGGCGCCATTTCCGGGCACCCACCGGGGTCACAGCAGGGGCGCCGGCGCCTTCCCGGCGGCGCGCAGGGCGGGCGCGTACGGCCTCCCTCTCGGTGTCCGGCCGCGGCGGCACCGGGCGGGTTCCGGCCTTCAGTGAGACGGCGGCGCCGGCGGCCGCGTACCGGGGAGGGGCGGCGGGGCGAGCAGGCCGCCTGCGCCGCGCCGGTGCTCCGCCGCCGCTTCGGGATCGGTGACCCAGCCCGCGGCAAGGACCAGCCGGGAGGCGCGGTCGACGGCCAGGAACCCGAACGGCCGGTCGAAACGGACCTCGGCCCGCCGGGCCCGGTGGCTGGGCTGCCGTGCGGCGCCGCCGGGCCTGGCGGCGATGGCGGTGACGGCCGCCGCCTCGAACCCCGCGGCGTGGAAGCGGGCCATCGCCGACTGCCGTGCGGAGCTGATCGCCAGCGGGCTGGTGCTGATGCCGGGGAAGTGCCCGTGGTCGCTGTCCGTCGCGGTCAGCAGGCCGAACAGCGCCGCGTCCTCCAGCAGGTCGTGCTCCGCGGACAGGGAGAAGACCACCGTGGACACGGACAGCATGGGCCGCGGGGTGAACGCGTCCACCGTCCCGATCGCCAGCCCGGGGCCCGGCGTCCCGTCCGGGAGGGCGTCGCCACCCACGGACGGCTGGTCTCCGGAGACGGCCGCGATACCGGTCGCCAGTACCTCGGCGGCCGGCGCCGCCGGGCCGCCGAGGAGCAGGTGCACGTCCATGTCCATGCCCTCGGCGCCGGTGACCTCCAGGGCCGTGACCGGCCCCGCGGGGCCCTCGGCGACCCGGACCGGGTCCAGCGACGCCGTGGTGCGCACCAGCTGCCGCAGGCCGCGGCCCGCCCAGGGGCCGTCGGAGGGCCGGCCGGGGAACTCCCGGAACGGCTCGGCCCACTTCAGCGTCAGCGCGAACGCGGACGCGAGGACGAGGCGGGTGTCGCGGGTGAGGGACACCGGCATGCGTTCGATCAGGCCGCCGGTCCGGTCCGACGCCCATGCGTCCAGGACCTCCGTGTCCCCCTCCAGGTCCCCGGTCAGCGTGCCCCGGGTGCCGGGCGGCAGCTTCGCCGACCAGCCGTCCTCCAGCGGCAGGCCGGCCGCCGCCCACAGGCCGGTCGCCGTGCTGAGTCCCCGTACGCCGTCCAGCGCGGCCAGCAGCTCCCGCGCGGCGGCGGCCGCGTCCTCGGCGGGTATGCCCAGCGCCTGCGCCAGTTCGTCGCGGGCCGGCCCGGCGGAGCCGTCCGCGAGCAGGGCGAGCAGCGGCCAGACCCCGGCCGCGGTGAAGACCGTGCCCCCGCCGCCGCAAGCGGCCCGCGCGGCCCAGCGCGCGGTGAGGTGGTTGACCGCCCGTACCGCCCGTACCGCCGGTGCCGCCTGCACGGCCCGTTCCGTCGAATTCGTCTGCGTCATGCGGGGGAGCGTACGTGGAGGGACGCCGCCGGGCTGGTGGACCGGCTGACGGGCTCGGCGTCCACCACATCCCGTTGCACGCCGGCTCCGCGAGGCCGGCCGGACGCGTCCCTAGGGTCTGTATCGAGTTGCCCCGTGGAGCAAGGAGCGGCGTTCGGTGCGTGCCGGGCCTCGCGACGCCGCGGGGCAACTCGATACAGACCCTAGCCCCGGTCGAGGTCGGTGTGCAGCAGGTGGTGGTCCGAGTACGGGCTCGGGCGGACACGGTGGGTGCGCGGGGTGATGCCGCGCAGGAACACGTAGTCGAACTTGCTGTTCCAATCGGTGGTCGTTCCGCAGACGTCAGGGTCGGCGTCGGCGTCGTCACCGTCGGCGGTCGAGGGGCGGCAGCCGGGGTCCGTGTCCGTGGCCAGGGCCCACATCGGGCCGAGTTCGGGGGCGTGCGGCACGGCGTTGAAGTCGCCGAGGACGATCGCGCGGTCGTGGCGGGCGACCTCCGCGGCGAGTACCCGCACCTGGCGCGCCCGTGCCTCTGGCTGCCGGCGCTCGGCGAGGTGGGTGTTGAAGACGCGGACGGGCCGGCCGCTCACCAGCGTGGTGACGGCCAGGTAGCCGCGGTCCTCTGAGCCGCCGTCGGGGTATTCGATGCTCACCCGGTCCGTCATCGGCGCCGCCGCGAGGATCGCCTGGCCGTAGCCGCCCGGCCGCCACGGCAGCCCCCCGCAGCGGTTCCAGTTCCGCAGGACCGTCCCGTACGCGACCCGGTAGACCAGCCCGTAGACCTCCTCCAGGTACGTGCGGATCTGCTCGACGTCGCGTACGCAGGCCTCCTGAAGGCCGATGACCTGCGGCGCGTACGTGGCGATCTCCGTCGCCCGGCCGTAGTCCTGCCCGCTCCCTCCGCACGGATTGCAGATGTTCCACGTGCCGACCCGATCCGGGACGACCCCCTTGGCGACGTCGAACGGCAGCGGTCCGGTGGGGGGCGCGCCGCCCGGTGCGCCGGGGCCGAGGAGCAGCAGCATGCAGACCGCGGTCATCGCGCCCGCGGCCCACCGCGCGCCCCTGCTCAGCACCATCGCCTCCCCGAAGTGGACGCACATCATCACACGGTGCGCCCGGCGCCCACCGCACACAATCGAGGTGCTCCCCGACCGCTCCGTCCGGCATCATCACGGCATGATCGGCAATCGGATCACCCATCGCACGGCGGACGGCGTCCGCGTACCCGGCACCTGGCGGCACGCGTTCATATGCAACGGCGGCTCCTACTTCCTCACCGACCTCTTCATATACGCCGACGGCCTCGTCGATTGCTGGGAGCTGGTCACCCTTGACGAGTTCGAGCAGAAGCTCCGCCGCGGATGGGTGGCCACCAGCCTTCCGGACGGCGGACGCGCCTCCGCGCACCACCTGGCCTCGTGGACGTTCGGCGAACCGCGCACCTGGCTGACCGCGGACCTGCTGCTCGCCGAAGTCCGCGACACCGTCGACGAGCTGAACGGCCGCCCCGACTCGACCGCCCGCTGCCTCGCCGCGGTGGACGTCTTCATGGCGGACCGTACGGAGGACAACCGAGCCGCTGCCCGGGCCGCCTACCTGGCCATCCCCGAGACCGTGCGGCACTACGCGCTCGGCGACATGGACCGCAAGGACTACCCCCTCCGGGTGCTGGTGGCGGGGCCCGGCGGCCGGACCCCGGACGAGCCCGGCGAAGCGGTCACGCAGGAGGAGTACGACGAGGCCGTCGCATACTTCGAGGACCGCGAGCGGTGGATCGCGAAGGCCCCTTCCCGCGTGCCCGCCGACGGGCCGGCCGAGTCCTTCGCCCCCGCAGTCAAGATCTACCACTCGTACCCGCAACGCGCGCTCGAAGACCCGGGCAAGCAGGCCCTGCGCAACGACTACCCCGCCCCGATCACCGTCGACGACGCCACCTACCCGTCGGTGGCCCACGCGTACTGGGCGCTGTCCGTCGCCGAACCGGAGGCCCGGACCGCGGTCCTGGCGGCCGAGTCGGGCGGGAAGGCACGTACGGCCGCGGTCGCGGCGCCGCGGCGCGAAGGCTGGGAGCAGGTCCGGACGGCGGTCATGGCCCGTCTGCTGCGCGCCAAGTACGAGCAACACCCCGACCTCGCGGCGATCCTGCTCGCCACGGGTGACGCGACCGTGCTCTACGACGACGCCGACTCGGGCTTCTGGGGCGAGAACGGAGGCCGGGGCCGCAACTGGACGGGCCGCCTCCTCGAACTCGTCCGTTCCGAGCTGCTGGCCGGGCAGACCCTCATCGACTGACGCGCACGCCTTCGCCGCGCGGCTGGAGACCTCGGTGAGGCCGCCGGGAACGGCGTCCACCCGGGGCTGTTCACCGAGGCGTTCCGGGCGTCCCTGCACGGGCTGGCGACCCTGGCCCGGGCCGGACGGCTGCTGCCCGGTGGACCGCATGAGCGCGATCGTCCGCAGCGGTGTGCTCGGCGAGCAGGCCGGCTGCGGCGGCGCCGGTGCCGGGGGCGGCGCGGCAGGGGCCGGGGGAACGGCCGCGTGTTCCGCTGGAGCCGAGGGGGCCGAGGGCGGGTGGCCCCCCGACCCCGCTTCACGTGCGCGTTCTGGCAGACTGGGGCGCGTAACCAGGCGGTGCAGGACAGGAAACCGGTGTGATTCCGGTGCGGTCCCGCCACTGTGACCGGTCTTGCCGAGTGGGGAGACCGGGAGTCAGACACTGACGCACCGCCTCTGCTCCTTCACGTCGACCAGGGGACGCGGATCCCCCGGAGAGGCCACGCCATGTCGCGTTCCCGCGCCGCCCTGCGCGCGCTCACCCCCGTCGCGCTCCTCATATCCCTGACCGGCTGCGCCGGTTCACCCGGTGCCGGGCAGGACGGGGCCGCCGGGGCTCCCGGCGGCGCGCCCGGTTTCCCGTACACCGTCACCAACTGCGGTGTGAGCAGCACCTACCAGGCGCCACCCCGGCGCGCGGTCACCATGAACCAGCACGCCACCGAGCTGATGCTCGCCCTCGGCCTGGGCGACCGGATCGCCGGCTCCGCCTACCTCGACGATGCCGTTCTGCCCGCCTACCGGCCCGCCTACGACAAGATCAAGGTGCTGGCCCAGGAGTACCCGTCCAAGGAGGTCCTGCTCGGCGCCGACCCGGACTTCGTCTACGGCGGCTACGCCAGCGCCTTCGACAAGACGCAGGGCCGCGACCGCGAGGGGCTCGCCAAGTCCGGCATCAACTCCCGCCTCAACGTGGAGTACTGCACCGAGGGGACCGTCGGTCTCGACCAGCTGAAGACCGAGATCACCGAAGTCGCGCGGACCTTCGGCGTGCCCGAGCGCGGCGCGCAGCTCATCGAGGACGAGCAGCGCCGCATCGACGCCGTGACCACACGCGTCAAGGACAAGCCCCGGCCGACCGTCTTCGCCTACGACTCCGGTGAGGCCTCCGCCTCCACCTCCGGAGGCGACGGCATCGGCAACGAGATCATCTCCCTCTCCGGCGGCACGAACGTCTTCGCCGACCTGAAGGACACCTTCGGCGACGTCGCCTGGGAGAAGGTGATCGAGCGCAAGCCCGAGGTCGTCCTCATCTACGACTACGGCGGCACCAGCGTGGAGGCCAAGAAGCAGCGCCTGCTGAACGATCCGGCCCTCGCCGACGTGCCCGCCGTCAAGAACCGGCGGTTCGTCGTCCTGCCGCTCTCCTCCGTCGTCCTCGGCGTCCGGGTGGCGGACGCCGTGGAGGCGCTGGGCGGCCAGCTCCACCCGAACGCCGCGTGAGGCTCCGCACCGGGGCGGCCCTCGCGGTCCTCGCCGCCGCTCTCGCCGCCTCGGTGATCGCGGGACTGGCGCTGGGCCCCGTACGGATCGCCCCCGACCGGGTGCTCGACATCGTCCTCGGCGGCCTGACGGGGAACCGGCCCACCGGAGCCTTCGCCTCCATCGTGTGGGACGTACGCATGCCGCGGATCCTGCTCGGCGCCGTGGTCGGAGCCGGGCTCGCCGTGGCGGGCACCGTGCTCCAGGCACTCGTACGCAACCAGCTCGCCGACCCCTTCCTGCTCGGGGCCTCCTCCGGGGCCTCCGCCGGAGCCGTACTCGTGATCGTCTTCGGCACGGCCGCGGCCGGATTCGGCATGGGAGTGCCGCTGGCCGCCTTCACCGGTTCCATGGCCGCACTCGTGGCCGTCTACGCCATGGCCCGCCGCGGCGGCACCATGACCACCGGCCGGCTCATCCTGGCCGGCGTGGCCGTCCAGTACATCCTGTCCGCCTTCACCAGCCTCGTCCTCGTGCTCGCCGCGCACCCCGACCAGATCCGCTCCGTGCTCTTCTGGACCCTCGGCGGACTCGGCGGAGCGCGCTGGGAAGAACTGGCCCTGCCCACCCTCGCGCTGCTCGCCGGCGGCGCACTGCTCCTCGCCCTCGCCCGGCCGCTCGACCTGCTCCTCGCCGGGGAGGAGGGCGCGCACACCCTGGGCCTGGACACCGGGCGCTTCCGCGCCGCCGTGTTCGTCCTGACCTCCCTCGTCATCGGAGTGCTCGTCGCCTGCAGCGGGGCGATCGGCTTCGTCGGGCTGATGGTCCCGCACGCCGCCCGGATGGCCGTGGGCGCCGGACACCGGGCACTGCTGCCCGTCGCCGCGCTCGGCGGGGCGGTGTTCCTGATCCTGGCCGACCTGATCGCCCGTACGGCAGCCGCCCCCGAGGAGATACCGGTGGGCGTGGTCACCGCCCTCATCGGCGGGCCGTTCTTCCTCTGGATGCTGCGCCGCTCCAGCCGTACCGAAGGAGTGACGGGATGACGGCAGGGACCGGGCAGGCCCGGCCGGTGCAACTCGCCGTCGAGGGCGTGCGCTACGAGACCGACGGGCACACGCTGCTGCAGGGGATCGACCTCACCGCCCGGCCCGGCGAGACGGTGGGAGTGGTCGGCCCCAACGGCAGCGGCAAGACCACCCTGCTGCGCTGCGTCTACGGCACCCTGCGGGCGACCGCCGGACGGGTGCTGCTGGACGGCGCGGACGCGGGCGCGCTCACCGTCAAGGAACGGGCGCGGCGCGTCGCGGTGGTACCGCAGGACGCGAGCGGCACCTTCGGGCTGACCGTCCGCGAGGTCGTCGCCATGGGGCGCAGCCCGCACAAGCGCTTCTGGGAGCAGGACGGTCCGGACGACGTACGACGCGTCGCCGGGGCCCTGGACACCGTGGGCGCGGGCCCCTTCGCGGCCCGCCGCTTCGACGAGCTGTCCGGGGGCGAGAGGCAACGCGTCCTGGTGGCCCGGGCCCTGGTCCAGGATCCGGGGCTGCTCGCCCTCGACGAGCCGACCAACCACCTGGACATCCGCTACCAGTTGGAGGTCCTCGGCCTGGTCCGGGCACTGCCCGCGACCAGCCTGCTCGTCCTGCACGACCTCAACCTCGCCGCCGCCTTCTGCGACCGGCTGTACGTCCTGTCGGGCGGCCGCGTCGTGGCCTCGGGGCCGCCCCGGGAGGTGCTCACCGAGGAGCTGCTGGCCGAGGTCTACGGGGTGCGCGCCCGGGTCGAGGTCCACCCCGAGACGGGCGCGCCCAACGTCGTCTACCTGCCGGTCGCGGTGGGCTCCTGGTAGCCGTAGGGGCGCGTGATGATCTCCATCCCGTGCCCCGCGGGGTCCGTGAAGTAGACGCCGCGGCCCCCGTCGTTGTGGTTGATCTCGCCGGGGAGCCTGCCGTGCGGGTCGGCGAAGTACGGGACCCCCGCCGCGCGGATCTTCTCGAACGCCGCGTCGAACTCCTCCTCGGAGAGGAGGAAGGCGTAGTGCTGCGGGGTGATGGACTCGGCCCGAATGGTGGCGAAGTCCAGGGTGACGCCGTTGGCGGTGTCGACGGGGATGAACGGCCCCCACTCGGTTCCGACCGCCAGGCCGAGGACGTGCGCCAGGAACTCGGCGGACTCCCGGTTGTCACGGGAGTGGATGATCGTGTGGTTCAGCTGTACGGACATGGGTGAATGCCTCCGGAAGGCACCTCACGGGCACCTCCATGCCTCACCCGGTCGGTGACCGACACGCGATGCCGTGATCGTGATCCTAGGCGGCGGGCCGGGGCGAAGCCAAGCGCTTTCCGCGTGCACGCCGCAGCGCGCACCCCTGCCGCCGCAGCGCGCACCCCGGTCGCCGCCCCGCACGTCGGCCCGGGCCGCCGCCCGACGCCGGCGTCAGGAACTCCCGTACACCGCATCGACGTTGTCCTGCGCGGGATGCGACCGGCCGGCCGGGCCCGCCGCGAACACCCGCAGGAGGTTCTCCGTCACCCGGGTGGTCAGCGCCCCGGACCGCGCGTCGAGCCCGTGGTTGCGTCCGCTGCGGCCGTCGCCCGTCGCGTCCAGGGCCTCCACCCACCGCATCGTGCCGGTCGCGAAGACACCCGCCCCGCTCGGCACCGTGTAGTAGGCGGTGTCCTGGTGGCTGGGGCGGCCCTCGCACACCACGGGGGAGTGGGCCAGTATCTCGATCGGCCGGGGCGTCGTGAAACCGGTGTTGACCTTGTCGTACTCCACGCCCACGAGGTGCTCGAAGCGGTCGCCCGCCTTCGCGCCGGTGCCCTCGAACAGCCAGTGGCCGGGGTTGGTCACCACGTACGGGGCGTCCACCGGATAGCCGTCGTAGAGCACACCGAGCAGGGAGCTCTCGGGGTCGGCACCGGGAGCGGAGCGGAAGTCCACCGTCGCGGGATGGCCCCGCCTGAAGCCCGGGTCCTGGCCGTAGGAGGACTTGTAGCAGACCAGGGTCCGGTCCGGCCCCAGCTCGGAGGCCTCCAGCCGGATCCGGCGGAAGCAGCAGTTCGCGCCCAGGATCGCGATGTTGGTGCCGGCGTCGCGGGCGGCCGTGAAGTGGGCGCGCTGCTCCGGCGACCAGTACTCGTCGTGCCCGAGCGAGAGCACCGCCGCGGCTCCCTCCAGCAGCCTCTTCTCCCGCGCCACGTCCGTGGTGGTCGCGTAGGCGAGGGGTATGCCGAGCCGTTCGGCGAGGGCGATCAGAGGGGCCTCGTACACCAGGAACAGGCCCGCGCCGTCGTCGTACTCGTACGGCCGGTCGAAGGAGACGGAGAGGGAGCGCGAGGCGTAGCCGCCGTCGGGGCCGTCGTAACTGCCGTATCCGCCCCAGCGGTTGTAGGCCTGCCAGGTGGCGACCGCGTTGACCACGACCGTACGCCCGGCCGTCGCCGCCGACCGGACGGTGACCGGCACGAAACGCTGGCCGTCCTCGCCGCCCTGCGCGTCGAGGCGCAGCAGGTAGCTGCCCTCCGGCCAGTCCTTCGTCTCGACCGTGGTGGTGCGGGCCCACCGGGTGCGGACCATCCGGGTGTCGGAGTCGACCGTGTGCTCCGGCTGCCGCAGCCCGGGCAGGGCCTCCGAACGCCACACCAGCCGGGCGCGGGCGCCGCCGTACCAGCCCATCCGATAGGCCGAGACCGTGAACCGGGGCGCGGTCGTCGACACGTACAGCCCGAAGGACTCGCCCGCCAGGACGCTGACCTTGTCGGCGAAGCCCTCGACGGCCCGGGCCGGGCCGGCCTTCGTCACGGCCCAGTCGGCATGGCCCGGGCGGGCGTTCTCGGCCTTCACGTCGAAGCCGTGGCCTCCTGCCGCCGACTGCTTGCCGTCCGGCGCCGTGGCCCCGTTCCTGCCGTCCGCGCGGCGGTCGCCGCCGTCGCCGCCGTCCCCCTTCGCGCAGCCGGCCACCGCCCCGAGTCCCGCGGCGGTCGCGGCGCCCGTGGCGATCGCGAGGAACCGCCGCCTGCCCGCGCCGTCGCCGTCCCCGGCCGGCCCGGCTATGTGCTCCTGATCCATGGGGGCACGCTATGTCACCCTTCGCGGTCCGCTTTCACCCCCCCGACCCCTGCTGACCTGGGGTGTGCGGTCGGCGGGGGCCGGGACGGCGGGCCGGGGCGCGGGCTACCCGAGAGGCACTACCAGGTGGGCGGCCGAGTCGTCGGTGGAGGTGATCGTGGTGGTGCTGCCGCCGGCGCCGGCATCGGTGTGCGCGTCGGAGTAGAGCTGGTCGCGGCTGTTCACGACCAGCATGAGCCGGTGGTCGGGGGCAATGTCGTAGCCGGCGGCCTGGAGCTTCCAGGTGGTGTCGCGGTTCTCGCCGGAGGACAGGTCCCGCAGGGTGACGGGCTCGTGCGTGATGATGCGGGCCGTGTCGTCGGGGCCGACGTCGAACAGGTAGGCCACCAGGGTCGTGGCGTCGGCGGAGCTGCGGACGGTCAGGGTGAGCTCGGGGACGCCGCGGATACGGCGGGCCGTCCGGAGCGGGCCGCTGGTCCATACGGCGAGGTGCCGGCGGTCGAAGGCGTCGGTGGCGTACTGCTTCGGGTTGCCCTTCCACTCGGCCTGGCCGGTCGTGATGACGGCGTCCACTGCGGTGGCGGCCGTGAGCTCGCCGGCGGTGAATTCGAGCTTCCATCCCGTTTCCGGTGCGGTGCCCAGTCCGCCGTCCTGCCGGCCCGCCCCGGTGGCGGTGAGGTACCAGCGCTCGGTGGAGGTGGTGACGTCCGCCCAGGACGGCCGGGGCTCGCGGACCGCCGGTTCGGTGATGACGTTCTGCCCGGTCTCCGAGTCGTTCCGGGTCGTGTACGTGAACATGATCTGGCTGTTGACCGCGGGCCAGGCGGCGACGCCGTTGTCGGCCCCGAGCACGTGGTGGTCGAGCCAGGCGAACGCCTCCTCGACGGGCAGGTTCGGCCCGCTGAACGGGATGGTGAGGCCGGCGCCCTCGGGTGCGGCGTGGTCGCCGATCCAGAGGTTGAGCCGCTTGGGCACGGTCAGCCGCCCGAAGTGCGCGATGGCCTGGTTGGCCGGGAACAGCGTCTCGTGCCAGGTGTTCGAGATGAACGTGGGGATGCCGCGGGCGTTCGTCTCGTCGACGTACGACGACGGAGAACGCTTCCTGCCCCACGCCACGACGCCGTCGAGGTTGCGGCCGGCCCGGAAGTCGTCCAGGACCTGCCGGGTGGCCGCGTCGAACTTCCGCTCTTCCGGACCGCCGGTGAAGTCGATCAGGGACTGCACGGCCTTCAGGTGCCGGGTGTCGTTCTGGTAGAGGCTGTCGGCCAGGTCGCCCCACGTGCTCAGGGCGACGACCGCGTCCACCCAGGTGCTGGGAGTGATCGACTTGATCCGGCCCCAGTCGTCCCGCAGAACGGGGGAGAGGGACTCCCGCAGCGCACTCGGGCGTTCTAGGCTGACCCTTTGTCGTTTCCGAACATCAACCGGTCACGGTGGAGCACGAGATGGCGTACTGCGGCGTAGATGAACGATTCCGCACAGGCGGGCCGACTCCGTGAAATACACCTTCTCCACCCTCGGTCTGCCCGGTGCGCCGCTCGCCCGCAGCGCCGCCCGCGCGGCGACGCGCACGGGCCGGCCGACGGCTTCATCGACCTGTCCGGACGGGGGACCGGCCCGCTCTGACTGAACGGCTTCCTCCTCGGCCACTACGACAGCTCGCGCGGCCCCCAGCGCACCCACAACACCCCCGGCCCTCTGGGGCGGGACGGCGGGACGGCGGGACGAGACCGTCGCGTGCTCGAACGGGAGCGCCCCGGCACCCGGCTCCCCCCGCGCGACCCCCCGGACCTCGGCCGCACCACGGTCGTCACTCTCAATTGAACGCCATGATGGGGCTCCGGCCGGTCAGGGAGCAGCGCGTTCGACGGTGGAGAGCACCCGTACCAGTGCGGGTGACGCGGGGGCCGATGCGAAGCCGAAGCGTACGGGCGGGTCGACGCGAGCCAGTGCGCCGAGGTCGGTCCCGTCGAAGGAGGCCCGGGCGGTGGTGATCGGCCACAGACCGCCCGCCGCGTACCACTGGCGGCATCCGGGGCGCGAGCTGCCCCGGGTCCGTACGCCGGTGATCAGGCGGGCAGGCCCGTCGGTCACGGCCGCCCACAACGGCCGTCGGGCGAGCGGCCGGGGGACGGCCCGCAGAGCCAGGCCCAGGATTCCCTGACGCCCGACCAGGAAGCGCAGTTCCAGAGGGCCGGCTGTGACGTTCCACGCCTTCTCACGGATCCGTACGCTCACCGGGTCCGTCCGGACCTCGTCGAAGTGGTAGACGCCGGAGATGTACTCGGCCGTGCGGGTGGTGGGGGCGATCAGCGTGCGCCGGCCGTCGGCGCGCTCCAGCATCACGTCACTGAACGGCCCGAACGGCGACCGCGGCCAGTGGCCGACGACCACGCGCGTGCCGGAGTCCGTGCCGACGGCGGCGATCCAGCCGTCGAAGGTCAGCCGTTCGCGTCCCACGCCCCACGTTTACCCCGCCACACGGCTGCGGACACCGGAGCCGCTGTATGCGTTGTCCGCGGTGGTTCACAGCTGGCCGGAGCCAGGGCCCGTCCGCTGGCGGGGTATCAGTGGGCCCGCGTCGCCCTTCGGTCCACGCAGGCTGGATGCTCGGTGGTGCCGCGCACGGCAAGGAGGAACGCGGCGATGGGGTCCGGTGCGGCCGGGACTTCGGCGCGCAGGATCCGGTAGCCGTCGACTTCGGCGCCGTGGACGGCGAGCTGTCGCTGCAGCGGTTCCCGAGGCTGTTCCACCGCGCTGGCCGTCTGTCGATACGGCAGGACGCCGGCACCCGCGGCGATGACTTCGGCGAGCTTGTTGGCGAAGGCCGCGTTGCACCCTCCGAGCCGGACGAAGCCGTGGCCTGCCACCGGCCCGTCGTTGCTCAAGGAGGGGAGGGTCAGGTCTGCGAGCGCGAGCGCCGCCTGAAGGTTGGTGACAGCATCCTCGCCGGCCTGGTAGGCGGCGTCCTGGCGCCGCTTGTACTGGACTCGCTCTGCGTGGCTCAATTCGTACATGTTGCTGACCTCTCGTGACAGGAGGGGAAGGGAAAGGAAGGGATGGAAAGGGATGGAAAGGAAGGGGAGGGGAGGGGAGGCGCCGGAGCGTGTTGTGCTTCCGGATCAGCGGGGTGTGGCCTTCTGCCCGGCGCGCCGGCCCCGGACGGGCTCGCGGTGGGCACGGGCGGGTAGACCGTCGGACTGAGTCTGCGTGCGGCCCGTGACCATCGGTTTCGATCTTCGTTGCAAAGGTGCAGGCGAACGCCCCTTTGATGTGTGGGAAGGACCGGGTTGGCAAGGGAGTTGGCGGCTGCTACCGCCTTGGCCCTTGGCGGTCGCCGCCCTCGGGACGCTCGGCCCTACCTCGGGGGCCCACCGACTCCGGTCGAGCAGGCAGTCGAAGAACCCCGAGGCCGTGCCCGCGCCGTCGGCACGACATCGACCGTTGTGGTGGTACCCCGGTGCCACCACGCCCGTCACAGCAGCCGCAGCCCATTGCCCCGGCCGAGAAACGCAGCTCTGACCTGCGTCGCAGCCGACACCGCCGCACGCGTGGGGCCGTCATGCGCCGTACCTGAATCCGTGATCGCCGGACGCAGAGCGGGCGGCCCTCTTTCCTGCCATGAGGTAGCCGGGAGGGACGCCGTCCGGGCCGCGCCCGCCGGGGGGCGTTCGGCCGAGCGAGGGGGCGGGCGGGTTCCGGTGCCGTGGCGCGGGCTGGCGCGGCGGCCGTGTGAGGGTGATCTGGCGGACCAGCTGCTGGAAGCAGGCCAACGCGGCCACGGCGGGAAGAGCGGACGAGGTTCCGGCAGCGATCGTTCTGGGTGCCTGGGCAACGCACAGAAGCGTGGCCAAGGTGGAGAACAGCAGAACGATGGACCAGGAATGCAGGGCGCGACGCTGGTGCAGCGCGGATCTGAGGATGGAGAGGGAGGCGACCATCCAGGGGCCGTAGATCAGCAGGGGCCACCAGGTGACCACTCCGCGGCCCGTATGGAGTCCGGCGCTGTGGCGCAGCGTTTCGCAGATGGCCAAGCCGCTGAGGATGCTCACCACGGCGGCGATGAGGGCGACCAGCACGGCGGTGAACAGGCTGCCCGTTCGCAGAAGGGTCACGACCGGCGGTTTCGACGGGCTTCGGCGGTGCCCTCTGGAGGCCTGCCGGGGCGACCGCTCGACGGGGGTGTGCCTCAGCCCGGCGACGAGGCCCATGGCGCTGACGGTGTCAGCCGCGGTGTCGAAGCCGACGCGGCTGAGGGACTCCGGTTGCCGGGGCGCAGCGCTCTCCTGGAGGAGGATGGCGAGTTCTTCCGCCGGATCCCACGGCTGATCCGGCTCACCGGGCCCGCCGAGCGGCTGCCCGGAGGAGTGGCGCTGCACAGGGTCTGGCTGACGCCAGAAGGCCGTGTCGCCCGGCGGGGGATGGGGGGCGTGGACGTCCGGCAATCCGTACGGCTCATACACAGGGGCTGCCGCCTGCACGCCGGTCGCCGGGCATCGTGGGGCGGTCGATGTTATCCGACCGCCGGTCAAAGTCGATCTGGATCATGCTCATCGTATGGAGGAAGTCCTCAAAGATCGAGGAAGAGTAACTCAGGTCGACCGCCAGGCTCTCCTGTTCCAACGTCGCGTTCCTGGTCTCGCTGCGGCCGGTTGGACGCGGAGTGAAAGTCCACTTTCCGATCTGAGTGGGCCCGGCCTGGGAGCTGCTTCCCTGTCCGTCTCTTTCCGCAGGTCCGCGGAACGAGATGGGGAGCTTTGCTTTTGTCATATGCCGTAAACGCCGTTGATGTTGGTCAGGCTATGGGCCAATCGGGTGGTGGTTGCGGATGAATGGGTGTTCCCTGCCGCTTATCGTTTCTGCAAATACGGCAGGGCAAGCGGTTGTGCCCCTGTCGCGCTGCCGTTCAAGGAGTCGCCGGGCACTGGGCCGAAGCGGACCCGGATGCGTCGTCCCCGCGCCCCTGATCTCCCGTTCGCCGGCATTCACTGCCGAGCCCTCCCGCCGATTCCACCGGCTCCGCTCGGCTCGTGTCAGGCGGCCGCGCGCCTCCGAGTGAGCGCGATTCTTGGCCCTGGAGGCTGCTGAGGCGGCTGTCGTCCACCTCGCCCGGGCCACCCGGACATCGACCGACCATCATCAAAAACGCTCAGATGCCAAGGCCGGCAGATTGCTGCGCATGGCTGCAATCAGGGGCGGGGGCGCAACTCTGCATATGCCTCTGCGTTATGCCCGGCAATCGCGGGGCTCCGATCGTGTGGGCCTTGGAACCGTCAGCCTTCGAAAGGACTGGCTATGGGGAGTGTTTTCCTGTGGATCGTGCTGATCTCGACCGTGCTGGGCACAGGTTGCACCGCATTGACGGCATCAGGGACTGGCCGCCTGTGGCGTGTGGACGCTCTTGAGCTGCGGCGCCAGCAGCGCTTCAAGCACGTTCTGTCCTGCCATGTGGACGCTGTCCGGCGCTCTTCCCGGCGAGCCTCGACGTCAGTGCGACGGGGGGAGGGGCCCGCCGACGCCTCGGCCGGCCAGGGTGTGGATCCCCTCCGGGGAGGCATGGAGCCGGTCGGCCACTCTTCACGGGAGGCCTCCACGTCGACCTCCCTGAAGGCCGCCGGCTGACTCCACTCCCTGAACGACTTCGTCATGCCGGCGCCCGGGAGGAGGGGTGGATATCGCTGAATCCCTTAAAAACCCCGGCAATCCACCCGCTGTCCGCCGTCTAACAAACCCCGGCAATCTGTACATTGCTGGATTTCGTCGCGAAATTGAGGTCACGTCAAAGCGGTGCGGCTTGTCCAGTTCCTGTTCGACAGATCTCCGTTCTGCATGCCTGGGTGAATTCGAGAAACGGTAAGAATAAAAGAATTATCATCTGCGTGGAGATCTGCGGTCCGAAATTCGCAAGGGGCTGCCACCCTTCCCTGGAGCGCCTCCCTGGCGGCAGGGTCGGCACCTGCGCCCCGCCGATCGAGGAGGGGACGTTTCGCAACCAGCCGACGATGTCGGAGTTTGTGGGGTCATGTGAATTTTTTACGAGAAGGGTTGCGCGAGCGTGGCACCTTACGGTGACCGATCCGATCCCGGCCCGCGGCCGACCGCCCTGCGCCGCGTCCTGACTGCATCGGCGCGGGTCGGGAACGCAGTGAGGGTGGCGCTGATGCGGGTGGTACGCCGCTTCACTCAAGGGGGCGGGGCTGGGGACATCACCTCGCCCCGGATGAAAATATGCTCGGCGCGGGTGCGTGAGGATGAATACAGGGCGGGTTTCTCCCTGCCTTCGCCGCGTGAAGCGAGCGGTCTCCACGAATGTCCGTGGTGCCTCTCCCTCGGAAATCCCGGTACCGATGACTGGGCCGACCCCGACGGGCCCTGACGGTGACGGCGCCTGAGAGGGGCCTGGTGGCGCCCCAGGCCGGGTGAAAGGCGGCTGGCGGCGTTCGCGGGCCGGCAGACATGCCGACTGGCGGGCCTACTTCTCCCAGGTGACCCTGACCACGGTGTCGTTGGAGTCCGACGGCTCCTCGAGCTTTTCGCCGGCCTTGAGGACACGCTCGGTCCGGCCGATCAGGATCGCGTTGCTGTCCGTCCGGTTCCACCACGCCGAGACGTTCTTGGCCATGCTGCCCCCATCGGGAAGCGGCAGCTGCGCCAGGTCCACGTCAAAGCCGGCGCCGATTCCGTAACCGGGCCCCTTGCGGTTGTAGTCCCGGTACAGGCCGAGCGTCTTGGGTGGACACTCCGCACCGTCAGGCGTGATCGCGACGACGCCGGCAGGCAGCTGTGTGCTCATGGTCTCTCCGTTCCTCATGCCCGACGGTGTCTCCGGCGGGGCAGGTGGCGACAACGTTCCACAGCCCGACCGCACCGGTGGCATCCATCCGGGGCCTGATCGTTCCTGCAATGAACATGACCACCCGCACGGCCCAGTTGTCGGCCCGACACGCCCGAGGTACACCCAGGCGGCAACGGAGGCGAGTTGACGGAAGCGGCGGCGTTGTCGTGTGCGGCAGCGGCAGCGGCCGGAACGGGGCGACGCCCGGCGTGGCTGGAACCGCTGTCCGTCGTGGCGGTGCTCATCGGGCAGGCGGGATGCGGGGGGCGGCGGACACCGGCGGCTGTTCAGAGCCCTGCCGCGTCCGCCGCCGCGGCGTCCTCGGCCTCCCAGCGGAGCAGGTCGCCCGGCTGGCACTCCAGTACCTCGCAGAGCGCGGCAAGCGTCGCGAAGCGCACTGCCTTGGCGCGGCCGTTCTTGAGTACCGCCAGGTTCGCCGGGGTGATCCCCACCCGGTCCGCGAGCTCGCCCACGGACATCTTCCGCCTGGCCAGCATCACGTCGATGTCGACGGCGATGGGCATCAGATCACCTCGTCCAGCTCGGCCCGCATCTGCGCCGCTTCGCCGTCCAGCGCGACGGCCTGGGCGAGCAGCATCCGCAGCACCAGCACGATGAGCGCTACTCCCAGGATGGCCAGGCCGATCCCGCCCATGATCACGGTGACGCCCGGGTCCTCCCGCTGGCCGGGGGCGTTGACGGCCGTGACCGCGAACCACAGCACGGCCGCCGCCACGATCGCCCAGATCACCCTGTCCACGTACCGGAAGGCGGCGTGCGAGAACACGGTTCCGCGTCGCACCATCGTCACCAGCCGCCACACGCAGACCAGGGCTACCTGGGCCGACACCATGCCGAGGATCGTGATCACGCGCAGTGGCGTCAGCGGGAGTGACCCGTCCTCCGGGTCGTTCCCCAACGCCCACACCATCAAGGCCTGTACGCACACGGTCCCGGTGAGCACCACCGCGAGCACGGCGCGCAGCGCACGCACGGTCAGATTTCCCATGAGCCATCCTTCCATCGACTGGCGATGGAAATCTATCGAATTTCGATAGGTCGAGCAAGGGGTGGCGGATAGGGTCGGCGGGCCCCGAGGACGTCGACTGGTCCGATCGGTCGGATCTGCTGGTGGTTCGCGCCGGGACACTCCGGGCGGCAACAGAGCCGAGGCTATGAATAGGTCGCCTGACCGTCCACGAGTGTCAACCTCAGGAGCCATGTGATGCGCCCCATCAGAGCAGCCTCTCTCGGCACTGCCACCGCGCTGGGCGCCCTCCTCGCCTGCGCCCCCGTCGTGTCCGCCGCCGCGGCGGACACCGAGCCCGCCCCCGCGAAGGACCGGGACCGGGTCATCGTCCTCACCGGCCGGCTCGCCGAGCAGTCGCGCTTCCCCGTCAACCCGGGTGGCGCGCCCGCCCAGGGCGACCGGACCGTCTTCCGCTCGATCCTCTTCGACAAGGACGGCCGGGAGGTAGGCGAGACCGGCGGTACCTGCACCACCACCCGCGTCGACAACGGCGGAGCGGAGGAGTGCGTCGTGACGTACGTCCTTCCGGGCGGGCAGCTCGCCGTCCAGGGAATGGTCTTCGGCCACCTCGTCCCGGGCCCTCCGCCGTCGTTCGACAACGCGATCACCGGCGGCACCGGGAAGTTCGACCGGGCCCGGGGCTCGGTCCACGCAGACACGATCGGGACGGGCACGCGGCGCTTCACCATCGACCTGGAGCGCTGACCCACCCCTGCCCCCACCGGTGAGGAGACCGGCCCCTGCACGGCACGGCCCTCCGGCTCGACCGGTCCCACCGGCGGGGACTGCGCGGCGCTCGGTGATCGCGACGATCCGCTGAGCACGTCGTGGCCATGGCCGAAGTGAGGCGACGGCTACCGCGTCGAGCGCGCGCACGCCCCACGCCTACGGCACGCGCCTGCTGCTCGGCGCCCCTACGGCTACGCCCTCCACCCGGAGCAGGACGCGGTGGACGCCTGGCTCTACCGGCGCCGGGTGGCGGCCTGTCGGGCGCCGAAGCCCCCCGCCGACGAGACAACACAGGGCGCCCCGTGGCCCCGACAGCCCTGCTGCGCAGCGATGGCGGACGGGCCGTGGGCCATCAGCGCGGAAGGCGACGGGGAACGGGGCGCCATGGGCGGTGTCAGGGTGTCAGTTGTTCGAACCGACGGTGTTGTCGTGGCCGGCGTTGAAGACGTCGTCCCCGGCGATCTGGGACCAGTCGCCGAAGACCAGGGTGAACGAGGGCTGAGGATGGTAGTGCACGGTCACGTCGGCGCTCGCGACACCGGCGGTACCGAACACGACGGCGCCGGCGGCAAGGGCGGTCAGAAGGAAACGCATGCTGCACCTCTCTTCTCTGCGGAAGGGCAATGGCATGCCCAAGCTAGAGACCCCGGACCGTCGGACGGTTCCTGATCCGGCGGTGCGGCCGCGAGTCTCATCCGATCGGCGCCACCGCCCCGCGGCTCCCTGGCTCCACCCGGGCTGTCCACCATGTGCCCGGCTCGTCCTCGGCTTCGGCGCGGTCCTGGCCACCGGCGGGTACGGGGCGCTGCGGCTCTCCGGGCGGGTACCACCGCCCTCGTCATGGGCTCCGGCCACACCAGCATGAATCGGTTCCGCGGGTCACCGCCCCGGTTGCACCTGCTGCAGGCGGGACACCGCGTGCTCCTGTCCGGTCGTGCCCTGGCGAATGGTCTGCGCCCGGTCCATGACCGCCCAGCCCGCCCGGCCTTCCGCATTCACCTCGTCGCGCGCGTCACGCACGCCGTAGTGCCGGTAGAGCTGCGTTTCCTCCGACACGGACAGGACACTTCCACAGTCCAGGGCCGCGCAGGGGGCATGCTCGATCGTCGTCACCGGATACGGGACGACCAGGCGCCCGTCCTGCAGGTCCGCCTCGCGCAACGGGACGAACACCCCACCCAGGCCGGACGCCCGATCGATGATGCGCACCCACTCGGGCCTGCCGGTGGTGTCGTCCACCAGGACGTACTCCACGAGCCCCAGGCGCTGCCCCTGGTCCGTGAACGCCGTGCATCCTTCCATGGCCGCGATCTGCTCCTGCGTGATCACTGGTGCTCCTCAACCCCTGCCGCGTGCTCTGTCGTCCCTCGGCTACCCAGCCGAGCCGAGGTGAAGCACCGAGCCGGCGGCGCGGTTCTCCCTCTCTCGCGCTGTCTCGCGGTCGGGGTCGCCGCCCGTACCGCTGTCGTTCTCGGCAGAAACACGGCTGGGCCCCGACCCGGGGGAAGGGGTCGGGGCCCAGCCGATGCGACGGGTCGGTGGCGGAGCGCGGACCGCGAACCGCCGACTGTGGACCGCGGTCAGCGGCGGAAGGCGTCCTTCACGTCTTCCTTCGCGTGACGGGTCTTGCCCTTGGCCTGCTCGGCCCGCCCCTCCGCGGTCATGCGCTCGTTGCCGACGGCTCGACCGGCGGTCTCCTTGGCCTTGCCCTTCGCCTGCTCGGCGTGGGCCTTGCTCTTCTCCGTGCCCGACATCGGGGACCTCCTCGTTGCTGTACCGGATTGGTCGTGACCGCTCTCCTGCTCCCGATCGCCGCCCGCAAACCCGGCCGTGTGGACAGTCCCCGGCGCCGCGCCCGGTGTCGGCCGGGGGCGTTCACATGGCGGCGGCGCGTTCTGCTGCCCGCCGGGACGGATGAGAAACCGGTAGGAATCGGGTGCATGGTCGGGGAACCGTCGGGCATTCGGTGCTGCGGAGGTTGATGACTATGGTTCCCCTGCTTCTTGTTCTGCTGCTCGTTCTGCTCCTGTTCGGTGCCGGTTTCGCGGTGAAGATCCTTTGGTGGGTCGCGATCGCGGTGCTGGTGCTGTGGCTGATCGGCTTCGTCGCCCGCCCGAAGGGCAGTAGCGGCCGCTGGTACCGCTGGTAGCTGCGCAGAGCCCGTACCACTGCACGCCGGTGGCCCGACCCCCGCCCGCGGGGCCGGGCCACCGGCATGTCCTCGCCCGGCCGGCGCGCGGGGCGCCCGCGGGCGGCCGGTGGCCGGACGGGCTACTTCGCCGGGTGCGGGCGGGCGAGGGCTCTGATACCGGCCGGCAGGCCCCCGGTGAGACGCCCCTGAGCGCGAGACGCCCTTCGGGGGTGCTGTGGCAACGGACTTCGAGCGGATTCCGTCCCGGCCTGATCCCTGCTGGCGCCCTTCCAGCCCATGTTCGTTCAGCGCGCTATGGATCGTCACAGACCCATGGGCACCGGGCGGGAAAGCGGCCGGCGTCAGGTGCGGTGGGGCGGCCGGGGCGGCGCGGCGGACTGGGCGCAGCGGACGCAGGTGGTGGCCGCTGGACGGATCTCCAGGCGTTCGGGCGCAATCGCGCCGCCGCAGCCTTCGCACCGTCCGTACTGGCCTCGTTCGAGCCGTTGCAATGCCTGGTCCAGCTCTCCCAGGTGTTCGCGCGCCTGGGTCATCAGGGCGGCCACGTGGGCACGCTCGAAGGCGGTGGTTGCGCCCTCGGGGTCGTGCTCGTCGTCGACCGCGACCAGGGCGTTGGCTGCGACGATGCCGTCGAAGTCGCGGCTCAGCGCGGCTACCCTCGCGAGTGTGTCGGCGCGGTCGGCCGCGAGGCGTGCGCGCACGGCCGAGAAGGTGGACGGGTCGGGCTCGTCATGGCCGTGCCGGGATGCGTCACCCATGCTGCGACAACGCCGGTTCGCGGCTCCTGATTCCCCGCACCGTCCCGGCCCCGCGCCGGCGACCTCACGATGGCGGTCGCCCACTGGCAGACCTGGGACGAGCACTCGGCCATCGTCGGCATCGCGGGCGTCTCGCGCACAGCAGGCGGATGGCGTGTCGCTGCCGAGATCGCCGCCTGAACGCGTTCGCGCCTTCGGCCGTCGGGGGTGCTCGGAGCGCGTGAACCCCGCTGGGCGGTCCTGTACGGACCCGTGACGGTTGAACTGGCCCGGGCCTTCGACGCGATCACGGCCGACACCGCGTTCCTCTGCGCACCGCCCCGGGGCCGGCCACCAGCGGTCCGCCGAGCGCGGTGCCCAGGGGTGCAGGCAGCATCCGTACGGCGGATCCCGCCGCGAGGGCCTGCGGCAGCGCCGGATCCCCGTGAACCGGTCGCCCTCCAGACTGTGTCGTCCTCGGGCTCCGGGACCACGTCCTCGGGGACGGCGCCCCGGCAGGTCACCGCCCCGACAGGCGCCAGGATGGGGCCACAGCCTCCAGGCTGTGGCCCCATCGTGTGAGCGGTGCGACTGCGGCGGGCAGCCGGGGCGTCGCTCAGGCGTGGCGGTGATGGTGCTTGTTGCCGGTGACCAGGCGGTAGACGGCGAGAAGGATGACGGAGCCGACGACGGCCGCGATCCAGGTGGAGAGGTCGAAGAAGCCGTCGATGGAGTCGACGCCGAAGATGACCTTTCCGAGCCAGCCGCCGAGCAGGCCGCCCGCGATGCCGATCAGCATCGTGATGATGACTCCGCCCGGGTCCTTGCCCGGCATGAGTGCCTTGGCGATGAAGCCCGCGAGCAGTCCGATCAGGATCCAGGCAATGATGCCCATGCGCTTCTCCAACCTCGTGAAATGAGCCGGTGTTGACGCTCGTCTTCACCGTTTCGAGGTTTCCAAACGTCTGGATCCTCTTGCCCACCGGCTGCGGAGGCTGGCCGCCATGGTCAGGGAGACGAGGAGGTTCGGCACCTTCGAAGCCTGGGGCGGCCCGGTCGTGTTCACCACCAGCCCGTGTCCGTACAGGTACAGGCGCCGGTCCGCCATGCTCCGCCGGAAGAAGGGACTCCGGGCGGCCGGTGCGGCGACCAGGACTCCGATCCACAAGGGGTACATCGCGATGGTCCAGCTCACGTTGACCCACAACAGGACCCCGCCGACGATCAGCACGGCTATGCCGGCCAAGGACGCGAGGACGAACCAGATCCGGTACTTCTCACGGACGCCGACCTCGCTCTTGGGCTGGAGTGCTCCGGGTTGCCCAGGCGGTGTCGGGCGGCCAGGGTGCCGCTTCACGTAGGGCTGACGTCGGCACGGTCATGCGCGGCCCCGGCTTCAAGGCCACGGCGTACCCCGCAAGACCGCTTGGAACGGGGGGTTCACCATGTGACGGGGCGTCTGCGCCGCGTACGCGCCGCCAGCAGGCAACACCGGGATCCATGCCCGAGCCCTCCGAGCCGGCTCGGAAATCGGCTCGCTGCGGCGGTTCCGGCTGGCAGGATGCAGTGGGGGGCGTGACTCCGTCGTGACTCCCTTGACCGTGCACCCGTCGAGTCGGAGGAACGAACACACATGCGCTATCTCCCGCTGGGCAGTTCAGGCCTGCAGGTCTCCGCCGTCGGCCTCGGCTGCAACAACTTCGGCGGCCGGCTCGACGCCCAGGCCACCTGGGCCGTCGTCGACGCCGCCCTGGAGGCGGGCGTCACCCTGCTCGACACCGCCGACATCTACGGCGGCGGGGGCGGTTCCGAGCGGTACCTCGGTCAGGCCCTGAAGGGCCGGCGCGACCAGGTCGTCCTCGCCACCAAGTTCGGCTACGACGGCGTCGACATGCAGTACGGGCCCGCCGCCGGCTCCCGCGGCAGCCGCGCCTACATCCGGCGGGCCGTCGAGGAGTCCCTGCGCCGCCTCGAAACCGACCACGTGGACCTGCTCCAGCTGCACAGCCACGACCCGGCCACGCCCGTCGCCGAGACGCTGGCCGCTCTCACCGAGCTCGTCGCCGAGGGCAAGGTCCGCTACATCGGCCACTCCAACTTCACCGGCTGGCAGCTCGCCGAAGCCGCGCACGTCGCCCGCGAGACGGGCTCCGTCCCCTTCGTGTCCGCGCAGAACGAGTGGTCCCTGCTGGAGCGGTCGGCCGAGCGCGAGCTGGTCCCGGCGGCCCGGCACTACGGCGTCGGCGTACTCCCGTACTACCCGCTCGCCAACGGCCTGCTGACCGGGAAGATCCGCCGGGGCGCGCCTGTCCCGGCCGGCTCCCGCCTCGAAGGCAGGAGCTCCTACCTCACCGAGGAGCGCCTTGACGTGGTCGAGGCACTGGCCGCCCTCGCCGAGAAGCACGACCGCACCGTCCTCGAACTCGCCATCGGCTGGCTCTGCGCCCAGCCCGGCTGCGCCTCCGTCATCGCCGGCGCCACCTCCGCCGAGCAGGTACGCGCGAACGCGGCCGCCGGTGAACGCCCGCTGGACGCGGACCTGCTCGCCGAGATCGACGCGATCGCACCGGGCGTCCCCGCGTAGAGGCCCCGAACGCAGACGACGACGAGCGCTCCCCATGCCCCGCAGGGGGGAGGAGCAGGGCTCGTCGCGCAGGCCGGCGGCCGACCCGTCGGCCCGTATGCCCGTCGGCCCGCCGGATCAGGACACGATGTCCTTGCGGGAGAAGCCGCGGAAGGCCAGGGCGAACAGCACCAGCGCGTACGACACCGACACCACCGCCCCCTTCACCATCCCGCCCCACTCCAGCTGCGGCTGCAAGGCGTCCGCCCACGCGAACTGCCAGTGCGCCGGCAGGAACTCACGCCACGAGCCGAGCGCCGTCACCGCGTCCAGGACGTTGCCGACGATCGTCAGCCCGACCGCGCCGCCCACCGCGCCCAGCGGCGCGTCCGTCCGCGTGGACAGCCAGAACGCCAGCCCCGCCGTCACCAGCTGCGAGACGAAGACGAAGCCCACCGCCAGCGCGAGCCGCGGCACCGTGTCCCCGGCCGCGAGCGCGCCGCCCGCCGGGAGCTTCAGCGGCCCCCACCCGTAAGCGACCGTGCCCGCCGCCAGCGCCACCACCGGCAGCAGCACGATCGCCGCCAGGCTGAATCCCAGCGCCACCACCAGCTTGCTCCACAGCAGCCGCGCCCTCGGCACCGGCGACGCCAGCAGATAGCGCAGTGAGGACCAGCTCGCCTCCGAGGCCACGGTGTCCCCGCAGAACAGCGCGACCGGCACCACCAGCAGGAAACCGGCCGACACGAACAGGCAGGTCGCGGCGAAGTTCGCGCCCGAGGCCGTGGCCGTGTCGATCAGCGTGATCCGGCCGTTCCCGCCACCCCTGCTGTCAGGCCCGCCGCCCACCGCGAACGCGATGATCATGATGAAGGGCAGTGCGGCCAGCACCCCGCCCATCACGAGGGTCCGCCGCCGGCGCCACTGCCGCAGCGCCTCCACGCGCAGCGGCAGCGTACGGCTCGCCCGGTAGCCCGGTGCCGTTTCCGCAGCCGCCTCCCGCGCCGCCTCCCGCGCCGTCGTCGCCGTACTCATGCCGCATCTCCGATCAGGGTGAGGAACGCGTCCTCCAGTCTCCGGTGCGGCCCCACCGCGGTCACCGGCACCTCCAGCCGCACGAGTTCGGCGATCAGCCCGGCGGGCGTCGCGCCGTCGAGCCGTACGAGCAGCCCGTCGTCCGCGGCCACCACGGAACCCACCCCCTCCAGCGCCGCCACCTTCTCGACGGCCACCTCGTCCGCGGGCTCGGCCAGCGCCACCAGCAGGGTGTCCCCGCCACCGGTGATCTCGGCGACCTCGCCCGCCGCCACCCGCTGCCCGCGGTCCATGACCACCAGGTGCGTGCAGGACTGCTCGACCTCCGACAGCAGGTGGCTGGAGACGATGACGGTCCGCCCGCCGGCCGCGTAGCGGATCATCACGTCCCGCATCTCGCGGATCTGCGGCGGGTCCAGACCGTTCGTCGGCTCGTCCAGGATCAGCAGATCCGGCATCCCCAGCATCGCCTGTGCGATCGCCAGCCGCTGGCGCATGCCCTGCGAGTACGTGCGCACCGCGCGCTCCAGCGCGTCGCCGAGCCCGGCGATCTCCAGGGCCTCCGCCATGTGCGAGTCCTCGGCCGGGCGGCCGGTGGCCTGCCAGTACAGCTCCAGGTTGGCGCGGCCCGTCAGGTGCGGGAGGAAGCCCGCACCCTCCACGAAGGCCCCGACCCGCGACAGCACCGGTGCTCCGGCCCGCACCGCGTGCCCGAACACCCGGATCTCCCCGGCGTCCGGCGAGATCAGCCCCATCAGCATCCGCAGCGTGGTGGTCTTGCCCGCCCCGTTGGGCCCGAGCAGCCCCAGCACCTGCCCCTTCTCCACCCGGAACGACAGATCCCGGACCGCGTACCGGTCCTGCGCCTTCGCGTACCTCTTCGTCAGTCCCGTGATCTCCAGCGGTACGTCGGCGAGCGCCGGGTCCGGCTGCGGTACGCCGGCCCGCACCCGCGCGACGCCGCCCCCGCCCGGGCGGCGCAGGCCGAGCAGCGCCGCCGCGAGCGCCGCCGCGCCCAGCGGCAGCCCCCAGGTCCAGGCGGGCAGCCCCGCCGTGGCGGTCCGCACCCGCGGGGCGACGGGCACGGCCAGGGGGCTTTCGAGCGCGACCGTGTAGGCGGCCGGGGCGGCCGGGCTCGCGTAGCCCAGGTCCGTGGCGGCGACCACGAGCCGCAGGCGGTGTCCGGCCGCGACGGAGTGGTCGATCGCGGGCAGCCGCAGCCGTACGGTCGCACCCTGCTGCGCGTTCTCCACCCGCAGCGGGGCGACCAGCTGGGAGGGCAGCACCTGCTGCCGCCCGTCGGGCCCCACGTCGTACACCTTGCCGAACAGGACGGCCGAACCGTCCGCAGCCGTCGACCTCACCTTCAGGGTGACGGTCGGGGTCCCGGTGATCTGCAGGTCCTCGGCCAGCGGCGCCGACTCGAAGCGGGCGTTCTGCCCGGGGAAGTCCAGCGAGAGTCCGGCCCCGAACGAGGCCAGCTGCCCGCCGACACCGGGCAGGGAGGACAGCGCGGGGGGTGCGCCGCCCGCCGGGTTGACGAAGGTCTGCTCGCGCCCCGTCAGGGCGAACTCCCGCGGGCCGGAGGACAGACCGGGGTAGTGTTCGCCGCTCGCGCCGCGCAGTATCACCTCGCCGTCGGTGGAGTCGATCCCGCCGGAGCGCGAGACCCGGAAGGCCGGGCCGGTGTCCGCGCCCTCGTCGCCCTTGAGGTGGCGGTCGAACCAGGAGGCCACACGGGCCTCCACCCGGTCTGCCTCGCGCATGCCGCCGTCGTGTCCGCCGGCCGCCCAGTCGACCGACACGGGTGCGCCGTTGGCCGCGATGGCCGTGGCCATGGCATCGGCCTGGTCCAGCGGGAAGAGGGAGTCGTCCTGGCCCTGCACGACCAGGGCCGGCACCCTGATCCGGTCGGCGACCGCCGACGGGCTGCGCTGTTCCAGCAGGGTGCGGGCCTCGGCGTCAGGCTTCCCTGCCACGGCGACGCGTTCGTACATCGCGCACAGCTCGGGGGTGAACTTCCCGCAGCCTGGGCCGGCCGGGACGGCGTCCCGCGGACCGGACCCGGTCGCGGGCGCGGTGCCGGTATCGGGTCCGGTGCCGGTGCCGGCGGCGGCCCCGGACCCGGCCTCCGGCCGTCCGCTCCCCGCCTCCGGCCGCCCGGTCCCACTGTCCGGCGGCGTGCCCTGCGGCGTGTCCTGCGGTGCGGTACCGGCCTGCTGCATCCCGCCGGCCGAGCCGGTGGTGAAGAACATCCCCGACCACAGCTTCTTGAAGACGCCGCCCGGGAAGAGGGAGTCCGCGAGGTTCCAGTACGTGATCTCCGGGGCAATCGCGTCCACCCGCCGGTCGTGACCGGCCGCCAGCAGCGAGACCGCCCCGCCGTAGGAGGCCCCGGACACGCCCACGCGCGGGTCGCCGTCCGCGTCGAGGCGCACCTCGGGCCGGGCCGCGAGCCAGTCGATGAGCCGGGAGACGTCCTTGACCTCGTGTTCGGGGTCGTTGAGCCCGATCCGGCCGCCGGAGCGGCCGAAGCCGCGCGCCGACCAGGTCATGACGGCGTAGCCGTCGCGGGCCAGACGCTCGGCCTGTGCACGGACGTCGTCCTTGCTGCCCCCGAAGCCGTGCCCGAGGAGTACGGCGGGACGTTTCGCCCCACCGCCCTTCCCGTCGCCCGCGACGAAGTAGGAGGTGTCGATGTCGGCACCGGGCATGTTCAGAACCTGGTCCCGGCGGTGCACGGCGGGCGCGTCGCCGGACGCGGACGAGGCCGTCCACGTACCGGCCCCCGCCACGACGGCCAGCGCGGCGGCGCCCGCGAACAGGCGGTCTCGGCGGCGCCGGGGCATACGGAGCTTCATACGGGCACCCTAAGGGCCTGTCGCCCGACCTCCGAGCACCCACAGGCGGAACCCCCGACCTTCTCAGGGATGAGGGCGCCGCCTCCGCGTACCGCACCCGCGGTACGGGCGCCCCGTCCGCCCGCCCACCCCCGCGGTACGGGCGCCCCGCCCCCCCCGCCCACCCCCGCGGTACAGGCGTCCGACCTGCGCATCGCGCCGCCCGGCGGGAGGATGGCCGCATGCTGCTGGCCGAGGTCGCCCGTGTGTCCCGGGAAGTCGCCGACACTTCCGCCCGGTCCCGCAAGACCGCGCTGCTCGCGGAACTGTTCGCGGCGGCTCCGCCCGAGGAGGCCGGGCTGGTCATCTCCTACCTCTCCGGGCGCCTCCCGCAGGGCCGCCCCGGCATCGGCTGGCGCACCCTGGGCCAGGAGACCGCACCGGCAGCCGTCCCCACCCTCACCGTCCGCGACGTCGACGACGCGGTGAACGGACTGGTCGCGGAGGCCGGCGCCGGGTCCGCCGCCCGGCGCAGCGCGATCGTCGCCGGGCTGCTCGGCGCGGCCACCGAGGCCGAGCAGGCCTTCCTGCGCAGCCTGCTGTCCGGCGAGGTACGCCAGGGGGCGCTCGACGCGGTGGCCCTGGACGGCGTGGCCGCGGCCGCCGGGGTACCCGCCGCCGAGCTGCGCCGGGCGGTGATGCTGGACGGCTCCCTGCCGCGGGTGGCCGAGGCGGTGCTGGCCGACGGCCCCGAGGCGCTGCGCGCCGTGACCCTGCGGGTGGGGCGGCCCGTACAGCCGATGCTGGCGGGCACAGCCGCATCGGTCACCGAGGCGCTGGCCGCGCTCGGCCCGTGTGCGGTGGAGGAGAAGCTCGACGGGATCCGCGTGCAGGTCCACCGCGAGGGGGACGACGTACGGGTCTACACGCGCTCCCTCGACGAGATCACCGGGCGGCTGCCGGAGGTGGCGGACCTGGCCCGGTCGCTGCCGGGGGAGCGGTTCATCCTCGACGGGGAGGTCATCGGGCAGGCGGCGGACGGCCGCCCCGTCCCCTTCCAGGAGATCGCGAGCCGGGTCGGCTCCCGGGTGGACGTGGACGCCGCCCGGCGGACGCTCCCGGTGGTCCCCTACTTCTTCGACGTCCTGGCCGTCGGCGGCGACTGCCTGCTCGACCTCCCGGTCCGCGAGCGGTACGCGGCCCTGGCCGCCCTCGTGCCCGAGAGCGCCCGGGTCGGCCGCCTGGAGGTGGCAGACCCGGCGGCGCAGGCGGCGCAGGCCCTGGAGTTCTGGGCCGAGACCCTGCGCCGCGGTCACGAGGGCGTGGTGGTCAAGGCCCTGGGATCGGCCTACGCGGCCGGCCGGCGCGGCAAGCACTGGCTGAAGGTGAAACCGGTGCACACCCTGGACCTGGTCGTGCTCGCGGCCGAATGGGGGCACGGGCGGCGCACCGGACTGCTCTCGAACCTGCACTTGGGAGCGCGGGCCGCCGACGGCACCTACGCCATGCTCGGCAAGACCTTCAAGGGCCTTACCGACGAGATGCTGCGCTGGCAGACGCAGGCGCTGCGCGCGCTCGCCACCTCGGACGACGGGTTCACCGTACGGGTCCGGCCCGAACTGGTGGTGGAGATCGCCTACGACGGCCTGCAGCGCTCGACGCGCTACCCGGCCGGAGTGGCCCTGCGCTTCGCGCGGGTGGTGAGGCACCGCCCGGACAAGGGCGCGGAGCAGGCCGACACCGTCGAGACGGTCCTGGCCCAGGGGAACACCCCCTGAGGGCAGCCGGCGAAGGGCCGGCGGCGGGTGGAGAGCGGACCACCGAACCGTCATAGGGCGGCGATAGACCGGCGGTGCAGGGTGGCTGTCCACGTGCCGGCCCGTAGCGGCGGGCACACACCACGGCGGGCCCGCCCGTCGTCCAGCCGACCGCGGCCGTGACCGCGCCCGTGACCGTGACCCGCCGTGCCAGGAGCCGCCACCGTGGACCTTGACTCCGTGCTGACCCGCCGGCCCCTACCCGGCCTCCAGGCGCCCCGCGACGACGCACCGCCCCCGGAGGGGGCCGGGCGCCTGCGGCGTGCCCGGACCGCCGTGGTCGCGGCCCTTCCCGGCACCGGCGCGGTCGCCGCCGTCCTCCTCGCCCTCGCCGCCGTCGGCGCGATGATCAGCGAACCGGTCCTCATACCGTCCCTGGCCGCGAGCGCCGCCGTCCTCCACTACACCCCCACCCTGCCGACGGCCCAGCCCCGGACCGTCGTCGTCGCCCACCTGCTCGGCGCTGCGGCCGGCTACGCGGTCCTCGCCACGGCGCCGAGCAGCCCCTGGAGCGCGGCCCTGGCCGCAGGGCTCACCTTCGCCGCCACGAGTCTCACCCGCACCCCGCACTCGCCCGCGTGCGCCACCGCCGTCGTCGTCGTGCTGCAGACCCCGGCCCCCGCGCGGTTCGTCCCCCTGCTGCTCTGCGCCACGGTGATGCTCGTCCTCGGCGGCCTCGCCGCCTCCCGCCTGCGCCGGGAGGCGCCCCGGTATCCGGTCCGCTGGTGGTAGCGGCGGCGCCCACGATATTTGCCTCAGAGGCAAGGAGGTTTGCCAGGAGGGCAAGATTCTGGCTCAATCGGGGGCATGAACCCTGGTCCCGCCCCCGGCGGCGAAGACGCTCCCGGCTCGGACGACGCCGCCGACGAGCTGCCCGCCGTGGCACCGCAGCTGCGCGAGCTGCGCCGCCGCGCCGGCCTCACCCTGGAGGCCGCTGCCGCCCGGGCCAGGCTCTCGCCCGCCCACCTGTCCCGGCTGGAGACCGGCCGGCGCCAGCCCTCGCTGCCGCTTCTGCTGGGGCTCGCCCGCACTTACGGTACGACGGTCTCCGAGCTGCTCGGCGAGACCTCCGCCGTCGCCGATCCCATCGTACGGGCCGGCGGTCCGGGCGCCCGGGAGGCCGACGGCTGGACGTACTGGCAGGCGGGCGGCGCCGGGCGCGGGATGCAGGCGCTGCGCGTGCACGTCCCGCACGGCCGCGGCCCGGACGACCTGGTCCGCGTCCATCCCGGCGAGGAATGGCTGTACGTCCTGGAAGGGCGGCTGCGCCTGCACCTGGGCGAGGCCGAGTACCTGCTGGAGCCGGGGGACAGCGCCCACTTCGACTCCCTCACCCCGCACCGGATCGGCGGCGCCTCCTCCGGCGGAGCCGACCTGCTGTTCGTCCACACCCTGCTCCAGAGCAGCCTTGGCGGGCTGTGCCTCGGCGGGACCACGACCACCACGCATCACCGATAGGCGAGGAGCCCCCATGACCCCCGTGCCCCCTGCGGACGAGCCCGTCGGCGTACGCGCGCGTTTCGAGGCCAAGTTCCCCCGCGGCCTGATCATCCGGCTGATCGCCTACCTTTTCGTGGGCCACCTCTTCGCCTTCTTCGTCTACCTCCTCTTCGTCCTGGGTGGCCAGAACCAGTAACCACCGGGAGCGCGCGAGCCGGTGCCGCGCGGCTATGGAAAGGTGCGGGGGTGGTGGCTACCCTCCGCGCATGATTCCCACGGTTGTCTGGGGTACCGGCAACGTCGGCCGTCTGGCCATCCGCGCCGTCGCGGCCCATCCCGCGCTGAAACTGTCCGCAGTCATCGTCCACAGTCCAGCCAAGGTCGGCCGCGACGCCGGCGAACTCGGCGGTCTCGACCACCTGTTGGGGGTCGAGGCCACCGACGATGTCGAAGCCGTACTGGCCGGCCGCCCCAGAGCGGTGGTGTACGCCGCGTCCGGTGACGTCCGGCCCGACGAGGCCCTCGCCGACATCACCCGTGCGATCCGGGCGGGCGCGGTCGTCGTCAGCCCGGCCCTCTACCCGCTCTACGACCACCGCAGCGCCCCGCCGGAGTTCCGCGACCCGGTGCTGGCGGCCGTCGCGGAGGGCGGCGGCTCGCTCTTCGCCTCCGGCGTCGACCCCGGCTGGGGCAACGACGTGCTCCCGCTCCTGATCAGCGGACTCGGCACCACGATCGACGCCGTCCGCTGCCAGGAGATCTTCGACTACTCCACCTACGACCAGCCGGACTCCGTCCGTGATCTGGTCGGCATGGGCCACCCCATGGACTTCGAGCCGATGATGCTCATGCCCTCGATCCCGACGATGGTCTGGGGCGGCCAGATACGGATGATGGCCCGGGCGCTCGGCGTCGAACTCGACGAGATCCGTGAGACGTCGGAGCGCCGCGCCCTCGACACCACCGTGACCACACGCAGCATGGGCGAGTTCGAGGCGGGCACCCAGGGCGCGATCCGCTTCGAGGTCCAGGGCATCGTCGCAGGCGAGCCCCGCATCGTCATCGAGCACGTCACCCGTATCCACGCCTCGTGCGCACCGGACTGGCCCGTGCCGCCGGACGGCGGTGACGGCGCCCACCGCGTCGTCATCGAGGGCCGCCCCCGCATCGAGGTCACCATCGAGGCCACCGACGAGGGCGAGAACCGCTCCGCCGGCGGCAACGCCACCGCCGTCGGCCGTCTCGTCGGCGCCATCGACTGGCTCACCGAGGCGGAGCCCGGACTCTACGACGCCCTCGACATCCCGCTGCGCCCCGCCACCGGCAGACTCGGAAGGAAACCGTCATGAGGATCGACATCCCCGAAGGCCAGCACCCGATCGAGTACGTGTGGGGCGATATGGTCCCCGGGATCGGCATGGCCGCCGCGAACTTCTCCCTGTCGGTGTACGCCCACACCACGCTGGGGCTGCGCGAGTTCGAGGCGGCCCGGCTGCGCGTCGCGCAGATCAACGGATGCGTGTTCTGCCTGGACTGGCGCACCGAACGGGACGGGCAGAAGGTCGAGGAGGAGTTCGCCGACGCGGTCACCGAGTGGCGCACCACCGACGCGTTCGACGAGCGCACCCGGCTGGCGGCGGAGTACGCCGAGCGGTACACCCTCGACCACCACGGGCTCGACGACGAGTTCTGGGGCCGGATGACCGCGCACTACAGCCAGTTGGAGATCGTGGAACTCACGATGAGCATCGGGTCCTGGCTGGCCTTCGGGCGGCTCAACCACGTGCTGGGCCTCGACAACGTCTGCGTGCTGCCCGGGCACGGAGCCGGGCACGGAGCCGGGCGGGGCACGGCGGCGTGAAGGCGGAACTCAAAGGCGGTGACGGCGGAAGGCAAGGGGGAAGGTGAGGCGGACCATGAAGAAGGGGCCGTTCGGCGCATCCGAACGGCCCCGGCCGCTGGGGGGAGGACGCGGCCCTACGAGAGGTCTGTGGCGATGATCTTCTCGATGTTGCGCTCGGCGAGCGCGGTGATGGTGACGAACGGGTTCACGCTGGCGTTTCCGGGGATCAGCGCGCCGTCGATCACGTACAGACCGGTGTAGCCGTGCAGACGGCCGTAGTTGTCGGTGGCCTTGTCGAGGACGGCGCCGCCGAGCGGGTGGTAGGTGAGGGTGTCGTGCCAGATCTTGTTGCCGCCGAACAGGTCGTACCGGTAGATCGTCCCCTCCTTCGAATTGATCTTGTCGAAGATGGTCTTGGCCATGGTGATGGACGGCTGCTTCCATGCCGTCTGCCAGCTCAGGTCGGCCTTGCCCGTCGCGGCGTTCCAGGTGAACTCGGCCCGGTGGGGGTTCTTCGTGATCGACAGGTAGAAGGAGGCGTACGTCTCGATCCCGGTGGGCAGCGGGGCGACCTCGGCGAAGGCGCCGCCGGCGTCCCAGTTGTCGATGCCGGAGCAGGGGATGGTCGACTGGAGCTTGCCGGTCGGGTCCCACATGTGGTTGGCGCGGCCGCACATGACGTTGCCGTTCTCGCCCCAGCCCTTGCCGACCTCGCCGCCCAGGTTCGGCAGTGCTCCGGTGGCCTTCAGTCTGACCAGCAGCTTGCTGGTGCCGACGCTGCCGGCCGCGAAGAACACCCGCTCGGCCGTCACGGTCTTGGTGGCCACGGTGTCGCCGGTGGTGTTGAGCTGGTCGATGGCGACGGTGTAGCCGCCGCCGGCGGCGGGGGAGACCGTGGTGACCTTGTGCAGCGGCGAGACGGTGACCCTGCCCGTGGCCCTGGCCTGCGCGAGGTAGGTCTGGACGAGCGACTTCTTGCCGGCGTTGTTGCCGTAGAGGATCTCGCCGGCCAGGGCGGACTTGGTGACGGTGCCCGCGGCCTCCTTCTTCATGTAGTCCCAGTCGTACACGTCGGGCACGAACGTCCAGGCGAAGCCGGACCGCTGGGCGTGCTTGCGGCCGACCCTGGAGAACTGGTAACAGTCGGCGGTGTCGAACCAGGCCGGGTCGATCATCCCGACGCCGAGACCGGCGTTGGCCCTGGGGTAGTAGGTGTCGTACATCTCGTCGGCGTTCACCGACGGGAGGACGGCGGCGAAGTGGGCGCGCTTGGGCGTGACCGCCATGCCGCCGTTGACCAGCGAACCGCCGCCGACACCGCGGCCCTGGTAGACGGTGATGCCAGCGAAGTCCTCGGCGTCCAGGATCCCGGTGTACCTGGGGACGTCCTTGTCGATGGGGAAGCCGAGGAAGTTGCTGAGCGGCGCCTTCGTCCGCGTGCGGAGCCAGAACGAGCGGTAGTCCGGGCTGGTCACCTTCGGGAAGACCTTGCCGTCCGGGCCCGGGGTGTCCCAGTTCATGCCCATCTCGATCATCTGCACGTCCACTCCGGCCTGCGCCAGCCGCAGAGCCGCGACCGACCCGCCGTAGCCGGTGCCGATGACCAGGACCGGTACGCGTGCGCCGTCACCGATCGGTCCCGGTGCGGCAGCCGCCGCCCGCGCCGCCGCGGGCGCGAGGTGACCGGCCAGGGCCACGGCCCCGACGATGGAACCTGTTCTACCCAGGAATCCGCGGCGGGAGATTCCATTGGAGCCTCTTTCCGGCAGCGGGTTGTCACTCATGTGACGTTCCTCACTCTCGATGGAATAGGAACGAGTTCTACTGCTGCCCGCGTGTGAAGTCACTACATACGTCTAGGTAACTTCCGGTCGATCAGCGGTCTCCGGCGGCCGGTTCACGGCGCCGCACCCGGCCCAGCACCAGCAGCGAGGCGACCGCGGCGAGGGTGCACCGGGTGGAGGCGAATTCCGGCCGCCACAGCGCTGAGCAGGCCGGTGCCCCGCCGCCGGCACCACCCCGAGGGTCCGCAGCCGTCGGTCGCCGACGAGCAGCAACGCGCGCAGAGTGGCGAACAGACAGCCCGTCAGGACCAGCGGCATCCACGGAACATTCACGCCGTAGCCGATGGTGCGGCCCGGGGTCTCGGCCGTCATCGGCCCGGTGGTGAGGGCGTACGCGAGCACCGCGGCGGTCGCGACGCCGACCAGCAGCGGCAGCGCCGCCACGGGGCAGGTCGCGGGCCCGCCGTACGCGCGCCACGCACACGAGTCCGACGGCGGCGACAGCCGTGCCCGCCACCAGATCGGCCGTCGCGCTCCAGCGCACGGGGATCAGCCCGGCGTCGTACGGTCACCCCGCTCGCGGGGTTCGAGCGGCGGAGCCGACACCGCGCAGTACGTGTGGCACTGCGGGTGGCACACGCCGGGTGCGGGGGAGCGTACGGTCGCCCAGGCTACGGCGGCGCCGGCCAGGAACGCCCCGGTGCACCAGAGCATGGCCCGCCCGAACGCGGCGTCGAACTGGCTCGCCGAGCGGTACGACTCGGGCCCCATTCCGGACAGCAGCGGCAGCGCCGCCACCGCGAGCAGCCCGGCGACGCGCGCCGCCGCGTTGTTGATGCCGCTGGCCAGTCCCGCCCGGCCGGGGTCCACCGAGGCCAGCACGGTGGACGTCAGCGGGGCGACCAGGGTTACCAGGCCCATGCCCATCACGACCATCGCGGGCAGCACGTCCTGTACGTAGGAGGCCGCGGGCCCCACCCGCAGCATCAGCAGCGTCCCCACCGCGCACAGCACCGGCCCCACCGTGAGCGGGATGCGCGGTCCGATCCGCTCCCCGAGCTCACCCGAGCGCGCCGACAGGAGGAGCATCAGAAGGGTCGTCGGCAGCATCGCGGCCCCGGCGGCCAGCGCCGAGTACCCGGACACCACCTGGAGCTGGAGCACAACGAGGAAGAAGAACCCTCCGATGGCCGCGTACACGCACAGGGTGACCAGGTTCACAGCGGTGAACAGCCGGGACGCGAAGATGTCCGGAGGCACCATCGGGTCGGTCCCCCGCCGCTCCACGTACACGAAGGCGCCGCCCAGCAGGCCCCCGAGAACCGCCGCGACGATCACCGCCGCCGATCCGGACCGGGCTTCGATCAGCGCGTAGGTGACCAGTCCCAGGGCGCCCGCGCCGAGTGCCGCGCCGGCCGCGTCGAACCGCCCGTGCGCCTGCGGGTCCCGGGATTCCGGTACATGCCGCAGGGCGACCGGCACGCACACCGCGGCCAACGGAACGTTCAGCAGGAAGACCCACCGCCAGCCGGGCCCGTCCACCAGCCAGCCGCCGAGGAACGGCCCCACCGCGGCGCCCACCCCGCCGAACCCCGACCACAGGCCGATCGCACGCCCCCGGTCCTCGGCGCGGATCGACGCCTGGATCAGGGCCAGGGAGCCGGGCGTCAGCAGTGCCCCGCCGATACCCTGCAGGGCCCGGGCCGCGATCAGCACCCCGGCGTTCGGCGCGACGCCGCACAGCAGCGAGCCGACGGCGAACCACACCACTCCGACTGTGAAGATCCGGCGCCGTCCGAAGCGGTCACTCAGTGAGCCGCCGACCAGGATCAGCCCGGCCAGGGTGAGCAGATAGGCGTTCACCGTCCACTGGAGCGCCGCCAGATCGGCGTCGAGGTCCTCGCCGATGCGCGGGAGCGCCACGTTCACCACGGTCGAGTCGAGCATGGCCATGGTCGACCCGAGCACCGTGGCCAGCAGGATCCACCGGCCGCGCGCCGAGGCCAGCGGGACGGCGGGCTCGGGCGGCACGTCGGGAGGCTCGGCGGGCACGGTCATGCCTTCAGGCTGGCGCGCCCGGCGCGCAAGGGCCACCGGGCGCGGCGCCGGTATGCGCGGCCGGGGACGGCTCATAAGGCCCTCTTGTAATGAGCATGACGTCTACTTCACCATGACCCGCGCACGTCACGCGCACCCTTCCCGCACATCCCGCACACGGCGTACGAGGAGACAACACGTGGCCCAACGCGACAAGCGGTCCTCACGAGCCTTACGGCCCACAAGGCCGGTCCGGCCCGCACGGTCCTTACGCACGGCGCTCGCCGCCCTCACCTCCGTCCTGCTGCTCCCGCTCGGCGCGGGAGTCGCCGCGGCCGCACCCGATCCCGGCACCGGCGCGCCGAGCGCGGCCGAGCGCAAGATCGAACCCAAGCTCCGCGCCCAGCTCGACGGCGCGGCCAAGGCCGTCTTCTGGGTCTACCTCGACAGCGCCGCCGACCTCACCGCCGCGGGGAAGCAGCAGACGCGCGCCGCCAAGGCCGAGACCGTGCTGAGGACGAAGAAGGACCACGCCGCGCGCAGCCAGGCCGACGTCGTCAAGGCCCTGGAAGGCGCCGGGGCCGAGTACACCTCGTACTGGATCGTGAACGCCGTGCGCGTCGTCGGCAGCGAGAAGCTCGCCGGAACCCTCGCCCAGCGCCCCGAGGTGGCCCGGATCGACGCCGACGACAAGGTCGACCTCCCCCAGCCCGCCGAGGGCAAGCGCGAGAAGGCCGTCGCCGACGCCGTCGAGTGGAACATCGACCGGATCAAGGCCCCTCAGGTGTGGGACCGGATCGGGGTCCGCGGCGAGGGCATCGTCGTCGCCAACATCGACAGCGGCGTCGACCACACCCACCCCGCCGTGGCGGGCCAGTACCGCGGCAGGAACGCCGACGGCACCTACTCCCACGACCACAACTGGTTCGACCCGGCGGGCGTCTGCGCGGGCGCCGCACCGTGCGACAACAACGACCACGGCACCCACACCATGGGCACGATGGTCGGCGACGACGGCGGCGCCAACAAGATCGGCG
Source organism: Streptomyces sp. NPDC060232 (assembly GCF_042726555.1). Lineage (NCBI taxonomy): Bacteria > Bacillati > Actinomycetota > Actinomycetes > Kitasatosporales > Streptomycetaceae > Streptomyces > Streptomyces sp. NPDC060232. The sequence continues at coordinate 3,983 of NZ_JBHXAG010000013.1, read as the reverse complement.
TCGCCCCCGGCGCCAAGTGGATCGCCGCCAAGGGCTGCGAGTCCAACTCCTGCTCCGAGGCCTCACTGCTCGCCTCCGGCCAGTGGATCGTCGCCCCGACCGACCTGAACGGGCAGAACCCGCGACCCGACCTGGCCCCGCACATCGTCAACAACTCCTGGGGCGGCGCGGGCGGCGACACCTGGTACCAGCAGATCGTCGACACCTGGCGGGCCGCCGGCATCTTCCCGGCCTTCTCCAACGGCAACGCCGGACCCGGCTGCTCCACCAGCGGCTCACCGGGTGACTACGCCAGCTCCTACAGCTCCGGCGCCTTCGACATCAACAACGCGATCGCGTCCTTCTCCTCGCGCGGCGCCGGCCCCGGCGGCATCGTCAAGCCGAACATCTCCGCCCCGGGCGTGAACGTCCGCTCCTCCGTGCCCGGCGGCGCGTACGAGGCCTTCTCCGGCACCTCCATGGCCTCACCGCACACCGCGGCAGCCGTGGCCCTGCTGTGGTCCGCCGCCCCGTCCCTCGAAGGCGACATCGCGCAGACCGAGTCCCTCCTCGACGGCACCGCCCTGGACACCGACAGCAGCCAGTGCGGTGGCAGCGCCGCCGACAACAACGTCTTCGGAGAGGGACGGCTCGACGTCCTCGCCGCCGTCAACGCCGCCCCGCGCGGCGCGATCGGCGCCCTCGGCGGCACCGTCCGCTCCGGCGGCCAGCCCCTCGCGGGCGTGAAGGTCACCGCTGACGGACCCATCGACCGCACGACCACCACGGCGGCCGACGGCAGCTACACCTTCCCGGCCCTGTCGGTGGGCGAGTACACCCTGACCGCCGCCAAGTTCGGCTACGGGCAGCAGACCGCGACCGCCACCGTGACCGAGAACGCCACCGCCACCGGCGACTTCACCCTCACCCAGGCGGCCTCCGGCAAGGTCACCGGCACCGTCGCCTCGGCCTCCGGCCCGGCCGCGGGGGCGGCCGTCACCATCGCCGACACCCCGGTGACCGCGACCACCGACCCACAGGGCCGCTTCGAGGTGACCCTGCCCCACGGCACCTACCGGGTGAACGCCACCCACGCCTCCCGCTGCCTCAGCGCCGGTACGGCGGAGGTCACCGTCGGCGGGGACACCACCGTCACCGTGAACCTGCCCGAGCGCATCGACGGCTACGGCTACGCCTGCGCCACCGCGGGCGACCGGCCCTACGTGCAGGGCAGCCGGCAGCTCGCCCTCACCGGCGACAACACCACCGAACGGGTCGACCTGCCCTTCCCGCTGCCGCTGTACGGCAAGACCTACGCCCAGGCCTGGATCGGCACGAACGGCACGGTCAGCTTCGGCGGGAACCACACCGGCGACATCAACGGGGACCTCCCGAGCACGGCCACGCCCAACGCCGCCCTCTACCCCTTCTGGGACGACCTGGTCGTCGGCGCGGCGGGCAGCGGCTCGGGCGTCTTCACCGCGGTCACCGGCACCGCCCCGCACCGCAGCTACGTGATCGAGTGGCGCGAGGTGGCCCACTGGTCGGCGCAGGCCGAGAAGTTCTCCTTCTCCGCGGCGATCGGCGAGGACGGCACCGTCAGCTACTCCTACAAGAACACCGGTGGCACCGGCATCAAGGGCGGCTCCACGGCCACGGTCGGTGTGGAGAACGCCACCGGAACCGACGCCTTCGCGTACTCCTTCAACACCCCGGTCATCACCGACGGCCTGTCCATCGCCTTCCGCACCACCAAGAGCGGCGTGGTGGCAGGCAGGGTCCTCGACGCCAACGACGGCGACGGCGTCGCCGGGGCCACGGTGACCGTCGGCACGGGCGACAGCGCGGTGTCGGCGACCACCGCCGCTGACGGCGGGTACGTCGTCCAGAGCCCCTCCGGCTCGCGCGCCGTCTCCCTCGCGGCGGCGCAGTACGAGCCCGCCACGGCCACGGTGGAGGTCAAGGCCGCCGACGTCACGACGGTGACGCAGTCCCTGCGCACCGGCAAGGTGACGGCGTCCAAGCCGGCGCTGGAGGTCGTGCTCCCGGCCGGCCAGCAGCGGACCCGGACCCTGGACCTCACCAACCCGGGCCTCGGCACGGCGTTCACGGTGTCGGAGGACGCGGCCTGGCTGACGGCCACACCGGCCGGCGGCGACCTGCCCACGGGCGGGAAGGCACCGGTCACCCTCTCGGTCGACACGAGCGCACTGGCTCCCGGCACGGTCCTCACCGCCGACCTGAAGATCGCCTCGGCGAGCGGCCGCACCCCGGTCCTCACCGTCCCGGTCAAGGTCGTCGTCCCGCGCTACCAGGTCGGCCTGGACGCGGGATCCGGCTACGGCTCCACCGACGCCCTCGGCGACGCCTGGTCCCCGGACCGCAAGTACACGGCCGGCTCGTACGGATACCAGGGCAACGGCACCGTCCGGTCCACCGGCCGCACCATCGCCGGCACCGACGAGCAGCGGCTCTTCCGCAACGCCCGTGAGGGCATGTACGAGTACCGCTTCGACAACGTGCCGAACGGCACCTACACGGTGGAGCTCGGCTTCGCGGAGCTGTCCTCCACCAAGCCGGACAAGCGCGTCTTCGACGTCCTCGCCGAGGGCACGCAGGTCCTGCCCTCCCTCGACATCGCGCTGGAGGCGGGCACCTACACGGCCCTGACCCGCACGTACACGGTCACGGTCACGGACGGGGTGCTCAACGTCCGCTTCGTGACGCACTCCGGCTTCGGCAAGCCCCTGCTGAACACCCTCCGGGTGACCGACCGCCCCGACAAGGGCTGACCCGGTGAGGGGGAGCGGGGTGCCGACCGGCCCCCGCCCCTCCTTCCGGTACGCCGATCCCCGGCGTTCCGGCCCATTCGAGTGGCCGGAGCGGCCGATCGGCGCGACCTGCCACGGGCCCGCGGCGGAGGTCGTTAGCGTGAGCGACCATGACGCTCCTGAGCGACCAGGCAGACGCCGTCCGGGCCCTGGTGGAGTCCGCCGACCCCGGAGCGGTGTGGGCCGTCGGCGGACCCGACGGCCCACTCGCACGTTCGGACGGGGCGGACGAGGTCTGCGACGTGGGCGGCCTCACCGCCGTCCTCGCCCTGTGGCCGGTGGTCGGGACCCTCGTCGACGAGGGCGCGCTGCGGCTGCACACCCCGCTGGCCGCGTACGGGGACGAGGCCGCGGCGGGCACCCCCGCCGGGACCACCGCCCACCAGCTCCTCACCCACCCCGGTGGCACGGCCGCCCTCACCCGTCTCGTCGAACACCTCTCCGGCAGTGCCCTCGCCGAGCTCGCGGCCGCACGCGTCTGGACCCCGCTGGGCATGACCCGCACCCGCCTCGCCGACGGCACCCTCCGCGCACCCCTCGCCGACCTCGCCCTCTTCCTGAGGCACCTCCTCCACCCGAGTGCGCCGAGTACGGCCAGTGCCCCGGCGCCCGCGAGTGCCCCGAGTGCCGTGGGAACCGCGAGCGAGCCGGACGACCCGGGCCGCGCGTGCGGCCCGTCGCCCCTCACCCGCGCCTGGACGGCCGAGTCCCTCCGCATCCGTACGGGCGAACTCACTCCCGCCCGCGGGCTCCTCTGGCACCCCGCCCCGCACGGCGTCTGGACCCACCACGCACCGACCGACCCGGGCCCCGCCGTCTGGATCTCCCCCCGCCACCACCGCTGGGCGGTCCTCCTCCCGGCCGCCGCCGGCCCGCTGCGCACCACCTTCCGCGAGGCCGTCTTCGCCCCCGACGGACCCGCCCGGAGCAGCAGGCCGGGCGGGATCCCCCGGGTGTAGGCCGTGTCCTTCGGATCATGCCGGGCCCGCGGTGACCGGTGCCGCGCCTCGCCGTGTCGTCCTCGGTCCGGCGACGCTCCGCGTCGCCTCCCGCGTCCGCCTTGCGATCCTTCCCCTGGCTAGGTCCTGTCTGGAGTTCCCCCGCGGCGTTGCGGCGTCCGGCACCGCCGCTTCCGGCGTTGTCGTCAGTCGCCGACGCTCCGCGTCGACTCCC
>NZ_JBHXAG010000012.1:0-241401 GCF_042726555.1 Streptomyces sp. NPDC060232 | reverse complement strand
CCTAGTAGCTCCGCTACGAGGACATTCGTCCCGCACGCCGAGGGCACGTGCCGAACGCCGCTCCTTGCTCCACGGGGCAACTCGATACAGACCCTGGTCCGGCCGATCCCGCGCGGAGCCGAAATGCACGACGCCTACGTCTCCGCAGCGCCGGGCGGGAGAGTCCGAGCCGCTGCCACCGGTCGACACCTCTGGAGGGGCGGAGGACGATGGATGAGGGGCGGACGAACCCTCCGGGCCGACGGGGTGCGCTCCGAGCGCCTCACCCCGCGCCGCGGCGGAGGCGTCGTGGGCTGCACTCCGCAGCCGTCGATTCCCGCCGCGCGTGCAGCGGCTGCCTCCGAGGCCGGTCGCGTGACACCCCGCCTCCCCCTGTCACATCTCCTCCACCTGGGGAACGACCATGAACAAGCGCACGCGTATCGCTCTGCTCACCCCCCTCCTTGCCGGATCGCTCGCCGCCGGCCCGGCCGCGGCGGCGGCAGGGGCTGCGGCCCCCGCCGCGGCTCCCGCGGCGGCGTGCTTCGTCGAGGCCGCCGCCGATCCCGCGAAGGCCGTGGTCAGCGGCGACGGCTTCAAGAAGGGCAAGGTATTCCTCGACCAGACCGACGGCGGCGGCAGTGGCGGCGCCACGGTGGGCGACGACGGCAAGTTCACCTCCGGTGAAATGCCCGCCGGCAAGTACCGGGCCTTCCAGGAGGGCGGCGCCAGCGCGACCTGCCTGGGCGGCCAGCAGGCCCAGGACGCGGTCAACCAGCGGCTCATCGCCTCGGAGCGCGCGCGTGGCGCCCAAGAGGGCTTCACCGACGGCAAGGCACTCGCCGAGACCGGCGTCTGTGACGCGAAGCCGCAACCGAAGGTCCGCGAACCCCAAGGCCTGGTCCCCAACGCGGAGGGCGTGCAGAAGGCCAAGGAGGCCTACACCACGGCCTACGACACCGCCTTCAACAGCGCACTCAAGAGGTACTGCACCGATTAGGACCTGTCCGCCGATCACGCGACTGCTCCGCAGGGGCGTCGCTGAGCGGTCATCCGGCGGTGCTGCATCCCTGCATCCCCGCAGGGATGCAGGGCCGGCCTTGATCGGCCGGACAGCTGCCAGGCTCACGGCATCACGGGCTCGGGGCGCAGGACGTACAGCTGCCTCACACCCGGCCGCCGGCCGGCAGTCCCGCGAGCCGCGGGGCGGGCCCGGCCGTCGGCGGTGCGTCGAACACGCCGACACCGGTCGGCGGCGGGCTTGCGCCGGCCAGCCGGTCGGCGAGCGACCTCGCGATGAGCGGCGCGAACGCCAAGGACGTCCCCCCGCAGGCCGCGTACGCGTACCCCTGGCCGCCCAGGGCGGCCAGGGGCGTGCCGCCGGCCGGCGCGAAGGCCGCGTAGTAGGCGTCCTCGGCCGCGGTCACCCAGGCCGGCCCGAAGCCGGGCAGGACGTCGCCGAACTCCCTCTCCAGGATGCGCTGCCAGTACGGGTCGGTGGCGTGGTCGGTGATCTCGTCCACCACCCGGCGGGCGGCGGCCGAGGTGAGCTTGAGGCCCCTACCGGCCACCGGCGGGACCAGCCGGGCTCCGCCCGGGGTGCCGAGGGAGGCGATGGCCGGGGTGGCCGCCCACGCCCGCGCCTGGTGCGGCGGCACCCGGCAGTGCAGGAGGGACTGCCGGTAGAGCGTCAGCCGCTCGGCGACACCCTCCGGCAGCAGTTCGCGGGACCGGGGGTCCACCGCCACGAGCACCGCGTCACCGAGCACCGCCCGCCCGTCGGCCAGGTGCACGGTGCCGCTCCCGCCGTCGACGGCGGACACGGCCCGGTGCTCGACCAGCTCGACCCCCCGCTGCCACTTCAGCCAGCCGGCGCAGGCGGCGAGGACGCGTCCGGCGAGCAGGACGCCCGCCTCTTCCTCCAGTACGGCGCCGAGGCCGGTGTCCAGGCGCAGGTGCGGATAGCGGTCGGACAGGCCGGCCGCGGTCAGCTCCCGGGCAGTGCCTCCGGCGTTCGCGACCAGGGCCGCGCCATCCGCCGCCGCCGCGGGCGGCAGCACGGTGAGGGCTCCGACCCGCTCGTAGAAACGCGTCAGGAACAGCTCTTCCAGTTCGACCCAGCGGTGGTGCGCGCGCAGCGCCGCCCCCGTGGTCCGCGGGTCCGCGGGATGCAGCGCCCGAAGGATGCGGTGCCGTCCCGCAGAGGCGGCCCCGGCGTCCGGGACGGCGCCCTGGCCCACGACCGTGACCCGGTGTCCGTCGAGCACGCACTCGACCGCGGTGAGCAGGGCGATCACCCCGCCGCCCACGACCGTCACCCTCGCCGGCATCTCAGCCCCCGGCCGGGATGAGGGTCGCCGGAACGGGAGTCGCCGGGATGAGCGTCGCCGGGATGAGCGTCCTTGCGGCCCGATCGGGCCGGGTCGGGGCGGTCGTGGACACAGTGGCTCCTGGAGGGTCAGGCCCCGGCGTCGACCGGAACGGCCCGGTGACGGCACGGCCGAGGCACGGCGGCAGGACCGGATCGGCGGCCCGGACCACGTGGCCTTCACCCGTCGGGAACGTCCGGTTCTCCGATGCGCCGGCTCCACCCCATTGCAGGGCCCCGACCGGTTGCCCGGAAGGAGTCCGCGCCCCGGACAATCAAAAGCCGCGTGCGCCCGCCGGCGCGCCCTGACGAGCGGCGCGCCGGTTCACGGCGGCCGCCGTGGCGCGTGGTCAGGGGTTGGCGCGGATCAGGTCCAGCAGGCCGGGGAAGCGCTCGTCCAGTTCCGCCCCGCGCAGGGTCGCCGCCCTGCTGTTGCCGCGGTCCACCTGTCCCACCAGGCCCGCCTGGCGCAGGACCTTGAAGTGGTGGGTGATCGTCGACTTCGAGACCGGGAGGTTGAAGGACGCACAGGTCCGTGCCGTGCCTTCCGGCTCCTTCAGCAGGGCGGAGACGACCGCGTAGCGCAGGGGATCGGCGAGCGCGCTCAGCACGGCCGGCAGGCTCATCTCCTCGATCGAGGGGTGGCCATCCTCATCGGGCATCGGCATGGTCCTTCCTGAGGTACGGCTTGCATCATACCTCTCTTCTGTGTCAGCTTAAGGTTCGATCCGAACCGTACCTGGTCGCACCGCCGGCCGGGCCGAGCCTGGAGTTGTGCCCCCATGAGTACGCAGACCACGTCGTCGGCCGCGCCACCTGTGCAGGCGGAAGGGCAGCCGGGCCGCACCCTCACCCTGGCCGCAGTGCTCCTCGCGGTGTTCGTCGTCCCCATGTCGATTTCCGGAACGGCCGTCGCGCTGCCCGACATCGGCGCCGACACCGACGCCGGCCTCGCACCCCTGCAGTGGGTGGTGAACGCCTTCAACGTCGCCTTCGCCTGCTTCACGCTCGTGTGGGGCTCCATCGCCGACATCGTCGGCAGGGTCAAGGCCTTCGCGGCCGGGGCCGCCGTCTACGCCGTGGCCTCGCTCGCCAGCGCCCTCGCCACCAACGTGCTCTGGCTGGACGGCGCCCGCGCCCTCGCCGGCATCGGCGGCGCGGCGATCTTCTCCTGCGGCGCGGCGATCATCGCGACCGTGTTCGACGGCCCGGCACGCGCCAAGGCGTTCGCGCTGTTCGGCACGGTCGCGGGTGTCGGCGTGGCGATCGGCCCCTCGCTGGCCGGCGTCCTCGTACAAGGCCTCGGCTGGCGCTGGGTGTTCGCGGTGCACGCCGTCGCCCTGCTCCTCGTACTGCTCGCGGTGCCCGCCATCGCCAAGGCCATGCCGGCGGACGGCGGCAGCGGTGCGAGCATCGACGTCCCCGGCAGCGCGCTGTTCGTCGTCGCCATGGTGCTGCTGACCACCGCCATCGTGCAGGGCTCGCAGTGGGGCTGGGGCAGCACCGGCGTACTGGCGCTGTTCGCGGGTGCCGTCGTGGTCCTCGCGGTCTTCGCGGCGGTCGAGAACCGCAGGGAGCACCCCATGCTGGACCTGAGCGTGCTGCGCAACCGGCGTTTCGTCGGCCTGTGCCTGGTGCCCGTCGCGGCGTCCTTCGGGTTCGTCACGATGCTCACCTACCTGCCGAGCTACCTGACCGCGGCCACCGGCCGCGACACCGGCGCCGCCGGCCTGATCATGCTGCTGCTCACCGCGCCCGTGCTGGTCTGCCCGATGCTCGCCGCCAAACTCGTCACCCGCGGGGTCTCCGCGCTCACCCTCATCTACATCAGCCTCGCCTGCCTGGTCGTCGGCGATCTGGCGCTCACGCTCTTCTCTCCGGACGTGACGATCCTCGTCGTCGCCCTGCCGATGCTCGTCACCGGCGCCGGCATGGGCCTCTCGGCCGGACTCGTCGACGGCCAGGCGCTGGAGCTGATCGACCCGGCGAAGGCCGGCATGGCCGCGGGCTTCCTCAACACCCTGCGGCTCGGCAGCGAGGCCATCGCCGTGGCGGTGTACGGATCGGTCCTCGCGACCGTCCTCGGCACGCGCATCGAGGACGGCATCGGCGACTACGCCGGCGCCGCGAACGCGGACCAGGTCGCCGACCAGGCCGCGGGCGGCGACTTCGCCCGCGCCACCGGCGTCTCCGGCGCCGTGGACACCGAGGGCTTCACCCACTTCCTCGCCCAGTCCTACGACTCCGCGTTCCACACCGTCCTGTGGGCACTGGCCGCGGTCTGCGCCGTGCTCTGCGCCGTGGTCGCCGCCCTGCTGCGCGGCGGCCCCGCCAAGAGCGCCGCGTGACCGTCCTGTGAGCGAGGGGAGCGCGCACCGCGCTCCCCTCCCGTTCCGCACGACACCGACGAGACCGGCCCGGCGCTCCGATTCCCCCGTCAAAGCGCCGGGCCTCCCGCGTTCACCCGCGCCGCCACCGCGCTTCCCGCGGCACACCGTGTCCGCCCGGCGGGGCGGCACCAGGAAAGGATCCGCGCCCCCATGAACCGCGCCCTCCACGACATCCGCCCCGCCCCCGCACATGCCCAGGTCCTGGTCATCGGGGGCGGACCTGTCGGGATGCTCACAGCCGCCGAGCTCGGGCACTACGGCGTCTCCACCGTCGTGCTCGAAGCCGAACCACGGACCCGTGACCAGCCCAAGGCGGGCACCCTGCACGCCCGCACCGTGCAGGGCCTCGCCCGGCGCGGTCATCTGCACGCGCACGCCGCGACCGAGGACCGGCTGCGGCGCAGTTCCGCCGACGCGTTCCACTTCGCGGGCATGCCGGGGCTCGTCATCACCGCCCCCGCCACCGAGCCCGGCCCCATCGTCGGTCGCTCGCAGGCCGATCTGGAGCGGGACTTCGAACAGCGGGCCCGCGCCAGGGGCGTCAGCGTGCTGCGCGGACACCGCGTGAGCGACATCCACCAGGGTCCCGACTCGGTCGAGGTGACCGCCGAAGGACCGGACGGCGTGCGGCGCTTCACCGCCGAGTACGTCGTCGGCGCGGACGGCGCCCGCAGCACCGTGCGCGAACGGCTCGGCTTCCCCGAGGACACGCACCCCGCGACCGTGTCCGCCCTGCTCGGCCTGGTGCGGCTGACCGACCCCGACCGCGTGCCGTACGGCTGGCACCGCACCCCGCGCGGCTGGACGGTGGCGGGCGTCAACCCGTACGGACACAGCCGGTTCATCACGATCGACTTCCGCGGCCCCCACCCCGACCGGCACTCCCCGCTCACCCTCGGCGAGCTGCGCCGCGAGGGCGAGCGCATCCTCGGCCAGGACGTGCCGATGGCCGACCCGGTCTTCTTCTCCCGCTTCAACGACTTCGCCCGCCTGGTGCGCGACTACCGCCATGGCCGGGTGTTCCTCGCCGGCGACGCCGCCCACGTGCACTTCCCCGTGGGCGGGCAGGGCCTCAACCTCGGTCTGCAGGACGCACTCAACCTCTCCTGGAAACTCGCCCACACCCTCGCGGGCACCGCCGGCAAGGACCTGCTCGACACCTATGACACCGAACGCCGGCCGGCCGGACAGCGCGTCATCGACAACACCCGGGCCCAGCTGGCCCTCATGCGGCCCGACCCCGGCCTCGACCCGCTGCGCGACCTCGTCACCGAACTGCTCGGTCTCGACGAGGTGAAGGGCCGCCTCGGCCACATGATCAGCGCCCAGGAGACGGCGTACCCCCCGCAGGGCGGGCTCGGCTCCCGCTGGGAGGGCCGCTTCCTGCCGAACCTGCCCCTCACCACGGACGACGGCCCTACCGACCTGACCCGGCTGCTGCTGCCCGGCCGCCCCGTGCTGATCCTCCTCGGCGAGGACGGCGGGGTCCACCGCGAACAGGCCGGGCGCTGGGCCCACGTGCTGCGCACGGTCCCCGCGACGACCGCCGTCCCGATGCCCTGGGACGCCGTCCTCGTGCGGCCCGACGGATACGTCGCCTGGGCCCCGGACGGCGGCCCGCTGGCCGACACGCTGCGCCAGTGGTTCGGCGAACCCCGCTGACGGGCGCGGCGAGGGGCGGGCACGAGACCCCGTGCCCGCCCCCGTCCCGGCGCCGCCGCGTCAGCCGGTGCCTCGGTTCACCACCGCACCGGCAGCGATGTCGGCCGCCGCAGCACCGTTCCGTTGTCCCAGGGGACCTCGGCCGGGTCGACGGCCAGGGCCAGGTCCGGGAACTCCTGGGCCAGACGCGTCAGTACGGCCACGATCTCCATGCGGGCGAGCGCGGCGCCCATGCAGTGGTGCATTCCGTAGCCGAACTGCAGGTGCCGCTTGGCCGGCGCGCGGTCGGGGTCGATGGTCAGCGGGTCCGGGAACGCCTCGGGGTCCCGGTTGGCGGCGAAGGCGTCCGGGTAGACCACGGTGCCCCGCGCCACGACCCCCGCGCCGGTCTCCAGGTCGCGGCCCGCGATCCGCGGGAACGCGGAGATCGCCCCCAGCGGGATCAGACGGATCAGCTCCTCCGCCAGACGCGGGGCGATCGCGGGATCGTCGGCGAGCCGGCGCCACAGCGCGGGCGCCGCGAGCAGCGCGTACAGCGACTTGGTCAGCACCGACACCACGTTCTGGTCGCCGCCGAGCAGCGAGCCGAAGAAGATGCCGGTGAGCTCGGCGTCGTCCAGCGGCGGCTCGGCCCGGTCCCGGGCGGCGCGGAAGCGGTCGATCAGCCCTCCGGGCACCGCCGGCCTGACCCCCGTCACCAGGTCCTCGACGTAGCCGTACAACCGGTAGAAGTGCTGCACCAGATCCGGCACGTCCTCGTGCGAGGCGATCTGCACGATCCGCGACGACGGCCGGAAGTACGGTACGTCCTCCAGCGGGAAGCCGAGGAAGTGGGAGTTGACGGTGACCGGGACCGTGTCGAGGAGATCGGTGAAGAGGTCGGGGGACGCGCTGGAGCGCAGTCGCCGGATGCCCTCGTCCACCACCTCGCCGATCACCGGGCGCAGCCGCTCGGTGCCCGCGGCGCTGTAGTCGGCGGCGACGAAACCCCTGATCCGGGCGTGGTGCGGGGCGTCCAGGTTGAGCAGCAGCTCCTTCGGCATCACGGTCGGCAGGAAGCTCGGCCCGTCCTCGACGTTGGTCTCGGCGCGACCGGACGCCGGGTCGGTGAGCACCTTGTGCACGTCGGCGTAACGGGTCAGGTGGGCGACCTTGTGGCCGCTCGGCAGCTGGATCAGCGGAACGCCGCCCGGGCCGCGCTCGTCGAGCACGGTGAACGCCGGGACGGGGTCGAGGTGGGGTATGTCCGTGACGGTGACGGCCGCGGACGTGACGGTACTGGTCATGTGTGCTCCGTGGGGAAGAGTGGTGCGTCAGACGAGCGCGGGCAGCCCGGTGAGGCCCGCCAGCTCGCGTACGGTCCGGGCGTTGTTGCGGAAGTGCACCGCACGCCAGCCGACAGAGCGGGCCGCGGCGCAGTTCTCGGCGAGGTCGTCGATCAGCACGCACTCCGCGGCCGGCACGCCCGCCTCCTTCTCGGCCCGGCGGAAGATCTCCGGGTCGGGCTTGCGGACGCCCACCACGCAGGAGTCGACGATGCAGTCGACCTCGCCGACGGGCGCGACGATCGCGCGCCAGTAGGGCTCCCACTCGGCGACGTTGTTGCTGAGGATGCCGACCCGGTATCCGTGCTCCTTGGCCTGCCGGGCCGTGGCCACCATCACCGGGTTGGCGCGGACACCCTCGAACCACTGCCGGCCGAACTCCTCGAAGCGCGCACGGGACAGGTCGATGCCGGGGTCGGCCTCCTGGAGGACGCGGACCATCGACCGTCCCCATTCGGCCTCGGTGAGCAGGGCCAGTTCGAGGGGTGCCAGGGGCTCGACGCCCAGCTCGGCCGCGACCGCGGCCAGCGCGGTCTTCATCTGACGTGGTGTGATGCCCGTTCGCGCGTGGTACGAGTCGAAGAGCTCGTCGAGCGGCGGCGAGAGCACGCCGCCGAAGTCGAACCAGATCATGGGCTGGGGCACTGCGGTGTCTCCTTGGGTCGCCCGGATACGGGATACGGGCTCTCAGGCGCCGGCGGTGGCGTGGGAGAACCGGTTCAGCAGCGCCCCGCCGATGGGGCTGGTCAAGGCGAGGTGCACCCGGGCCCGGGCGATCTGGTCCTCCTGGGTCATGGTGATCTCGAAGGCCACCGTGTCCGGGGTCGGCGATTCCACCACCCGTACCAGGCAGTCGGTGGGCAGCTCGAACTCGCCGAAGCGGGTGAAGTCCGTCTCCACCCGCGTGAGCAGCAGCCCTTGCGGCGAGAGGCCGAAGAGCTCGTGCGCGGCGTGCACCGCGGACTGGCGGAAGCCCTCGAAGATCAGTGCACCCGGGATGTGGTCGAGCGGGTGGTCGAAGAGAGCCGGGTTGGCCTGGTCGACGATGACCTGGGTGAGCACCTCGTGCTCGCGGACCTCGGTCTCGGACAGCACGACGTTGTGCGGGGAGACACGGCCCACGGCCACCGGGGGTACGCGGCGCCCCGTGTGGTGCGGCCGGGCGGTGTTGAGCGGGAGCGAGGCCCGGCCCTTCTCCCGCATCCGGTCCCAGGCCCGGCCCGGCATCCACTGGCAGGTGGTGCGCATGGTCGCGGCCTCACGCCCGTCCACCGTGAGGACCATGTCGAGCGTGCTGCCTGTGACGACGCCGTCGCGGTGCTTCAGCCCCGCCTGCCGGGCGTGGATCCGCGCGTGGCCCGGCCGCGCGCCGATGTGCAGGGCGGTGATGTCGGTGACGTTCATCTCGCCGCCGTTGAAGATGAACTTCTGGTCGATCGCGGCGTCGAGGAAGGTGTGGGCCGTGTAGATCGAAGCCTGTCGGAAGACCTCGACGAGGAGCAGCGGGTCGTAGACGGCGGGCGAGGTGGTCTGGTCGCTGTAGTAGCTGTGCACGCGCGGAAGCTGCGCGGCGATGAGGTATTCGTCCTCGGCCACCCGGACCGAGTCCGTGAGGAACACCTCGCAGACGGCTGCTCGGTGCACAAGGGCCCGCGTCACGGTGTTCGCGTAACTGAGTTCGGTGGCCAGGGTCGTGGACATGGCTGAGTTCCCCCTCTTGCATGCAGGTACGTCTCCAAACGGAGGTACGCATACGACCGTACCTTGATCGGCGCCACTCCCACCGTGGCGTACGCCACTCCGGCGTCGGCCCGGCCCGCCGCTTTAGCGAGACTTCAGCCGACCCGAGCCCGCGGGACTGCGACCGAGTTGCCCGCACGCGAGATCCCCGTCGATAGGTGTATCGACCATACTTTCGGACGGCGGCCGACCCGGCAACGACATATGTCCGGCTGCGCCTCGACCCCCGCCCCGGGCCTGCGGGCGCAACTCGGGGAGCGCCGGGCGGGCAGACCTCCCAGGCCCCCGCGCCACCGCGCGCCGCACGGCCGGGACCACAGCCGCCGGCCGGCATGAAAAAAATGCCCTCCTGCCTACGTTTCCGCAGGTAGGAGGGCATTTGAATGTGGAGCCTAGGAGATTCGAACTCCTGACATCTGCCTTGCAAAGGCAGCGCTCTACCAACTGAGCTAAGGCCCCATGGAACTGGACGCACCGGTCCCGCGTGCGGGGTGTGGTCGTTCCGCAGAACAGAGTACCGGGTGTACCCCCTCATCCCGCAAAATGATAGGGACTCCCGCCCTGCGACCACTCTCCGTAAGATGCTCGCGAGGTTCGCACCAGCGAAGGGGAGTAGTAAGAGTGGACGCAGTGCAGCAAGAGGCCACGGCCAGAGCCAGAGAGCTTCAGCGCAGCTGGTACGGAGAGCCTCTGGGAGCGCTCTTCCGCCGGCTCATAGACGACCTCGGCCTGAACCAGGCCCGTCTCGCTGCCGTACTCGGGCTGTCGGCGCCCATGCTGTCCCAGCTGATGAGCGGCCAGCGCGCCAAGATCGGCAACCCTGCCGTGGTCCAGCGTGTCCAGGCCCTCCAGGACCTCGCCGGGCAGGTGGCCGACGGCAGCGTCAGCGCGGCGGAGGCGACCGACCGGATGGACGAGATCAAGAAGACCCAGGGAGGATCCGTCCTCAGCAGCAGCGGCCAGACCACCACCGGTTCCGGCGCACCCACCGTCAAGCGCGTGGTCCGCGAGATCCAGTCGCTGCTGCGCTCGGTCTCCGCGGCCGGCGACATCATCGACGCGGCGAACAGCCTCGCCCCCAGTCACCCGGAACTGGCAGAGTTCCTCCGGGTGTACGGAGCGGGCCGCACCGCCGACGCGGTCGCCCACTACGAGGCGCACCAGAACTGACACGCACGACGGCGGACAACGGATGACGGGGGACGGGCGCAGCGATGGGTGAGGTCTTCGCCGGCCGGTACGAGCTGATCGAGCCGATCGGGCGGGGTGGCGCGGGTGCCGTGTGGCGGGCCTGGGACCACCGCCGTCGCCGCTACGTCGCCGCGAAGGTGCTCCTGCAGAGCGACGCCCACACGCTCCTGCGGTTCGTCCGGGAGCAGGCGCTGCGGATCGACCACCCGCACGTACTGGCTCCCGCCAGCTGGGCGGCCGACGACGACAAGGTCCTCTTCACCATGGACCTGGTCGGCGGCGGCTCTCTCGGCCACGTGATAGGGGACTACGGCGCCCTGCCGCCCCGCTTCGTGTGCACGCTGCTCGACCAGCTCCTGTCGGGCCTGGCGGCGGTGCACGCGGAAGGCGTGGTCCACCGCGACATCAAACCGGCCAACATCCTGCTGGAGGCCACCGGAAGCGGACGGCCGCACCTGCGGCTGTCCGACTTCGGCATCTCCATGCGCAAGGGCGAGCCCCGCCTGACCGAGACGAACTACGTGGTCGGCACGCCGGGCTATTTCGCACCCGAGCAACTGATGGGCGCGGAGCCCGACTTCGCCGCGGACCTCTTCGCCGTGGGACTGGTCGCCCTGTACCTGCTCCAGGGGAGCAAACCCGACTCCCAGGCGCTGGTGGACCACTTCCTCACCCATGGGACCCCGGACGCCCCGCAAGGCGTCCCCGCCGCGCTCTGGGACGTCATCGCGAACCTCCTGCAGCCCGACCCCCAGAGCCGCTTCCGGACGGCCACAGGGGCGCGCAAGGCCCTTGCCGGGGCCGTGGAACTGCTGCCGCCGTCCGCCCCGGACGAGGATCCGGTGGAGGTGTTCGACCAACTCGGCCCCCTCCCGCCCGGTTTCGGCCCCGACGGCCCGACGGGCGCGGCCCCGTCCGCGCCCGATACCGCCTCCGCGTCCGCCTCCGCTGTCGCGCCGCCGCCCACCTCCGGCGCGGCCGCGCCGGGCGGCTCCGCCGCCGTGACGGTGGCCGCGGAGCCCACCCGTACCGACCCCCGCGGTGCTTCCGCCACGGCGCCCCTCGTCCCGCGGCAGGCGGCCGGCGCGGCCCCCGCGCCCTCGTACGGCCCCTCGTATGCGCCCTCGCACGGGCCTTCGTACGGGCCTTCGTACGGGCCTTCGGAGACGGGCAGCTTCCACCTGCCCCCGCCGGGCGCCCAGGGCGCCCCGGGGACGCCCACCGCGGCGGTCCCCGTCGCACCCGCGTCCGCGCCGGTCCCCGCGCGCGGCGGCATCGCCCCGCCCGCGCCGAAGGCGGTGGCGTCCCTGCTCGCCGCGGCGCTGCTGTGCTTCGCGGTCGGCGTCTGGGCCCTCACGCAGATGTAGCGCCGCGCCCCCGCCGCCCGAGCAGCACCCATCCGCCCAGCACCGCCAGCAGCAGCCCGCCGGTGCCGAAGCCGGCGCCCGCCACGACGCGCATCATCGAGCGGGTCCCGGCCGCCTCGGCGGCCTCCGGGGCCGTGAGCCCCTCCTGCGCCGCCGTCCGGTCGTCCGCGCCGACCGCGAAGCCGCCCGCGGCCGGATCCCCCTGGTACGCGGGAGCCTTGGCCGGGGTGCCGGTGACCTCCAGCCGCAGGGTCAGCGGTACGGGTACCGCGTCCTCGGTGAAGTCGGCGACCTTCCCGCCCATCGTCACGGCGACGTAGTACCAGCCCGCGACGCTCACCGGCTGGACCTCGCGGTCGCTGGAGAAGCGGTTCGCGTAGTCGACGGGCGGGGTCTTCGCCAGGGTGACCCCGGCCTGCACCCCGTCGTAGGAGGTGTTCTTGTCCGCGACCTGGCCCCGGTAGGGGTTGTAGAGGGTGACGGCCAGTCCGCCCGAGGCGGAGCTGAACTTCTTGGTCACCTGGGCCGCGGACAGCTCGGCCCCCAGGCCCAGTTGCTGCCCCCAGTCCAGCGGGACGCGGTACCACCGGGTCTGCCCGGGCCGCATCTCGTCGCGCCACACGCCCGCGCCCAGGGCCCGCGCGTCGTTGAAGCCGGTGCCGCCGGTGCGGCCCACCGCCTCCGTGCCGGGCAGCGACGGGGCTCCGGTGGGCAGGCCGCTGGGCGCGGTGGTGGCAGCGCCCGCTCCGCGCCCGGGTTCGCGCTGGACCCTGAGCTCCAGCGGCCAGGGGCTCTGGTCGGAGTCCTTCGCCGAAGTTCGGGTCACCTTCGCGTAGTACACGCCGCCGGGCGCGCAGTCGGCGTCCTCGACCCCCCAGCGGACCCCGGCGGCGGCCAGGGGCACCGCGTCGTAGCCGAAGGTCGCCCGGCCCGTGCCGGCCGGGCAGGAGCGCCCGGTGGTGGTCATGAGCTCCACCTCGATGCCGTCGCTGCCGGAGACCTTGGCGCCGGCCGGCGGCCGGACCACGGCGGAGACGTAGGCGTTGGAGCCGTCCTTCTCCAGGACGAGCCGGTAGACGCGGTCCCCGGGCCCGATGGTGTCCTCGTAGGTCTTCCCGGCCTCGATGAGCGGGGCGTCCGCCGTGGAGGGCTTGCCCTCGACCGGCCGGGCGCCGTCGGCGGTGCGGTAGGGGGGCAGGGGCGGGGGCTGGGGCGCGCTCCCCTCGGCATACGCCGTCACGGGCACGCCTGCCACCGCCATGCCGAGGGCCGCCGCCCACACCGTCGTCCGTACCCGACCCATCACACCCACCCCGAATTTGCTACCGCAAGCCAAATCTTTGCAAAATGCAAGTTTTCGTCACAGAACAGCACAAAGCCCCGGCCGCAGCGGCAGCCGGGGCTTCATGAACTCAGCCTTCGGTCTCACACACCGGAACCAGAGGGCACGGAGTCGGTTGCCTCCGTCCACAGGTCCTGCTCGGCGCGGTCCGCCTGGATCTGGCGGTACACGAGGAGCCCGCCGATGGCGGCCAGTGCGACCAGGAGCAGCTTCTTCACCGCGCGACCTCGTCTTTCGTTGACGTAGGGGACTTCTGGCGCCCAACAATACACACCGACCGATACCGATCGGTGACCTGGCAACCCGCCAACTGGCCCAACGACGAAGACCCCCAGGCCTTGGCCTGGGGGTCTTCGACACTGTGGGGCTAACAGGATTTGAACCTGTGGCCTCATCCTTATCAGGGATGCGCTCTAACCAACTGAGCTATAGCCCCATCCGCGCTGCGCGCTGACTCCTGAAGATTAGCGCACAGACCCGGTCAGGCCAAAATCCGTTCCCGGGGGGCGTCTGCGCAGGTCATCCGACCCCTCGCAGGCGCTCCACCGGAAGGCCTACTCGTCCTCGGCGAGGGTGAGCTCGACGCCGCCGACGAAGCCGGCCGACAGGTTGTAGATGAACGCGCCCAGCGTCGCCAGCGCCGTCGCCAGCACCACGTCGATCACCGCGATCACCGACGTGAAGATCAGCACGCGCGGCAGCGACATGAACGCCTGCAGGTCGAAGCCGTTGCTCTCGTTCGACCCGGTCGCCTCGCTGATGGTGCCGCCGACGGTCGAGAAGACGCCCATGGCGTCCATGACCATCCACAGCACCGCCGCCGCCACGATGGTGCAGATGCCCAGCGCGATCGACAGCAGGAAGCTGACCTTCATCACCGACCACGGGTCGGCCTTGGCCACCCGCAGCCGCGCCTTGCGCGTCCTGGGGGTCGTACGGACCGGCGTACGCGGCTTGCGCTGCGTGGCGGGAGCACCGCCGGCGCGCGGCGCACCCGGGCCCGCGGGCGCCGCGTAGGCCTGCGGCGGCTGGTACGGCTGCGCCGGCGTGTCCGCGCCCGCAGCGGCCTCGGCCCCGGTCTCCTCCGGTGCCTTCGGTCCTCGGGTGTCCGTCACGGTTCCCCCCTGGGAGTCCGCGGCGGGGCCACGGGCACCGTTCGCTCCAGTCTTGGCCGGTCCGGCGCCCGTGGCTCCACTCACGACTTACTCCTCGTGCTCCCCGGCCGAAGGCTGCGTGCCCTCGGCGGCCTCGGCGGCCGGTGCGTCGGCCGCCTCGGTCTCGTTCTCGTCGACCTCGACCTCGTCAGCTTCCTGACCGGCCTCGGCGTTACGGGCGATGCCCACCACGGCATCGCGCTTGCCCAGGTTGATCAGCTGGACGCCCATGGTGTCACGGCCGGTCTCCCTGACTTCATTGACGCGCGTACGAATCACACCACCGCTGAGCGTGATGGCGAGAATCTCGTCCGTTTCGTCCACCACGAGCGCCCCGACGAGCGACCCGCGGTCCTCCACGATCTTCGCGGCCTTGATACCCAGACCGCCACGACCCTGGACGCGGTACTCGTCGACCGGCGTCCGCTTGGCGTAGCCGCCGTCGGTCGCGGTGAAGACGAACGTACCGGGCCGGACCACGCTCATGGAGAGCAGTTCGTCTCCCTCGCGGAAACTCATGCCCTTCACGCCCGACGTCGCGCGGCCCATCGGGCGCAGCGCCTCGTCGGTCGCCGTGAAGCGGATCGACTGCGCCTTCTTGCTGATCAGCAGCAGGTCGTCCTCGGCGGACACCAGCTCGGCACCGATCAGCTCGTCGTCGCTGCCGTCCTCGGTCTCGCGCAGGTTGATCGCGATCACGCCGCCCGAACGCGGGGAGTCGTAGTCCTTCAGCGCCGTCTTCTTCACCAGGCCGCCCTTGGTGGCCAGGATCAGGTAGGGCGCCGCCTCGTAGTCGCGGATCGCGAGGATCTGGGCGATCTTCTCGTCCGGCTGGAAGGCCAGCAGGTTCGCCACGTGCTGGCCGCGCGCGTCGCGGCCGGCGTCCGGCAGCTCGTACGCCTTGGACCGGTAGACCCGGCCCTTGTTCGTGAAGAACAGCAGCCAGTGGTGCGTGGTGGAGACGAAGAAGTGGTCGACCAGGTCGTCCTGCTTCAGCTTCGTGCCGCGCACGCCCTTGCCGCCGCGCTTCTGCGAGCGGTAGTCCTCGGTCTTGGTGCGCTTGACGTAGCCGCCGTGGGTGATCGTGACGACGATGTCCTCTTCGGCGATCAGGTCCTCGATGGACATGTCACCGTCGAAGGGCACCAGCTTCGAGCGCCGGTCGTCGCCGAACTTCTCGACGATCGCGGCCAGTTCCTCGCTGACGATGGAGCGCTGACGCTCCTGCGAGGCCAGGATCGCGTTGTACTCGTTGATCTTGGCCTGGAGCTCGTCGTGCTCGGCGACGATCTTCTGGCGCTCCAGGGCCGCGAGGCGGCGCAGCTGCATCTCCAGGATCGCGTTCGCCTGGATCTCGTCGATCTCCAGGAGGCCCATCAGGCCCTCGCGCGCGATCTCGACCGTGTTGCTGCGCCGGATCAGCGCGATGACCTCGTCGATCGCGTCCAGCGCCTTGAGCAGACCGCGCAGGATGTGCGCCCGCTCCTCCGCCTTACGCAGGCGGAAGCGCGTGCGCCGGACGATGACCTCGATCTGGTGCGTCACCCAGTGGCGGATGAAGGCGTCGATCGACAGCGTGCGCGG
Source organism: Streptomyces sp. NPDC060232 (assembly GCF_042726555.1). Lineage (NCBI taxonomy): Bacteria > Bacillati > Actinomycetota > Actinomycetes > Kitasatosporales > Streptomycetaceae > Streptomyces > Streptomyces sp. NPDC060232. The sequence goes on along the minus strand of NZ_JBHXAG010000012.1, from coordinate 225,299 downwards.
CACGCCGTCCACCAGCGCCAGCATGTTCGCGCCGAAGTTCGTCTGCAGGTCGGTGTGCTTGTAGAGGTTGTTCAGCACGACCTTGGCGACGGCGTCGCGCTTGAGGACGATCACCAGGCGCTGGCCGGTCCGCGAGGAGGTCTCGTCGCGGACGTCGGCGATGCCGCCGACCTTGCCGTCCTTGACCAGGTCCGCGATCTTCTGCGCCAGGTTGTCGGGGTTGGTCTGGTACGGCAGCTCCGTGACCACCAGGCACTGGCGGTTCTGGATCTCCTCCACCTCCACCACCGCGCGCATCGTGATGGAGCCGCGACCGGTCCGGTACGCCTCCTCGATGCCCTTGCGGCCCACGACCAGGGCGCCCGACGGGAAGTCCGGGCCCTTGATCCGCTCGATGAGCGCGTCCTGGAGCTCCTCGTGCGAGGCCTCCGGGTTGGCCAGGTACCACTGCGCGCCGTCCGCGACCTCGCGGAGGTTGTGCGGCGGGATGTTGGTCGCCATGCCGACCGCGATGCCCGCGCTGCCGTTGACCAGCAGGTTCGGGAAGCGCGCCGGGAGGACCGTGGGCTCCTGGTTGCGGCCGTCGTAGTTGTCCTGGAAGTCGACGGTCTCCTCGTCGATGTCCCGGAGCATCTCCATGGCCAGCGGCATGAGCTTGCACTCGGTGTAGCGCATCGCGGCCGCCGGGTCGTTGCCCGGGGAGCCGAAGTTGCCGTTGGAGTCCACCAGCGGCATGCGCATCGACCACGGCTGGGCCAGGCGGACCAGGGCGTCGTAGATCGAGCTGTCACCGTGCGGGTGGTAGGTGCCCATGACGTCGCCGACGACGCGGGCGCACTTGTAGAAGCCCTTCTCGGGCCGGTAGCCGCCGTCGTACATCGCGTACAGCACGCGGCGGTGCACCGGCTTGAGGCCGTCGCGCACGTCCGGCAGGGCGCGCGAGACGATGACGGACATCGCGTAGTCGAGGTAGGAGCGCTGCATCTCCGTCTCGAGCCCGACGGGCTCGATGCGCAGCACGGGCTGCTCCTCCGCGGCGTTCTCGGCGTTCTTTGCGGGCTGGGTGGTTTCGTCGGCCATTGCTGGTCAGAAGTCCTTTCAGGCGGCGGTCAGCGGAGCCGACTCAGATGTCGAGGAAGCGGACGTCCTTGGCGTTGCGCTGGATGAAGGAGCGCCGCGCCTCGACGTCCTCACCCATCAGCACCGAGAACAGGTCGTCGGCCTGCGCCGCGTCGTCGAGGGTGACCTGGCCGAGGACACGGTGGTCCACGTCCATGGTGGTGACGCGCAGTTCCTCGGCGTTCATCTCGCCCAGACCCTTGAAGCGCTGGATCGAGTCTTCCTTGATCCGCTTGCCGTTCTGCTTGCCGAGTTCCACCAGCGCGTCGCGCTCGCGGTCCGAGTACGCGTACTCGAAGTCGTCGCGGCCCCACTTGATCTTGTAGAGCGGGGGACGGGACAGGTACACGTGACCGGCCTCGACCAGCGGCCGCATGAAGCGGAAGAGGAAGGTCAGCAGCAGGGTGTTGATGTGCTGGCCGTCGACGTCGGCGTCCGCCATCAGGATGATCTTGTGATAGCGGAGCTTCTCGATGTCGAAGTCCTCGTGCACACCGGTACCGAAGGCGCTGATCAGCGCCTGGACCTCGGTGTTCTGCAGGATCTTGTCGATGCGCGCCTTCTCGACGTTCAGGATCTTGCCGCGGATCGGCAGGATGGCCTGGTACATCGGGTTGCGGCCGGACTTCGCCGAACCGCCGGCGGAGTCACCCTCGACGATGAAGATCTCGCACTTGGTCGGGTCGTTCGACTGGCAGTCGGACAGCTTGCCCGGCAGCGAGGCGCTCTCCAGCAGGCCCTTGCGGCGCGTAAGGTCACGGGCCTTGCGGGCCGCGACGCGCGCGGTGGCCGCCTGGATCGACTTGCGGACGATGTCCGCGGCCTCGACCGGGTTGCGGTCGAACCAGTCGTTCAGGTGCTCGTGGACGACCTTCTGCACGAAGGTCTTGGCCTCCGTGTTGCCCAGCTTGGTCTTCGTCTGGCCCTCGAACTGCGGCTCGCCCAGCTTGACCGAGATGATCGCCGTCAGACCCTCGCGGATGTCCTCGCCGGCGAGGTTGTCGTCCTTCTCGCGCAGCAGCTTCTTGTCACGCGCGTAGCGGTTGACCAGACCGGTCAGCGCCGCGCGGAAGCCCTCCTCGTGGGTGCCGCCCTCGTGCGTGTGGATCGTGTTCGCGAAGGAGTAGACACCCTCGGTGTACTGCGAGTTCCACTGCATCGCGATCTCGACCGAGAGCATGCGCTCCTTGTCCTCGGCCTCGACGTCGATGACGGTGGGGTGGATCAGCTCGCCCTTGCGCGAGTTGAGGTACTTCACGAAGTCGACGATGCCGCCCTCGTAGTAGTACTTCACGGTGCGCGCCGAGGGCTCCGCCGTGTCCGCGTCGGGGTCGTCCGCGCCGACGGTCGCCTTCGCGGACTCGCGCTCGTCGGTCAGCGACAGGGTGAGGCCCTTGTTGAGGAAGGCCATCTCCTGGAAGCGCCGCGACAGCGTCTCGAAGGAGTACTCGGTCGTCTCGAAGATGTCGCCGTCGGCCCAGAAGGTCACCGAGGTGCCGGTCTCCGCCGTCTCCTCGTTCCTGGCCAGCGGGGCCGTCGGGACGCCCAGCTTGTAGTCCTGGGTCCAGCGGTGGCCGTCCGTCTTGACCTCGACCGCGACCTTGGTCGACAGGGCGTTCACGACGGACACGCCGACGCCGTGCAGACCACCGGAGACGGCGTAGCCGCCGCCGCCGAACTTGCCGCCCGCGTGCAGCACCGTCAGGACGACCTCGACGGCCGGCTTCCCCTCGGACGGAACGATGCCGACCGGGATACCGCGGCCGTTGTCCACGACGCGCACACCGCCGTCGGCGAGGATCGTCACGTCGATGGTGTCCGCGTGCCCGGCCAGCGCCTCGTCGACCGAGTTGTCGACGACCTCGTAGACGAGGTGGTGCAGACCACGCTCACCCGTCGAGCCGATGTACATACCCGGCCGCTTGCGGACCGCGTCCAGGCCCTCAAGGACCTGGATCGCACTGGCGTCGTAATTCTTCTCGTTGGAGTCGCCGGAATCGGCCACGAAGCGCCCTTTCTGGCACAGCGCAGCCCGTGCTCCGGACCCAGCAAGTGCGCCAGCGGAGCGGCCGCGTCGATCTGCGTTGTCTGCGTGATCCCGCAAATGGGCGGGATTTCCTCCAGTCTACCGGTACCACGGACATGAATGGGGGTTTGCCGGTACCTGAGTCCGCATGTGCCGCCCTGAACCTCCTCTCTCCGACTCCCCACATCCGGGGAGGGGCTCAAAGAGGCTCACGCGGGCATCCAGCGCTTCGGCCTGTCAACCTCCGGCTACCGTGAGGGACGCCACCCGCCGACGCGGGCACGACAGCGGCCCGCGGGTGCTACTCACCCGTAGGTATCGCCGGGTCCCGTGCTCCCCGGAGCCCGCCAGGGCCCGTACCCCTTCGGGCGTCCGCCCGGTCCCTGCACCTTGATCACGCGGACCGTGCCCTGCCCCAGATCCGCGTTCAACCGCGCCACCAGCTGCGGGGCCAGCAGCTTCAGCTGCGCCGCCCACGCCGAGGAGTCGCACCTCACGACAAGCTCACGGTTCTCGTAGCGCTGCGGTTCACAGTGCGCCGCGATCTCCGGGCCGACGATCTGCGCCCAGCGCTCCATCACGCCCGCCACCGCCATCGGCATCTCCCACCCGCGCTCGGTGCGCAGCCGGTCCAGCGCCGCCATCAGCGGCATCGGGTCCCGGCCGTCCGCGCGGGCGCCCGAGCGCAGCCCCGGATGCTGCTGGCGCTTCTTGCCGCCCGCCGCGTTGCCCCGGGCCCGCGCCTGCTCGCGCGCCGCCGCGAGGGCCTGGCGCGCCAGGTCCACCCCGGAGGCCTCCGGCGCCTTGCGGCCCTGCCGCGGATCCCTGCCCTGCTGCGCGTCCTTGCCGGGCTGGGGATCCTTGCCGTGCTCGTTCACAACCGGGTCACCTCACCGCCGGACACCCCGAACCGCGCACCCGCCAGCACGCCGGGGACGTCGTCGTCCACGGCCGCCGTCACCAGCACCTGCTCGCCGGGCGCCACCAGCTCCGCCAGCCGCTCCCGGCGCCGCGCGTCCAGTTCCGCGAACACGTCGTCCAGGATCAGCACCGGCTCGCTGCCCTCCGAGCGCAGCAGCTCGTAGGAGGCCAGCCGCAGCGCCAGCGCGTACGACCAGGACTCGCCGTGGCTGGCGTAGCCCTTGGCGGGCAGCTCCCCCAGCCGCAGCAGCACGTCGTCGCGGTGCGGGCCGACCAGGGTCACGCCGCGCTCGATCTCCTGCTTGCGCACCTCGCCGAGAGCGGCCAGGAGCACCTCGTACAGGGCCTCGCGGGTGCGCGCCGCCCCGCTGTCGACGGGCTCGCCGGCCGAGCACTTGTACGCGAGCCCCAGCGGGCCGCCGCCGGGCGCGAGCTGCTCGTACGCCTTGTCCGCCAGCGGCAGCAGCGTCGCGATCAGGTCGAGGCGCTGCGCCAGCAGCTCCGCGCCCGCGCGCGCCAGGTGCTGGTCCCACACGTCGAGGGTGGACAGGTCCATCGAGCGGCCGCCGTGCCGGCGGGCCATCGCCGCGGACTTCAGCAGGGTGTTGCGCTGCTTGAGCACGCGCTCGTAGTCCGAGCGGACCCCGGCCATCCGCGGGGAGCGCGCCGTGACCAGCTCGTCGAGGAACCTGCGCCGCTCGCCCGGGTCGCCCTTGACCAGGGCCAGGTCCTCCGGCGCGAACAGCACCGTCCGCACGATCCCCAGGACGTCCCGCGGCCTGACCTGCGAGGACCGGTTGATCCGGGCCCGGTTGGCACGGCCGGGGTTCAGCTCCAGCTCGACCAGCTGCCGGCGCTCGCCCTGGGTGACGGCCGCGCGGATCACGGCCCGCTCCGCGCCCATCCGTACGAGCGGGGCGTCCGAGGAGACGCGGTGGCTGCCCAGGGTCGCCAGGTAGCCGACCGCCTCGACGAGGTTGGTCTTGCCCTGGCCGTTGGGCCCCACGAAAGCGGTGACGCCCGGGTCGAGGGGTACCTCGGCCCGGGCGTACGAGCGGAAGTCGGCCAATGAGAGATGCGAGACATGCATACGGCGCCGACCTCCCCCGGCTTTCCACTGCTCTTTTGGTGCTGTGCTGCTGAACTGCTACTTCTTCTCGACCGCGTGGCCGCCGAACTGGTTGCGCAGCGCGGCGATCATCTTCATCTGCGGGGAGTCGTCCTGCCGCGAGGCGAACCGCGCGAACAGCGACGCCGTGATCGCGGGCAGCGGTACGGCGTTGTCGATCGCCGCCTCCACCGTCCAGCGGCCTTCGCCCGAGTCCTGGGCGAAGCCGCGCAGCTGCTCCAGGTGCTCGTCCTCGTCGAGGGCGTTCACGGCCAGGTCCAGCAGCCAGGAGCGGATGACGGTGCCTTCCTGCCAGGAGCGGAAGACCTCGCGGACGTCGGTGACCGAGTCCACCTTCTCCAGGAGCTCCCAGCCCTCGGCGTAGGCCTGCATCATGGCGTACTCGATGCCGTTGTGGACCATCTTCGCGAAGTGGCCCGCGCCGACCTTGCCGGCGTGCACGGCGCCGAAGTCGCCCTCGGGCTTGAGGGCGTCGAAGATCGGCTGGACCCGTGAGACGTGGTCCTTGGCGCCGCCGTACATCAGCGCGTAGCCGTTCTCCAGGCCCCACACACCGCCGGAGACGCCGCAGTCGACGAAGCCGATGCCCTTGGCTGCCAGCTGCTCGGCGTGCTTCTCGTCGTCCGTCCAGCGGGAGTTGCCGCCGTCGACGACGATGTCGCCGATCGTGAGCAGCTCGGCCAGCTCGTCGACGGTGGACTGCGTCGCCGCACCGGCGGGGACCATCACCCACACGACGCGGGGGGCCTGCAGGCTGTCCACAAGTTCCCGGAGGCTGTGGACATCCGCGAGGTCCGGGTTGCGGTCGTATCCGATGACGGTGTGGCCTGCGCGGCGGATGCGCTCGCGCATGTTGCCGCCCATCTTGCCGAGACCGACGAGACCAAGCTCCATCAGGTGGTTCCTTAAGCGTTGTGGCCGTCTTTGCCGGGGCTGCCCCGGCGGTGTCCGCGCGGGACGGGCGGGGCCGCCCACCGGGTCCGAGCCTACGCCGGGCCGTGGCGACGGGCCCCGCGGGCGCTCCATGGCGGCCGGTCCGGCTTCCGGGTTTCCCCGGCGCCCTCCCCAACCTGTGGACGGCGCCGGGCCCGGCCCGCAGCAGCGTGCGAGACCGGGCCCGGCGCCGACGGGTGGAGCGTCAGCCGGAGAGGCGCACCGGCATGATCAGGTACTTGTAGGACTCGTCGGCCTCCGCGTCGACCGCCGGGCGGCCGCTGAGGAGCGCGGGCTTGGTCGACGTGGTGAAGCTGAGCTGTGCCACCGGGGACGCGATGGCGCTGAGGCCGTCCAGCAGGAAGGTGGGGTTGAAGGCGATCGAGATGTCGTCGCCGTCCAGCTGGGCGTCGACCCTTTCCACAGCCTGTGCGTCGTCGGAGGAACCGGCCTCCAGGATCAGCACGCCCTGCTCGAAGCTCAGGCGGACCGGGGTGTTGCGCTCGGCCACCAGGGCGACACGCTTGACGGCCTCGACGAAGGGCGCGGTCTCGATCACGGCGACGGAGTTGAACTCGGTCGGGAAGAGCGTCCGGTACTTGGGCAGGTCGCCCTCAAGGAGCCGGGTGGTCGTGCGGCGGCCGGCGCCCTCGAAACCGATCAGGCCTTCGCCCGCACCGGAGCCGGAAAGCGCCAGAGTGACGGTGTCACCGCTGGTCAGCGAGTTGGCGATCTCCTGCAGCGTCTTGGCGGGCACCAGGGCCACGGCCGACGCGTCCGGGTTCTCCGGCTTCCACAGGAACTCGCGGACCGCGAAGCGGTAGCGGTCGGTGGAGGCCAGGGTGACGCGGTCGCCCTCGATCTCGATGCGGACACCGGTCAGCACAGGCAGCGTGTCGTCGCGGCCGGCGGCCGTGGCGACCTGCTTGGCGGCGGCGGCGAAGACCTCGCCGGGCACGGTGCCGGTCGCGGTCGGCATCTGCGGCAGGGCCGGGTACTCCTCCACAGGCAGGGTGTGGAGTGTGAACCGCGAGGAGCCGCAGACCACGGTCGCCCGTACACCGTCTGTGGAAATCTCCACCGGGCGGTTGGGGAGGGCGCGGCAGATGTCGGCGAGCAGCCGGCCGGAGACCAGGACGGTGCCGTCCTCCTCCACGTCCGCCTCGACGGAGACGCGGGCCGAGACCTCGTAGTCGAAGCCGGAGAGGCTCAGAGTGCCTTCCTCGGCCTTGAGCAGCAGGCCCGCGAGAACGGGCACCGGCGGCCGGGCCGGGAGGCTGCGGGCCGCCCAGGCCACCGCCTCCGCGAGTACGTCGCGCTCCACCCGGATCTTCACCGGAACCGCCTCCTGCTGTTGCTCGCTCGTCTGCCGGCCTTCGTCGTCGGCTCGTCGATGCCTCGACCGATGCCGGGGACCAGTCTGACGTACGGCGCCGACAGTCGGTGCGGCCGGCGGTCAAGTCGGGAGCGAGGCGTCGGGGCGGGCGACCGACGAGTTGTGCACAGGACCTGCTTGAAAACCGAAACCGGGCTAACTCTCTATGGGGGTAGTAGTAGGGCCTGTGGAAACGGTGGATAAGCCCGTCGTCGCAGGTCAGAGTGCGTTTTTTATCCACCGGCCCTGTGGGTGGCACCGGTGGACAACCCGGTGTCCCTGTGGAGAACGAAAAGTTCTGCACAGGCTGTCCCCAGATACGCCCGGTTAGTCCACAGGTGTGTCCCCAGCTTTCCCCCGGTACTCCACAGCCCAAACGTCTACATCCGTGTGACGGCTTTCACTCCGGGCGGTGAGAGGGGGTGGCGGGTTGCCGAACAGTGGACAAGGGTGTGGAGAAGTCCGCAGAAGCTGTGCACAGCATGAGGGAACCTGTGGGGTGGCGGTGGACAACGGCGTGGACAGGCCTGTGGACGAAAGATTCGTCCACAGGCTGTGGATAACGGTTGCGCACAAATCCACAGGGTTCTGACCAGGTCTGATGGTTCCTCACCAGGCAGGCCTGTGGACAGATTGTGGGTGACGCGACCAGTCCCCAGGGTGTGGACGGAAGAAAGTCGCCGAATCTGTGGATGAGTTGCTCCGCGGGGGGCGTATTCGAACAGGTCAGGGGCGCACGCACGAAGAAGGGCGCCCCCGTTGTGGACCGGGAGCGCCCTCTGAAATGCGTTTGAAGGGGCCAGTCAGCCGTTCTTGATGCGGTTGGTGAGCTCGGTGACCTGGTTGTAGATGGAGCGCCGCTCGGCCATCAGAGCGCGGATCTTGCGGTCCGCGTGCATGACCGTGGTGTGGTCGCGGCCGCCGAACTGCGCCCCGATCTTGGGCAGTGACAGGTCGGTGAGCTCCCGGCACAGGTACATGGCGATCTGCCGGGCGGTGACCAGGACCCGGCTGCGCGAGGAGCCGCACAGGTCGTCCACGGTCAGGCCGAAGTAGTCCGCGGTGGCCGCCATGATGTCGGTGGCCGTGATCTCCGGCGCGCTGTCCTCGCCGCCGGGGATCAGGTTCTTGAGGACGTCCTCGGTCAGGCCCAGGTCGACCGGCTGGCGGTTGAGGCTCGCGAAGGCCGTGACCCGGATCAGCGCCCCCTCCAGCTCGCGGATGTTGCGCGAGATACGGGAGGCGATGAACTCCAGTACCTCCGGCGGGGCGTTGAGCTGCTCCTGAACCGCCTTCTTGCGCAGGATCGCGATGCGGGTCTCCAGCTCGGGGGGCTGGACATCCGTGATCAGGCCCCATTCGAAGCGGTTGCGGAGCCGGTCCTCAAGGGTGACGAGCTGCTTGGGCGGCCGGTCGGAGGAGAGGACGATCTGCTTGTTGGCGTTGTGCAGCGTGTTGAAGGTGTGGAAGAACTCCTCCTGCGTCGACTCCTTGCTCGCGAGGAACTGGATGTCGTCGACGAGCAGGATGTCCATCTCGCGGTAGCGCTTGCGGAACGCGTCGCCCTTGCCGTCGCGGATCGAGTTGATGAACTCGTTCGTGAACTCCTCGGAGCTCACGTACCGCACGCGGGTGCCGGGGTAGAGGCTCCGCGCGTAGTGCCCGATGGCGTGCAGCAGGTGCGTCTTGCCGAGGCCCGACTCCCCGTAGATGAAGAGGGGGTTGTAGGCCTTCGCCGGCGCTTCGGCCACGGCCACCGCGGCGGCGTGCGCGAAGCGGTTGGACGCACCGATGACGAAGGTGTCGAAGAGGTACTTGGGGTTCAGCCGGGCGGTCGGCTCCAGCGGGCCCGACGTGGAGCCGCCGGACGGGGCCGGGGGCGCCGCGGGGCGGCCGGGGGCCGGGCGGGGCGCCGGCTGCTCGTATGGGTGGGGCTGGTGTGACTGCTGCTGCTCGTACGGGGACTGCTCGTACTGCTGCTGGTCGAAGGAGCCTTGGTCGTACTGCTGCTGGTCGTAGCCCGAGGGCTCGGCCTGCTGGAGGTAGCCCGGCTGGGGCGAGGCGTAGGGGTCGCGCTCGGGGAAGCCGCCCAGGCGCGGCTGCTGCCAGCCGTAGTCGTCCTGCTGGCCGCCGCGGGGCCATGCGCCCGGCTCGGGGCGCGGCTGCTGGTAGTCCGGATAGGCCGGACGGGCCGTGGGGAGCTGGTCGTCCGAGGGGCCGCCGCCGCCCGGGCGCTGGCCGCCGTAGGGCTCGTAGCCGCCGGGCTGCTGGACGGTCGGGGCCGCGGGGGCGGGCTCGCCGGCGGAGTCGTCCACGGTGATGGCGATCCGGATGGGGCGGCCGCACTCGCGGCTGAGGGCGTCGCTGATCAGCGGGGCGAGACGGCCTTCGAGGACGCGTTTGCCCCATTCGTTGGGGACGGCCAGGAGGGCGGTGTCGGCGACGAGTGCCAGGGGCTGGCACCGCTCGACCCACTGCTTGTCCTTGGGCTCGATGCCCGGCTGTCCCTCCCCGAGGAGCTTCTCCAGCACCCTTGGCCACACTGCGGCAAGATCGGCAGGTACGTCAGCCACAGAGCACGCTCTCTCACAGGGGTCCCACGAATGTGTGGTTCTTTGGGACGGTCGGGACAAAAAATCCGGGGTCAGACAACGGTAGTCAGGCCGGAGGCTGCGGTTCAAGTCGTTGTCCACAGCCTGTGCACAGTGCGGGGTCGGGCAGGCTCGGTTTGACCGGATGGCGTAGCCGCGCGTACCGTAACGAGGTCGAGTTGTCGATGGCTGCTGCCGCCTGCCTACCGATGGGCGAAGGTCACTGATAGTGATCAATTAGCGGTGCCACTCGGGCGAACACGCGAGTTTCCTCGTGGGCGCACGGTGACAGCCAGGCGATGTCCCGCCACAACGATTCATTCTCTGGAGCCCCCGAGTGAGCAAGCGCACCTTCCAGCCGAACAACCGCCGTCGTGCCAAGACCCACGGCTTCCGCCTGCGGATGCGTACCCGCGCCGGTCGCGCGATCCTCGCGAACCGCCGTTCCAAGGGCCGTTCCGCCCTTTCCGCGTAACAACGCGCAGGTCGTGACGTCGTGCTGTCTCCCGAGAATCGGCTGAGGCGGCGCGAGGACTTCGCGAGCGCGGTACGCCGAGGACGCCGGGCCGGTCGCCCACTCCTCGTCGTCCACCTACGTACAAGCGGTGCAACGGACCCGCACGAGTCGGGGGAGATCGATCCCTCGTCGCGTGCGGGTTTCGTCGTCAGCAAGGCCGTAGGCAACGCCGTCATACGGAACCGGGTGAAGCGGCGCCTTCGCCATCTGGTCCGCGAGCGGCTCTCACAGCTGCCCGCCGGTAGCCTGGTGGTGGTACGAGCGTTGCCCGGAGCGGGTGATGCCGGCCCCGACGAACTGGCCCGGGACCTGGATGCCGCTCTGGTGCGGCTCCTGGGAGGCGTGGCTCGATGAAGTACCCGCTGCTCGCTTTGATCAAGCTGTACCAGTGGACGATCAGTCCCCTGCTCGGGCCGGTGTGCCGCTACTACCCGTCGTGTTCGCACTACGGGTACACGGCCATCGACCGGCATGGTGCGGTGAAGGGGACAGCGCTGACCGCCTGGCGGATCCTGCGGTGCAATCCGTGGTCCCCGGGTGGTGTGGACCATGTCCCACCCCGTAAACGCCCGCGTTGGCACGAGCAGCTGCGCAGTGCGTTGCGTAGATCTCGCAATGCTCAAGGAGCCTGATTAGTGGACACGATTGCCAGTCTGTTCAGCTTTATCACTTACCCCGTCTCATGGATCATCGTCCAGTTCCACTCGCTGTACGGGGCGATCTTCGGTGAGTCCAGTGGGTGGGCCTGGGGCCTGTCCATCGTGTCCCTGGTGATCTTGATCCGCATCTGCCTGATCCCGCTCTTCGTAAAGCAGATCAAGGCGACGCGTGGCATGCAGGCGCTCCAGCCGAAGATGAAGGCGATCCAGGAGCGCTACAAGAACGACAAGCAGCGCCAGTCCGAAGAGATGATGAAGCTGTACAAGGAGACGGGTACCAACCCGCTCTCCTCGTGCCTTCCCATCCTGGCGCAGTCCCCGTTCTTCTTCGCTCTGTACCACGTGCTGTCGAACATCGCCGACGGCAAGCCGGTCGGCGCGATGGACCAGCAGCTGGTCGACAGCGCCCGCGCGGCGAAGATCTTCGGTGCGCCGATCGCCGCGAAGTTCATGGACAGCCCGGAGAAGGTCGCGGCCCTCGGGGCCACGCTGACGGACGTCCGGATCGTGACCGCAGTCATGATCATCATGATGTCGCTGTCGCAGTTCTACACCCAGCGTCAGCTGATGCAGAAGAACGTCGACCTGTCGGTCAAGACGCCCTTCATGCAGCAGCAGAAGATGCTGATGTACATCTTCCCGGTGATCTTCGCGGTCATGGGTATCAACTTCCCCGTCGGTGTCCTCGTCTACTGGCTGACCACCAACGTCTGGACCATGGGTCAGCAGATGTACGTGATCAACCAGAACCCGACGCCGGGCAGCAAGGCGCAGGACCAGTACCTGACGCGGCTGCTCAAGCACGCCACCTCGCACGGTGAGGTCAAGGGCCGGGGCAAGAAGAAGGTCGTCGCTGCCATCGTGGCCAAGGGTCCGGACCGCAACGACAACGAGCGGAAGTTCATCACGGCTCTGTCCAAGCAGGGTCTGGCCGCTCAGGCCGACGGTTCCGTGATCAAGAGTTCCGAGACCACCGCGGACGCGGATGCGGCCGGCGGCGCTGCCGCGAAGCGGCAGCAGCCGAAGCGGCAGACGAAGTCGCAGCGCCAGACGCCCAGCAAGCCCTCTCCCAAGAAGTAAGAAGGAGTCCCTCCCGTGACGGAAGGCACCACCACCGCCGCCGCTGAGAGTGGCGACACCCTGACCCGCCTTGAGCAGGAGGGTGAGATCGCGGCCGACTACCTTGAGGGTCTGCTGGACATCGCAGACCTGGACGGTGACATCGACATGGACGTGGAGGCCGACCGGGCCGCGGTGTCGATCGTCAGTGACTCCGCCAGCCGTGACCTGCAGAAGCTCGTGGGCCGCGACGGTGAGGTCCTGGAGGCCCTGCAGGAGCTGACCCGTCTGGCCGTCCACCGGGAGACCGGGGACCGCAGCCGGCTGATGCTCGACATCGCCGGGTTCCGGGCGAAGAAGCGCGAGGAGCTGGCGGCCCTGGGCGCGAAGGCGGCGGCGGACGTGAAGGCGTCGGGCGAGCCGCTGAAGCTGGCTCCGATGACCCCGTTCGAGCGGAAGGTCGTCCACGACGCCGTGGCGGCCGCCGGTCTGCGGAGCGAGTCCGAGGGCGAGGAGCCGCAGCGCTTCGTCGTTGTGCTCCCGGCCTGATCGTCAGCACGAGTGTTCGGCCCCGTCTGTGTCGCAGGCGGGGCCGATGTTTGTCAGCCTGGCATGTGAACGCGGCATCTTGAATACGTGGTCCTCAGAACCACGAGGTACGGAAGGACGGTCCCCGTGACGGAGGCAGCTGAGCTTCCCGAGGCGCCCGAAGAGGCGCGCGCGGTGTTCGGTGAGTTTTTCCCGGAAGCTGTGCGGTATGCGGAGCTGCTCGCGGACGCGGGAGTCAAGCGCGGCCTGATCGGCCCGCGCGAGGTGCCGCGGCTGTGGGAGCGGCACCTGCTGAACTGCGCGGTGCTGTCGGAGGTGGTGCCCCAGGGCGTCACCGTCTGCGACGTGGGTTCCGGTGCGGGTCTGCCCGGCATCCCGCTGGCACTGGTGCGACGGGATCTCAAGATCACACTGCTCGAACCGCTGTTGCGCCGGACGACCTTCCTCCAGGAGGCCGTGGAACTGCTGGGGCTCGACCACGTCACGGTGGTGCGCGGGCGGGCCGAGGAGGTCCTCGGCAAGCTCCAGCCGGTGCACGTGGTGACGGCGCGTGCGGTGGCTCCACTGGACCGGCTGGCCGGCTGGGGCGTTCCCCTGCTGCGCCCGTATGGGGAGATGCTGGCGCTCAAGGGCGACACCGCCGAGGAGGAGCTGGTGTCGGCGAAGACGGCGCTGACGAAGCTCGGTGTGGTGAAGACCTCGGTGCTGCATGTGGGCGAGGGCCTCGTGGACCCGCTGTCGACGGTGGTCCGAGTCGAGGTCGGAGAAAGCCCCGGTGGAGTGAGGTTCGCGGCCAAGCGGGCTAAGGCCGCCAGGACCAGCCGGTCTCGCCGGCGTCGTTGATTCTCTGGCTGTGTGGGGCCCATGCGGAGATTTCGTCTGCGTTGGGCCCTATAGGTATGCATTTCGGAGTGTCGTAGAGGCCTGAAGACTCCGTCCGGGCATCGTGTTTCACGTGAAACGTCGCTCTCTGCTGCACGGAATCATCAGCCGCGGTCGTGCGGCTGCGTCCCCCCTCCAGCGCAAGGAGGCAAGGGGGACGGAGTTGTCCACATCGGTGGATTCATCCACAGGAGTACGGGCCCCGCTGGTTCGCGACCCCGGTGACATGGCAGGCTCTGTTCATCGCGAGCCTGATGTCGAGGAGAGTGACACCGTGCGGTCCGACGCCAACCTCGCGGGGCCGATGGCCGACCCGGTCCCCGGTCCCCGCTCAGAACCGGTGGGGGAGGATGTTTCACGTGAAACATCGCCCCCACCCCTTGTAGACAACGAGACCCCCATCGGTCGCGCCGCCCAGCTGGCGGTTGAGGCCATGGGGCGCTCCGGTGCGGCCATGCCGCGCCCGGAACAGACCCGCGTCATCGTGGTCGCCAACCAGAAGGGCGGCGTGGGCAAGACCACGACGACCGTGAATCTGGCGGCTTCGCTGGCCCTGAACGGGGCGCGGGTCCTCGTGGTCGACCTCGACCCGCAGGGGAACGCGTCCACCGCTCTGGGTATCGACCACCATGCAGACGTGCCGTCCATCTACCACGTGCTCGTGGACAGCCGGCCTCTCCTGGAGGTCGTCCAGCCGGTCGTGGACGTGGAGGGGCTCTTCTGCGCTCCGGCCACAATCGACCTGGCAGGCGCGGAGATCGAGCTGGTGTCGCTGGTGGCAAGGGAGAGCCGACTCCAGCGGGCGATCCAGGCATACGACCAGCCCCTCGACTACATCCTGATCGACTGTCCGCCCTCCCTCGGACTGCTGACGGTGAACGCCCTGGTGGCGGGCGCCGAAGTGCTGATTCCGATCCAGTGCGAGTACTACGCGCTGGAGGGCCTGGGCCAGCTGCTGCGCAATGTCGATCTGGTGCGGGCTCACCTCAACCCGGCCCTGCACGTGTCGACCATCCTGCTGACGATGTACGACGGCAGGACGCGGCTGGCCTCGCAGGTGGCGGAGGAGGTGCGCAGCCACTTCGGCAAGGAGGTGCTGCGGACGAGCATCCCCCGGTCGGTGCGTATTTCCGAAGCGCCGAGCTATGGGCAGACGGTGCTCACGTATGACCCGGGTTCCAGTGGTTCCCTCTCCTATCTGGAGGCGGCGCGAGAGATCGCGTATCGGGGGGTCGGTATGCAGTACGAGTCCCAGCACGCCCATCTGGGCGCGGGAATGAACAGCACGCAGAGTGTGGCGGAGGGGAACCAGTGAGCGAGCGACGTAGAGGGCTGGGACGGGGGCTCGCTGCTCTGATCCCGCAGGCTCCACAGGAGAAAACGCTGCCGACGAGCGGTGCCGGTTCCACCTCGCCGACGGCGGTACCGGATCTGCCGTCCGAGCGCGGGATCGCGGCGGCGAAGCTCGCGGCACTGGCGCAGGCCGATGTTTCACGTGAAACATCGCTGGCGGTCGTCACGGTGGACGAGCCGGCGACAGGTCTTGGGTCGGAGCCGGAGCCGGAGCCGGAGCCTGAGGCGAACGTGGTGGCGGGAGCGATGTTCGCGGAGCTTCCGATGGACACGATCACGCCGAACCCGCGGC
The DNA here is from genome assembly GCF_042726555.1 of Streptomyces sp. NPDC060232. Taxonomy (NCBI): domain Bacteria; kingdom Bacillati; phylum Actinomycetota; class Actinomycetes; order Kitasatosporales; family Streptomycetaceae; genus Streptomyces; species Streptomyces sp. NPDC060232. The sequence goes on along the minus strand of NZ_JBHXAG010000012.1, from coordinate 209,894 downwards.
AGCCGCGCGAGGTGTTCGACGAGGATGCGCTCGCCGAGCTGGTCACCTCCATTCAGGAGGTGGGTCTGCTCCAGCCGGTGGTGGTGCGACAGTCGGCTCCCGGCCGCTATGAGCTGATCATGGGTGAGCGGCGCTGGCGTGCCTGTCGGGAAGCCGGGCTGGAGGCCATTCCGGCGATCATCCGTGCGACGGATGACGAGAAGCTCCTGTTGGACGCGCTGCTGGAGAACCTGCACCGGGCTCAGCTCAACCCGCTGGAAGAGGCTGCGGCCTATGACCAGCTGCTCCAGGACTTCAACTGCACGCATGACCAGCTGGCCGACCGGATCGGTCGTTCGCGGCCCCAGGTGTCGAACACCCTGCGACTGCTGAAGCTGTCGCCGCCGGTGCAGCGTCGGGTGGCCGCCGGGGTGCTCTCCGCGGGGCACGCTCGGGCGCTGCTCTCGGTGGAGGACTCCGCGGAGCAGGACAAGCTGGCCCATCGCATTGTGGCCGAGGGTTTGTCGGTGCGTGCGGTCGAGGAGATCGTGACGCTGATGGCCTCGGAGCCGTCGAGCGCCGTCAAGCCGAAGGGTCCGCGTGCCGGAGCCCGGGTGTCCCCGGCACTCAACGAGCTGGCGACGCGGCTGTCGGACCGGTTCGAGACCCGGGTGAAGGTGGATCTGGGCCAGAAGAAGGGCAAGATCACCGTCGAGTTCGCTTCGATGGAGGACCTAGAGCGGATTTTGGGGACGTTGGCACCGGGCGAAGGACGGGTGCTGGATCAGGGCCTCGCCGGGGAGTGATCTCCGGGGTGGCCGAGGGGCGGATCGTGCTGGTGTGAACCGGCGGTCCGCCCCTTTGCTTGCTGTCGAAGAACGATGGACCAGTGGATACGATGCCGTCATGGGTCGTCGGCTGGTACCGCTCACGCTGGACAACCTCCAGGATCTGCCCCGACGTTGCCGGTCCTGCGTCTTCTGGGAACTGGATCCGGTCAGCGGTGAGGCCGCCGTGAAGGCGGGCACTTCGGCGACGGAGAAGGAGGCATGGATCTCCGCTGTGCTGCTGGAGTGGGGGTCCTGTGGCCGTGTGGTCTATGTGGATGACGTTCCGGTGGGCTTCGTCTTGTACGCCCCGCCGGCCTACGTCCCGCGGGCCACTGCTTTCCCAACGAGTCCGGTCTCGCCGGACGCCGTCCAGCTGATCACCGCGTGGATCATGCCCGGGTACCAGGGGCAGGGGCTGGGCCGGGTCATGGTGCAGACGGTGGCCAAGGACCTCCTGCGCAGGGGGTTCCGGGCGATCGAGGCCTTCGGGGACGCACGGTGGGAGGGGCCCGCCTGCCTGCTGCCGGCAGACCATCTGCTGGCGGTGGGGTTCAAAACCGTACGCCCGCATCCGGCCCATCCCCGACTGCGACTGGAACTGCGGTCCACCCTGTCCTGGAAGGAAGACGTCGAGCTGGCGCTGGACCGGTTGCTGGGCGCGGCGCGCAAGGAGCCGGCGCTGCGACCGCTCTGAGTACCGAAAACGGAGAACGGGCCCGCCCCTTGAGGGGCGGGCCCGTTTCGCGTGAAACGTCGGCCGCTGTCAGGCGGTCTTGACCTCGACGAAGTCGGAGAGGTCGCGCAGGATGGCGGCCTTCGGCTTCGCACCGACGATCGTCTTGGCGACCTCGCCGCCCTGGTAGACGTTGAGCGTCGGGATGGACATGACGCCGTACTTGGCGGCGGTGGCCGGGTTCTCGTCGATGTTGAGCTTGACGATCTCGATCTGGTCGCCGTACTCGGCGGCGATGGCCTCGAGGGACGGCGCGATCTGGCGGCACGGTCCGCACCAGGCGGCCCAGAAGTCCACCAGTACGGGCTTGTCGCTCTTGAGGACCTCGGCGTCGAAGTCTGCGTCGGTCACGTTCTTGAGGGTGCCGGCCACAGCGGCCTCCTTGTTCTTCCTGCGGGGTGGGGTGTGGGGCGGTGCGGTATCAGGCCGTTCAGACCGCCGCGTGGGCGGCCTTCTCGGCGTCCGCGAGGGCGGCGAGGAAGCGCTCGGCGTCGAGGGCGGCCGAGCAGCCTGTGCCGGCGGCGGTGATGGCCTGACGGTAGGTGTGGTCCACGACGTCGCCGGCGCCGAACACGCCGGTGACGCTGGTCCGGGTGGAGGGGGCGTCGACCTTGAGGTAGCCCTCGTCGTCGAGGTCCAGCTGGTCCTTGAACAGCTCGGTGCGCGGGTCGTGGCCGACGGCGATGAAGAGGCCGGTCACGGGCAGCTCGGAGGTCTCACCGGTCTTGGTGTTGCGCAGGGTGAGGCCGGAGAGCTTCTGCTCGCCATGGATCTCGGCGACCTCGCTGTCCCAGGCGAACTTGATCTTCGGGTCGGCGAAGGCGCGGTCCTGCATGGCCTTCGAGGCGCGCAGGCTGTCACGGCGGTGGACGATCGTGACGGACTTGGCGAACCGGGAGAGGAAGGTGGCCTCCTCGATCGCGGTATCGCCGCCGCCGACGACGGCGATGTCGTGGTCCTTGAAGAAGAACCCGTCGCAGGTGGCGCACCAGGAGACGCCGCGTCCGGAGAGCGCGTCCTCGTTGGGCAGGCCGAGCTTGCGGTGCTGCGAGCCGGTGGTCACGATGACGGCCTTGGCGCGGTGCACCGTGCCGGCGGTGTCGGTGACGGTCTTGATCTCACCGGTGAGGTCCACGGACACGATGTCGTCCGGGACCAGCTCGGCGCCGAAGCGCTCGGCCTGGGCACGCATGTTGTCCATGAGGTCCGGGCCCATGATGCCGTCCTGGAAGCCCGGGAAGTTCTCCACGTCGGTGGTGTTCATCAGGGCGCCACCGGCGGTGACGGCACCTTCGAAGACCAGCGGCTTGAGCGAAGCGCGTGCGGTGTACAGGGCGGCGGTGTAACCGGCCGGCCCGGAGCCGATGATGATCACGTTTCGAACGTCGCTCACGGGTTTCTTCCTCGTCTCTGCGGACTGCGTGCTGCCTACCGGGGGCCGGTGCGGACTCTCACCCCACCCAACGGATCCTACGGCGCCCGCATTCCCCGCCCGTCGCAGTGGACCTGAACGGGTCAGCTTCGGGGATAGCTGTTCTTCAGGAGGACCTTTCCTGGGGTGGCCGAGCCGGTGCTCTCGCACGTGGTGTCGACGAGGTAGGCGTCCACGCGTGAGGCGTCCTCCGGGTGAGGCAGGACGAGGAGGTAGACGGCGGTGCCCTGGTAGCTGCCGCGTTCGGCGGTGAGCGGGGTATCGGGGCGGCCGGTCGCGTCCTGGACGCAGGTGGGGATCTCCGGCGCCGCCCTCTCGCCACCGGGAGCGACACCGGGAGCGCCGGTGGTCTCCTCCATCCCGAAGGTGTTGTTCTGCTCGCCGGCGGGGGCGGTCTTGGCAGCCGTTCCGGGGGCGATGAGCCGCTGGACGCTGTCCTGGAGGCCCTGCGCGGTATAGGTGCTTCCGGCAGGCGCGCTGACGGGCGGGTGGGCGGCGGAGTCCGAAGCCGCGGTGTTGGGGTGGGGAGTGCCGGAGAAGTCGACGAAGAGGAAGAGGCCGAGTGCGCAGACGGCCGCGCCGGCCAGACCGCCGAGGACGGCGATCCGACGGCGTGCGCGGCGTCGCCCGGGACCGGTTGGGCCGCTCGGGTGACCGGCCGGGGATGTTTCACGTGAAACGTCGCGGACCGTCGGGCGGGGGCGGGGAGCCGGTGAGGCCTGGTTCCGTGGCTGGGTCGCGTCGAGGAGGGCCTCGGCGGCGAGGGCCGCGTCGATCCGCCCGGCGATGTCGCCAGGCATACGGGCAGGCCCGGGAAGGGTGCCGAGGAGTCCGCGGATCTCCTCCAGGGAGGAGTGGACGTCGGCGCACAGGTCGCAGGTGTCGAGGTGACGGCGGATCTCCGCGGTTCGGGACGGGGAGAGAAGCCCTTCGGTCAGGTCGGAGATCTCCGAGACGTCCGGGTGCCGGATCGTGCCGGTCGTGCCGGGCGTGCCAGTCGCAGGGCTCACGGTCGTCCACCTCCGCCCTTCACAGCATCTGGGTCTGGTTGCCTGGGTCCTGCCGCTGGTGGGACGGGCCTGCCCGGCGTCCGGTTCCTTCCCCGCTCGGCGGTGGTGTTATCCCCGGCATTCGTGCGCAGATGAGTGAGGAGCGGCAGGAGTTTCGCCCGGCCACGGGCGCACCGGCTCTTCACCGTTCCGGTGGGCACGTCGAGGATGTCGGCGGCTTCGGCGACCGGGTATCCCTGCATGTCGACGAGGACGAGCGCGGCCCGCTGCTCGTCCGGGAGGGTCCTGAGAGCGGCCAGAAGCTGGCGGTGGAGGTCCTCGCGCTCCGCGGGCGCCTCGGCGGACTCGTGGGGCTCCAGAAGGCGCTCCAGGCGCTCCGTGTCGTCCAGGGGCGCCGTTCTGCGCGAGGCTGCCTTGCGGGCACGGTCGAGGCAGGCGTTGACGGTGATCCGGTGCAGCCAGGTGGTGACGGCGGATTGCCCGCGGAAGGTGTGCGCGGCCCGGTACGCGGAGACCAGGGCGTCCTGCACGGCGTCCGCGGCCTCCTCCCGGTCCCCGAGCGTCCGCAGCGCCACGGCCCACAACCGGTCCCGATGCCGTCGCACGAGCTCCCCGAAGGCATCGGGATCACCGGCCACGTGCAGCGCCAGAAGCTCCTGGTCGCTGCGCGCGCCGGGTGTCGTGTCGTTCAACGGTGAGCCCCTCCCGGTTGTGCGGTCAGCCGGAGAACTTCACGTCCGTGATGGCCTGCTTGTAGCCGGAATCGCTATAGGTGTCGCCCGGCGCGTGCGGCATGGCGGTGATCCACACGAGCACATACCGCGTCTTGACCGGTTTCTCGGCGGTCAGCTGGAGCCTGGTTTCCGAGGTCGTGGTTTCGGCGATCTTCACCATGGAGTCGACGGAGCCCTTGGGGGACTTGGCGTCGGTGGCGTACAACGTGAGAGTGGTGTGCGGGCCGCCGTACTTCAGCCCTATCGAGGCTGCGCTGACCTCCTGCTCGGACCCGAGGTCGTAGACGATTCCGAGGCCGTCCTTGATCTTCACTTCAGGGCCGTCGATGTAGCTCTTGGTCCGCCAGTAGCTGGCGGCGTCCTCGTCGTACGTCTTCCCGACGTCCTCGGCGTTCTGCGCCTTGCCGTCCGGCGCGTACTCCTGGGCACCCGCGATCGGGAGAGGGATCGGCTCCTTCTTCTCACCGTTGTCGTCGGTGCCGGGCTTGGTGGTGTTGCTGGTGCCGCTGTTGCCCTTCTGGGTGCCGCGTTCCAGGAGGGTGTCGGCCAGCTGCCAGCTGCCCAGGCCGAGGGCGGCGATGAGCAGGGCGGCGACACCCCACTTGAGCGCGCGGCCGGTACGGCTCTGCAGGGGCGGCGGCGGGGGCGCGACGGGCAGGCTCTGGACGGTGCTCACGCCGGGAGGCGTGTTGCGGCCGTAGCTGCCCTGCTGGTAGGTGGTGTGCTGGTACTCCGGCGGCGCCGTGAAGGCGGGTTCCGGCGGCCGGATGCGGGGCATCGCGGCCACGGCCTTGGACAGTTCCTCCGGGGTGGTGCAGGCCGGCTCCTGGCGGGAGGCGGTGGCACCGTCGTTGGCGAGTGCGCGCATGGCGAGCTCGCCCAGGCCCCGATGGACGCCGGCGCGGACCTGGTCGGGGGCGATCAGGCCGACCCCCTTGGGCAGACCGGCGAGGCCGTACGCATCGCTCTCGTACGGCCAGCGCTGCGTCAGGGCGGCGTACAGCAGGGCGCCGATGGCTTCGGTGTCGGCACGCTGCGGGGTCTCGCTGGTGATGCCGCGCAGCGCCGCGTTCACGGCGAGGCCGCGAATGCGCCACTGGCCCGTGGATGTGCGCAGTATCGCGCTCGGCGTAAGCCGCAGGTGGGCGAGCCCCTCGCGGTGCGCGGCGGCCATCGCCTGGGAGACCTGGCTGACGAGCTGGTAGGCCTCATGGGCCTCCAGCGGGCCCACGGCGAGCAGAGCGGTGAGCTCGGTGGCATCGGGCAGCCACTCGTGGACGACGTAGACGAGGTCGTTCTCCTCCACGGCATCGAGCACCTGGACGAACCGCGGGTCGCCGAGGAGGGCGGACGAGCGGGCGGCGGCCAGGACGGAACGAGCCCGTGCGTGGTCGGCGGGCATCAGGTGCACGCCCACGGCGCGCCGCAGCTTCTCGTCCATCGCGCGCCAACTGCTGAATCCGTCCACACGGGTGACGCACTCTTCCAGCCGGTAGCGTCTGGCGAGCTTGTGACCGCTGTGGAGTTCGGGTGCGGCCGTGGAGGCCGAGTTCGTGCGTTCGCCGTCCTTTTCGGGCATGGGTCCGTCCGCGGCTCGTCCGTTCTGGGTGTCCACCCCGTCGGACGTGGCCTGTGCCGCCTGAGCGGCAGACGGCTCGTCGCCGTCGTTGTCGGCCACGTCGACGGCAGCCGTGCTACGTTCCGCCACCGTCGTTCCTGCCTCCCCATCCGTTGCGCGCTGTAGGCCAGTCTGCGAAGCCATGCCAATTGTGCCCACAGTCCGACGCTATGCACGACACACGAAAGGGGGCGACGGTTGTGCGCATCAGCGCCCCAAACGTCCTCGGACCATCCCGACCATCGCGTTGAGCTCTTCGATCCGCATCCGCTTGGCGGCGATGAGGAACACGGCTGCCAGGGCGATACCGCCGGCGAACAGGGCGGTGGCGGAACCAAGGACTCCGCTGCCCAGCCACTGGGTGACTCCGAACGCGGCCGCGCCGGCCACTGCGGCGGCCGGGACGCATGCCCCGGTGAGGCGGGCGTAGGTGCGCATCACGTGGGCGCCGTCGAGGTCGCCCCCGAGCCGGGTGCGCAGGCGGCGCCAGGCCACTCCGACCCCCACGGCGTAGCCGAGACCGTACGAGGCCGCCATGCCGACGACCGCCCAGCGGGCGGGAAGCACGAAGAAGGAGATCGCCGAGCCCGCGGCGTTGACGGCGGCGACGATGACGGTGTTGTAGAAGGGCGTGCGGGTGTCCTCATAGGCGTAGAAGCCGCGCAGGACGACGTACTGGACGGAGTAGGGGATCAGTCCGAGGCCGAAGGCCATCAGGACGTAGCCGATGTTCTGGGCGCCGGCGCCGGAGCCCGCGTAGAGCAGGGTGGCCATCGGGACGCCGAGCGCGAGGAATGCGAAGGCGCAGGGCACGATCGCGACGGCCGACGTGCGCAGTCCGTAGGAGATGTCGTCGCGGACCGCGGCGGCGTCCCCGTCGTGGGCGGAGCGCGAGATGCGGGGCAGGACGGCCGTCATGACGGACACGGTGATGATCGCCTGCGGCATCTGCCACAGCAGCAGTGCGTAGTTGTAGGCGGTGATGCCGGTACCGGGGTGGCCCTGCTTCTCGGCGACCGAACCGGCCCAGGTGGCGAGCTGGGTGACGATGACGAGGCCGACCTGGTTGGCGAGGACGAAGAAGAACGTCCACTTGGCCAGGCGGGCGGCCTTGCCGAGGCCGTGGCCCTTCCAGTCGAAGCGCAGGCGCGGCGTGAAGCCGGCGTCGCGCAGGTACGGGAGCATCGCGAGGGCCTGGACGGTCAGGCCGAGCAGGGTGCCCAGACCCAGCAGGCGGACGCCTTCCGAGGTGACGGTGGTGGCGTTGACCCCGGAGGTGGTGAAGCCGCCGAAGGCCCAGATGAAGGCGCCGAAGGTGGCGATGACCACGATGTTGTTGAGGACCGGGGTCCACATCATCGCGCCGAAGCGGCCGCGCGCGTTCAGGATCTGACCGAGCACCACATGGACGCCCATGAAGAACATGGTGGGCAGGCAGTAGCGCGCGAACGCGACGGCCACGTCCATCTGCTGCGGGTCGGAGGCGATCTTCGGCGACATCATGGTGATGAACACCGGTGCGGCCAGGACGCAGATGGTGGTGATGCCGGCCAGCAGGACCACGACGAGGGTCAGCAGCCGGTTGGCGTACGCCTCTCCCCCGTCGTCGTCGTTCTTCATCGCGCGGACCAGCTGCGGGATGAAGACGGCGTTGAGGGCGCCACCGCCGACCAGCACGTAGATCATCGTGGGCAGCGTGTTGGCGATCTGGTACGTGTCGTTGAAGGTGCCGACGCCGATCGCCGCGGCGATGACCAGGGTTCTCAGGAAGCCGGTGACGCGGGAGACGATCGTTCCCGCGGCCATGAGCGCACTGGACTTGAGCAGGCTCGCGGCACGTCCGGCGGGCTTGGCCGGTGCCGGGGCGGCGACGGGGGTGTCCTCGACGGCTGTGCGGGGGGCCGCCTCCTGGTCCCGGTAGAGGTGGGCGAAGGCGTCCGGCGCGGGCTGTTCCTCCGCGGCTCGGGTGACGAGGGAGTCCACGCCCACGAATTCGGTGGTGGTGGCGCGGTCGCCGTAGGGCAGGTGCCGGGAGGGGCCGTCCGGCTCGGGCGGCGGAGTCTGGGCCCAGACGCGCGGGTCGGGGGAGTACATGGGCGCCGCCGGTGCTGCGTACAGCGGACCGGGCTCCTGGAAGGTACCGGGGGGCGGCGGGGGGTGCGCGGCACGGTCGTAGAGGACCTCGCCGACGGGGTCCTGGGCGGACAGATCCTGGGACCGGTACGGGTCGTAGCCGTAGGCATCCTGGACATACGGGTCGTGGTCCGGCGCGGGCGCAGGCGCGGGAACCTGCCCGGGCACCGGGGTGCCCGGGGCAGTGCCCTGGGAGGGCGCAGGCCCGCCAGTGCCCTGCGCGCGGCCACCGTCGTACGGCGCGTTCATCGAAACCCCACCTCATCGTCCCCAGGCCGACCGGCCACGGCATCGCTCAACGGTCCACTGTCTCACTCGTGCCGGACCCCTCGGTGCTTTGCGGTTCGGTGTCCGGGGACTCGTCACTCGGCTGCGTGCTCTCCTCGGCGGCGGCGCGCGCCGCGACACGCTTGCGGCTGGCATACATCTTGATGCCTGCCAGGACCAGGAGGAGCACACCGCCGGCGATCACGAGCATCACGGTGGGAGTGATCTCGGTGGCCTCGACGGTGAACCGGCGTTCTTTGCCGTAGGGGATGCCGTCCTTGGTGAAAAGCTGCGCGGTGACTTCGACGGGCCCGCTCGCGGTGGCGTTGGCGGGGAACTTCACCGTCTGGGTGTGGTCGCCCTGGACGGTGACCTGCTGTTCCGCCTGGCCACTGCCGTTGAACATCAGACGGGACGGGTTGGCGGACTTCACCCGCAGGACCAGGTCGTGCACGTCCTGCACGAGGCTGTTCTGGACGCTGACCGGGATGGTGGCGCTGTGTCCGGACAGGGTGGCGTCGGACTTGGGGATGACCTTGACCTTCTCGGTGAGACCGATCAGGTACTCCTGCACCTGGTCCCGGTAGAGGCGGGCCTCGTCGGGACGGCCTCGCCAGGAGGTCGACATCTCCCGGTTGATGGTGTTGCCGAAGGGGATCTCCACGCGGTCGGGCGCGGTGAGGATCACCTTGAAATGGTCCAGCGTGTTCTGCGTGGTGCGGATTTTCTCGAAGGCCGACACCGGCAGCTCCTGCTTGCGCAGGTCCTCGGGGTACTGGCCGGCGCCCGGCACCTGGGTGGTGGCGCCCGGGTCGGGCTTGGCGGCGGCCGCTGCTTCCAGGTCCGCGGGCTGCGTCCAGCGGCCCCCCTGGAGGCCGCGTATGGCGGCGGCCATCGTCTGCGCCTGGCTGACCGTGGGCATCCGCTGTGGAGCCACGACGAAGCTGCGCGGCTCGTCGGTCTTCTGCAGGTTCAGGGCGAGGCTGTGGGCCAGGAACCGCTGCACGGCGAGCGTGGAGCTTCCGGCGTTCAGCATGTCGCCCTCGAACGCGGTGGACAGCTCGGCATCCGCCACGACGGCGGTGGTTCCGGCTCCGATGGGCCGGGCGGCCGACGGCGTGTAGCCGAGGGCGCCGCTCTCCACGAGGCTGTCGCTGCGGGTCAGGACGTTGTGGGCACCGGCCGAGGTGGCCACGTTCACGATCGAGGGATCGATCGCGCCGTTCACGGGCCAGGAGAAGTCGGTGGATGCGGGGACGTGCAGGACCGTCTCCACGGCCTGCTTCGCCTTGTCGGTGGCCGGGCGCAGCTGCCCCAGGGTGCCCGAGACGTCCTGGCCGTGGTGGGCCAGGGAGGCGAGGTCGGGGTCGGCGAAGGGCAGGGCGACGACCTTCTTGCCCTGGACTGCCGCCTCCAGGGAGCTCAGCCACTGCTCGGCGGCGGCCTTCTTCTTGCCCTGGACGGTCTTCCCGTCGGCGCCGCGGACCCGGTACCCCTTGGTCATCGCGTCGACCGTGTAGAGCAGGTCGGGGTCGATGACCCAGGTGATCGGCAGGTCCTTGCCGAGGGTGACCATCTGCTCCAGGCGGCCGCCCGGCTTGATCTCCTCGTAGAGGGAGTCGTCGAGGAAGACCGGTGTCTGGAGTTCGTCGGAGCCGGTCTCCGCCGTGACCCTGGTGGTGGAGATCAGCGGCCAGGCGTAGGTCAGCTGGGAGCGCTTGGCGGCGGCCTCCGGCTGCCAGGGCAGGAAGGTCCGCTTGATGCCCAGCACCTGCTCGGACGGCCGGCTGTCGGTGACCCCGGACAGAGATACACCGAGCTGATAGACGCCGTCCTTGTCGAGTTCGAGCTTGTTGACCGGGACGGTGAGGGTGAAGTTCTGGGTGACCTTCGACGGCAGGGAGGCGATCTTCACCGCGTACGCCGAGTCGATCTCGCCGGGGTCGGTGCCGGCCCGGAAGCCGTTGCGGTCGGCCGTCTCGTCGATGGACGACCGGTCCGTGAGCGCGGGGCCGACCCGCAGGCCGACGTGGGCGTCGGTGATCGTCTCGGATCCGGTGTTGACCACGGTGCCCTGGATGGTGAGGGTGTCGCCCTTCACCGGGGCGCTGGGCGCCATCGAGACCAGCTGGACGTCGACGGAGGAGGCCGGGGCGGCCTCGGCCTGCGGGGCGGGAGCGTAGACGAGAGCGGCCAGCACGGGAGTCCCGGCGAGCAGGACGATCGCGCGCCGCAGCCATCGGCGCCGGACAGGGGCGGGGGACGCCCCTTGGATGTCTGCCGCCTCGGCCACGCGCTAGCCCGTCCCTAGAAGTGTCAGTGGTCGTCTTTTGTGCGTCCACGAATGGTAACGAGGTGTGCTGTGTGCGAGTGCCGCACCTTGCTCCACATGATCGGCTCAGCCCCACGGCGGCCGCGTACTGGGGGTCGCCGATAAACAGGGCGGTCCCTGGTGGGCCGGGCACGTACCCTTTTCTGTTGTGCCGAATGCCAACGAAGACAACCCCAGTGCCCTGAGTCAGGTGCAGCGCCGCGCGGTCAGTGAACTGCTGCAGGTCGCTCCAGTCGCCGACGAGCTCGGCCGCCGGTTCCAGGAGGCGGGCTTCCGCCTCGCCCTGGTCGGCGGTTCCGTCCGCGATGCGCTGCTCGGGCGTCTCGGCAACGATCTCGACTTCACCACCGATGCCCGCCCCGAGGACGTCCTGAAGATCGTCCGGCCGTGGGCCGACTCGGTCTGGGACGTAGGGATCGCCTTCGGCACCGTCGGGGCGCAGAAGAACGCCAGCGTCGGAGACGCTGTGCGGAACTTCCAGATCGAGGTGACGACCTACCGCTCCGAGGCCTACGACCGCACGTCGCGCAAGCCGGAAGTCTCCTACGGCGAATCGATCGACGAAGACCTCGTGCGCCGCGACTTCACGGTCAACGCCATGGCCCTCGCCCTGCCCGAGCAGCAGTTCATCGACCCGCACGGTGGCCTGGATGACCTGGCCACCGGCCTGCTGCGCACCCCCGGAACCCCCGAGGAATCCTTCTCGGACGATCCCCTGCGCATGATGCGGGCGGCGCGGTTCTCGGCGCAGCTGGACTTCGAGGTCGCCCCGGAGGTCGTGGCGGCGATGAAGGCGATGTCCGAGCGGATCGAGATCGTTTCCGCGGAGCGGGTCCAGGGTGAGCTGAACAAGCTGATCCTCTCCGCCAACCCGCGCCGGGGGCTGGGACTGCTGGTGGACACCGGGCTGGCCGACCGGGTGCTGCCCGAGCTGCCCGCACTTCGGCTGGAGAGTGACGAGCACCACCGGCACAAGGACGTCTACGACCACTCGCTGATCGTGTTGGAGCAGGCGATCGCGCTGGAGGAGGACGGCCCGGACCTCGTGCTGCGGCTGGCCGCCCTGCTGCACGACATCGGCAAGCCCCGCACCCGCCGCTTCGAGAGCGACGGCCGGGTCTCCTTCCACCACCACGAAGTGGTGGGCGCGAAGATGACCAAGAAGCGGCTGACCGCGCTGAAGTACTCCAACGACATGATCAAGGACGTGTCCCGGCTGGTCGAGCTGCACCTGCGTTTCCACGGCTACGGGGACGGTGAATGGACCGACTCCGCGGTGCGGCGCTATGTCCGTGACGCCGGGCCGCTGCTGGAGCGCCTGCACAAGCTGACCCGGTCCGACTGCACCACCCGCAACAAGCGCAAGGCCAACGCGCTCTCCCGCACCTACGACGGGCTTGAGCAGCGCATCGCACAGCTTCAGGAGCAGGAGGAGCTGGACGCGATCCGGCCCGACCTGGACGGCAACGAGATCATGCGCGTCCTGGACGTCGGCCCGGGGCCCGTGATCGGCAAGGCCTACGCATTCCTGCTGGAGATGCGGCTCGAGAACGGACCGATGGGGCATGACGCCGCCGTGGTCGCCCTCAAGGAGTGGTGGGCCGCCCAGGCCTGACCTGCGAGCGAGGGTGCCGATGTTTCACGTGAAACATCGGCACCCATGGAACGGGGATGGGCGATGTTTCACGTGAAACATCGGCTGCGCCGACCGAGCATCACCGCGGTCAGGGCGTAGAGGACGGACACACAGACGAGCAGGACCACGGACTGCCCGTCGGCGGGGAGCATGAGGGCGGCCACTGCCGCCGCAGCGACGAAAGCGACGTTGAACAGCACGTCGTAGACCGAGAACACCCGGCCGCGGTAGTCGTCGTCCACCCGGGACTGCACTTCGGTATCGGTGGAGATCTTGGCGCCCTGGGTGGCGAGGCCGAGCACGAACGCGGCGACCAGCATCGGCCCCGGGGCGAAGAACAGGCCCAGGGCCGGCACCAGGACGGCGGATCCCGCGGCGCAGGCGGTGATCCAGCCGAGGGTGCCCAGCATCCCCACCATCCACGGGGTCACGACGGCGGCCGCGAAGAATCCGGCCCCCGAGGCCCCGATCGCGATGCCCAGGAGGGCGAGTCCCTCGGCCTCGCTGTCCGACCAGGCGTAGCGGCAGAGCATCAGCAGCATGACGAACAGGGCCCCGTAGCAGAACCTCATCAGGGTCATCGTCGTGAGCGCCCAGGCCGCCCGGCGCCGGCCGGCGAGGTGCCGGAGGCCTTCGACCATGCCCCGTACGGTGAGGGCGATACCTTCGGCCAGCGAGGGATGGACCTGCCCGGCGCAGTGGTCGGGGCCGAGCAGCCCGATGGCCAGGCGCAGGGAGACCAGGGCCGCACAGAGATAGAGACAGGCTCCGAGCAGCACGACGAGGGCGTTGGAGCCGGAGGCGAGCAGCCGGACGAGGAAGGCCAGCCCACCGCCGGCCACGGCCGCGAGGGTCCCCGCGGTCGGGGAGAGCGCGTTCGCGGTGACCAGCTGGTCGGCTCCGACGACGCGGGGCAGTGAGGCGGCCAGTCCTGCCAGCACGAAGCGGTTGACCGCAGTCACGGACAGCGCCGAGGCATAGAACAGCCAGTCGGGCACGTGCGCGACGATCAGCACGGCGGTGATGCAGGCGAGGAAGGCCCGCAGCAGGTTGCCGTAGAGGAAGACCTGGCGGCGGCGCCAGCGGTCGAGCAGCACCCCGGCAAAGGGGCCGATCACCGAGTAGGGCAGCAGCAGTACCGCCATGGCCGAGGCGATGGCCGCCGGCGAGGCCTGTTTCTCGGGGGAGAAGACGACATAGGTGGCGAGCGCGACCTGGTACACGCCGTCCGCCGCCTGGGAGAGCAGCCGTACGGCGAGCAGGTTGCGGAAGCCCCTCAGGCGCAGGAGTACGCGCAGATCACGTACGACAGGCATGAGGGAAAGGGTCACATACGCGGAGGGTCCCCGGGCACATTGCCCGGGGACCCTCCGCGGAAGAACAGCCGAAGTCCAGGTGTCGACCGGACTCGCAGGCTTCGACTAGCGCTCGACCTCGCCCTTGATGAACTTCTCGACGTTGGCCAGGGCCTCGTCGTCGAAGTACTGGACCGGCGGAGACTTCATGAAGTAGCTGGACGCCGACAGGATCGGGCCGCCGATACCGCGGTCCTTGGCGATCTTCGCGGCGCGCAGGGCGTCGATGATGACACCGGCGGAGTTCGGGGAGTCCCACACCTCGAGCTTGTACTCGAGGTTCAGCGGGACATCGCCGAAGGCGCGGCCCTCAAGGCGGACGTAGGCCCACTTGCGGTCGTCGAGCCACGCGACGTAGTCGGACGGGCCGATGTGGACGTTCTTCTCGCCGAGCTCACGGTCGGGGATCTGCGAGGTGACGGCCTGTGTCTTGGAGATCTTCTTCGACTCGAGGCGGTCGCGCTCGAGCATGTTCTTGAAGTCCATGTTGCCGCCGACGTTGAGCTGCATGGTGCGCTCAAGACGGACACCGCGGTCCTCGAACAGCTTCGCCATCACACGGTGCGTGATGGTGGCGCCGACCTGCGACTTGATGTCGTCGCCGACGATCGGGACACCGGCCTCGGTGAACTTGTCGGCCCACTCCTTGGTGCCGGCGATGAAGACCGGGAGGGCGTTGACGAAGGCGACCTTGGCGTCGATGGCGCACTGCGCGTAGAACTTCGCCGCGTCCTCGGAGCCGACGGGCAGGTAGCAGATCAGGACGTCGACCTGGCGGTCCTTGAGGACCTTGACCACGTCGACCGGAGCCTCGGCGGACTCCTCGATCGTCAGGCGGTAGTACTTGCCCAGGCCGTCCAGGGTGTGACCGCGCTGAACGGTGACACCGGTGTTCGGTACGTCGCAGATCTTGATGGTGTTGTTCTCGCTGGCGCCGATGGCGTCCGAAAGGTCGAGGCCGACCTTCTTCGCGTCGACGTCGAACGCGGCGACGAACTCGATGTCACGCACGTGGTAGTCGCCGAACTGGACGTGCATCAGCCCGGGGACCTTGGCCGCCGGGTCGGCGTCCTTGTAGTACTCGACGCCCTGCACCAGCGAGGCGGCGCAGTTGCCCACGCCGACGATGGCTACGCGAACCGAACCCATTCCGGTTGCTCCCTGTTTGTTCTCGGACAAGGCCTGCAAGATGCAGTCCTCATTTTTCGGTTTCGTCGGGCGGACCTGATCGTCTCCGATCCCGTCCCGCCCGCTCACTCTCGATGAGCTCGTTCAGCCAGCGCACTTCGCGCTCCACGGACTCCATGCCGTGCCGCTGCAGCTCAAGCGTGTAGTCGTCGAGGCGCTCCCGCGTTCGGGCGAGTGAGGCGCGCATCTTCTCCAGGCGCTCCTCCAGCCGGCTGCGGCGGCCCTCCAGTACCCGCATCCGCACGTCTCGTTCGGTCTGGCCGAAGAAGGCGAAGCGGGCGGCGAAGGACTCGTCCTCCCAGGTCTCGGGGCCCGTGTGGGAGAGGAGCTCCTCGAAGCGCTCCTTACCTGCGGCCGTCAACCGGTAGACGATCTTGGCGCGGCGCCCTGCGAGTGAAGCGGCGAGAGCGTCTTCCGGGGCGTTGCCCGGTTCTTCGATCAACCAGCCGTTGGCGACGAGCGTTTTGAGGCAGGGGTAGAGCGTCCCGTAGCTGAAGGCTCTGAACACTCCCAGCGAGGTGTTGAGCCGCTTGCGCAGCTCATAGCCGTGCATGGGGGATTCGCGGAGCAGGCCGAGGACGGCGAACTCGAGGATGCCGGAGCGTCTGCTCATCCGCCTGCCTCTCCTCCACCCCTGAGTCATTATGTCGAGCTGATGTATCGACTCGATACATCCAGACGATAGAACGGGCCGCCTTCATCGACAAGGGGAGACATGGTGACCGGCATCACATCACCGATTCGCACCAGGCAGGTTGCCTGATTTGGGGTGAACTTCGGCACTGGGCGGGTTTTGACCGTGCGTAGTCTGTGCGCCATGACACCGGGGGGAACCGGAATTCATCTGCCGCTTCCAGGCCACTCGCCTGCCCGAGGAGTAGTCGTTCGATGAGCGAGCACCGCCGCAAACCGCCGCAGCCCCAGGGCGGGGGGCGGGCCTCCGCCCGCCGCGCCGCCCAGCAGCGCCCCGGCAGGGGTGCCCCGGCCGGACGTGACGTCCCCACGGCGTCACACAGCGGCCCGTATACACAGCAGCCCGCCCAGGGCAGTCGCGCCGACGCCCGCCGGGCGGCGCAGAGAGGGGCCTCGGGCCGCGGCAGAGGCGCTACGGGGAGCGCGCGCGGCGCCGGCCGCCCGGACAAGCGGTTCATCAACTACCCGCGGTCCGACAGGGATGGCTGGAAGCGCTTCGTGCCTTCCTGGAAGCTGGTCTCCGGCACCGCCTTCGGCTTCTTCGCGGTCATCATCGCCGGTACCGGCATCGGTATCGCCATGGTGAGCACGCCGGACCCGAACAAGGCGGCCAAGGCGCAGAACAACGTCTTCTACTGGGCCGACGGCACCCAGATGGTGGCGACGGGCGGTTCGATGAACCGGCAGATCGTCCCCATCTCGAGCATTCCCCGGTCGATGAGGGACGCCGTGATCGCGGCGGAGAACGAGTCCTTCGAGACGGACAAGGGCGTGGACCCCATGGGTATCGCCCGCGCCGTCTGGAACATGGGCACGGGCGGATCCACCCAGGGCGGCTCGACCATCACCCAGCAGTACGTGAAGAACACGTACCTGGACTCCGACCAGACGCTCAAGCGGAAGGTCACCGAGCTCTTCATCGCGCTGAGGCTCGGTGTCTCCGAGGAGAAGGACACCGTCCTCGCCGGGTACCTGAACACCGCCTACTACGGGCGGGACGCATACGGCATCCAGGCCGCCGCCCGTGCCTACTTCGGCAAGGACAGCCAGGACCTGAACCCCTCCGAGTGCGCGTTCCTGGCCGCCGTGCTGAAGGGCCCCAACCTCTACAACCCGGACGGCGGCATCGGCGCCGCCGCCACCCCCGCCCTCAACGAGGACCGCGCCAGAAAGCGCTGGGCCTGGGTGCTGGACCGCGAGGTCGAGGTGGGCCGCATGGAGGCGGGGGAGCGGGCGAAGTACAAGGACTTCCCCGCGCTCGTCGAGTCGGAGCAGGCCCGCGGTATGACCGGCCAGATCGGCTACCTGGTCGACACGGCCAAGGCGTACGTGATGAAGACCAAGGGCATCACCGCCGAGCAGATGGCCCTGGGCGGCTACCGGATCAAGACCACCTTCGAGAAGCCGAAGGTGGACGCCATGACCAAGGCCGTCGAGGACATCCGCGCCGGCCTGATCGACGAGAAGAAGCGCCCCGAGACCGACACCTTCGTACAGTTCGGCGCCGCCTCCGTGGATGTCAAGACCGGCGCGCTCGTCGCCCTGTACGGCGGCCCGGGGTGGGACCAGAAGTACTTCAGCAACAACGCCAACACCAGCGGCGTCCCGGTCGGCTCGACCTGGAAGCCGTACGTGCTGGCGGCGGCCATGGAGTACGGCACCCAGAACTCGGGCGGCAAGGGCATCTCGGTCGACAGCAAGTACCAGGCCAACGACCTCACCGTGATCAACAACCGTGAGGGCAAGCCGCTGCGCGACGCCTCCGGCAACCCGTTCCGGCAGAAGAACGAAAGCCCCACCGCATTCGGGTACGTGACCCTCAACGAGGCGATGGAGAAGTCCATCAACGTCCCCTTCGCCCAGCTTGTCTTCGACGTCGGCCACGAGAAGGTCAGGAGCGTGGCGAAGGCCACGGGCATCCTCGAGGAGTCGATCAACCCGAACGCCGACGCCTCCTTCGCCCTGGGCACCTCGACCCCCAGCGCCATCCGCATGGCCGACTCGTACGCGACCTTCGCCGCCTCCGGCACGCACCGCGAGCCGTACTCCGTGATCGCGGTCGAGAAGAACGGCGAGAAGCTGACCGGCTTCGAGCCCCCCAAGGACCAGCGGGCCATGGACAACGCGGTCGCCGACAACGTCACCAAGGTGCTGCAGAACGTCATCGAGAACGGCACCGGCAAGAAGGCCAAGAAGCTGGGCCGGCCCGCCGCGGGCAAGACCGGTACCACCGACGAGAACAAGTCGGCGTGGTTCGTCGGCTACACCCCGGAGCTGTCCACCTCCGTGGTCCTCTTCCGCACCGACCCCAACTCGGCGGAGAAGGAGCTCATCTCCATGAAGGGCGTGGGCGACATCCCCTCCCTCCACGGTGGCGACATCCCGGCCGAGATCTGGACCGAGTACATGAGCGAGGCCCTCAAGGGCAAGCCGGTCACGGAGTTCCCCGAGGCCGAGGACATCGGCGTCACGGCCGATTCCGCCGGCGCCCCCTCCCCCACCCCCGTGGCACCCGTGACGCCGTCCACGTCCCCGTCGTCGCTCCCGCCGACCAGCCCGCCGCCGTCTCCGACGCCTTCCAAGGGCGACGGCCGTCCGTGCAAGCCGTGGGAGCTGTACTGCGACCCGGACACCACGCGCGGGACCACCGACGGAGGCACGAACACCGGCACCACCTCCGGGGTCATCGGCGGGCCCAGCGGATCGCCGTCCCCGTCGCCCAGCGGCAGACCGGGGCGCCCGGGCGGCCTGACGGGATCGACCACCACCAGCACCATGCAGGACTGATCCCCCGCAGCCCTGTCAGCCGAGGAAGGCCGTCGCACGCACTGTGCGGCGGCCTTCCTCCATGCCCGGCCCCGTACGGCAGGATGGCCCCCATGACGAAGGTGCACGAGGACCGCCCCGTACTGCCCACGCAGCAGGACGAGGTCGCCGCAGCCGGCAGTGAGCTCATCGGCGGCCCGCTCGGCCGCTACGCCCGGCTCGGAGGGCACTGGCTGGGACCGGTGCGTGTCGTGGCCCTCATCGCCATCGGAATGTTCGCCCTCGGCATGGTGCAGAAGCTCCCCTGCTACGACTGGGCGTGGTTCCGCGGGGCGACCTCGCAGTACACCCACGCCTGCTACTCCGACATCCCGCACCTGTACGCGGTCCGCGGCTTCGCCGACAACCTGACGCCCTACTTCGACCGGCTGCCCGGCGACATGGAGTACCTGGAGTACCCGGTGCTCACCGGGCTCTTCATGGAGATCGCCTCCTGGCTGACCCCCGGCAGCGGCTCCATTCAGCACCGCGAGCAGATGTACTGGATGGTCAACGCGGGCATGCTGATGGCCTGCGCGGCGGTCATCGCCGTCTGCGTCGCCCGCACCCACCGCCGCCGCCCCTGGGACGCCCTGCTCTTCGCCCTCGCGCCCGCCTTCGCCCTGACGGCCACGATCAACTGGGACCTGCTGGCCATCGCCCTGACCGCGGCAGGGATGCTGATGTGGTCCCGTGGGCGCACGGTCCTCTTCGGCGTCCTCATCGGCCTGGCCACCGCCGCCAAGCTGTACCCCGTACTGCTGCTCGGGGTCCTGTTCGTGCTCTGCTGGCGGGCCGGGAAGTGGCGTGCCTTCGGCGGCGCGGTCCTGGGAGCGGCCGGTGCCTGGCTCGTGGCGAACCTGCCCGTCATGCTCTTCGCCTGGGAGGGCTGGACGAAGTTCTACACCTTCAGCCAGGAGCGGCCCATCGACTTCGGCTCCGTCTGGCTGCTGATCTCCCAGCGCTCGGGCAACCCCCTGCACGACGCCAACACCTACGCGACCGGGCTGACACTCCTGCTCTGCGGGGCCATCGGACTGCTCACCCTGACCGCCCCCCGCCGCCCCCGCTTCGCCCAGCTGGCCTTCCTGGTCGTCGCCGCCTTCATCCTGTGCAACAAGGTCTACTCACCGCAGTACGTGCTGTGGCTCATCCCGCTCGCCGCACTGGCCCGGCCGCGCTGGCGGGACTTCCTGATCTGGCAGGCCGGCGAGGTCGCCTACTTCCTCGGGATCTGGTTCTACCTCGCGTACATCAACAGTGGGGACAAGCACCAGGGCCTGCCCGTGGAGGGCTACCAGCTGGCCATCGCCGCCCATCTGCTGACCACGCTCTACCTGTGCGCCGTCATCGTCCGCGACATTCTCCTCCCGGAGCGGGACGTCGTCCGCCGGGACGGCTCGGACGACCCCTCCGGGGGCGTCCTGGACGGCGCCGAGGACGTGTTCGTGCTGTCTGACGCAGCGAGGGCGCCGCGATACGCGACGCCCTCGGAGGGACAGCGGGTCGACTGGGGCACCGGCTCCAGCCACTGACCGGGCGGCTCAGGCGTCGAGCACGCGGTCGAACTGCGTGGTGGTGTGGCGCAGGTGCGCCACCAGCTCGTCGCCGACCTTCGGCTCGGTCGCGTCGGCGGGCACGAACAGGATCGACACCTGCATGTGCGGCGGCTCGGCGAACCAGCGCTGCTTGCCCGCCCACACGAACGGCGACAGGTTCCTGTTGACCGTGGCCAGACCTGCCCGGGCGACGCCCTTGGCGCGCGGCATCACACCGTGCAGCGCCTTCGGGGCCTCCAGGCCCACACCGTGCGAGGTACCGCCGGCGACCACGACCAGCCAGCCGTCGGACGCGGCCTTCTGCTGGCGGTACCCGAAGCGGTCTCCCTTGGCCACGCGCGTGACGTCGAGCACCGAGCCGCGGTACTGGGTCGCCTCGTGGTCGCCCAGCCACAGCCGGGTGCCGATCCGGGCCCGGAAGCGGGTCTGCGGGAACTGCTGCTGGAGCCGTGCCAGCTCCTCGGCCCGCAGGTGGCTGACGAACATGGTGTGCAGCGGCAGCCGGGCCGCGCGCAGCCTGTCCATCCAGCCGATGACCTCCTCCACGGCGTCCGAGCCGTCGGGGCGGTCCAGCGGCAGGTGCAGGGCGAAGCCCTCCAGCCGCACGTCCTCGATCGCGCCGTGCAGCTGGCCCAGGTCCTGCTCGGAGATCCCGTGGCGGCGCATCGAGCTCATGCACTCGATGACCACACGGGCGCCGACCAGGCTGCGGACCCCGTCCAGCGAGGACACCGAGCGGATGACCCGGTCCGGCAGCGGCACCGGCTCCTCACCCCGGCGGAACGGGGTGAGGACCAGCAGGTCGCCGCCGAACAGGTCCTTGATGCTGGCGGCCTCGTACGTCGTGCCGACGGCGAGTACGTCGGCGCCCATCCGGGTCGCCTCCTCGCACAGCCGCTCGTGGCCGAAGCCGTAACCGTTGCCCTTGCAGACCGGGACCATCCCGGGGAACTGGTCCTGGATCTGCTTCTGGTGCGCACGCCAGCGCGCGGTGTCGACGTAGAGCGTGAGCGCCATGCCCGTCCGGGACCTCTCCTGGGAAGCTGCGCGGTGCAGCGGGACTGTAGGGGGAAAGCGGGTGGATCTGGGTCAGCGCCGCGACATGTAGATGTCGAGCGCCTTGTGCAGCACCTTGTTCAGCGGGAAGTCCCACTCGCCGACGTACTCCACGGCTTCGCCGCCCGTACCGACCTTGAACTGGATCAAACCGAACAGGTGGTCGTTCTCGTCCAGCGTGTCAGAAATTCCGCGCAGGTCGTAGACGCTCGCACCGAGTGCGTACGCGTCGCGCAGCATCCGCCACTGCATCGCGTTCGAGGGCCGGACCTCGCGCTTGTGGTTGGCGGAGGCGCCGTAGGAGTACCAGACGTGCTGGCCGACGGTGAGCATCGTGGCGGCGGCCAGCGGCTCTCCCTCGTGCGTGGCGATGTACAGGCGCATCCGGTTGGGGTCCTCGGAGTTGAGGGCCGTCCACTGGCGCTGGAAGTAGCTGAGCGGGCGCGGGCGGAACTTGTCGCGCTCGGCCGTGATCTCGTAGAGGTGCTGCCAGGTCGGCAGGTCGTCGTAGCCGCCCTGGACGACCTCGACGCCGGCCTTCTCCGCCTTCTTGATGTTGCGGCGCCACAGCTGGTTGAAGCCCTTGAGGACATCGTCCAGCGAGCGGTTGGCCAGCGGGACCTGGAAGACGTAGCGGGGCTGGACGTCGCCGAAGCCGGCGCCGCCGTCCTCGGCCTGCTGCCAGCCCATGCGGCGCAGCTTGTCGGACACCTCGAAGGCGCGCGGTTCGATGACCGAGGCCTCCACGTCGCGCAGGCGCTTGACGTTCGGGTCCTGGATGCCGGCCTTGATGGCGGCCGAGTTCCAGCGGCGGATGACGACGGGCGGGCCCATCTTCACGGTGAAGGCGCCCTGCTGCTTGAGGTGGGCCAGCATCGGCTGGAGCCACTCCTCCAGATTCGGGGCGTACCAGTTGATGACCGGCCCCTCGGGGAGGTACGCCAGATAGCGCTTCACCTTGGGCAGCTGCCGGTACAACACGAGCGCCGCTCCGACGAGTTCCTCGGCCTCGTTGAACCAACCGAGGTTCTCGGAACGCCACTCGTTCTTGACGTCGGCCCACGCCGGGACCTGGCAGTGGCTCGCCGAGGGCAGGCTCTGGAGGTAACCCAGATGCTGCTCTCGGCTGATGGTCCTCAGGGACAGGCTCATGCGGGGCGTCTCCTCGGCGGCTTCGCTGGCTATGGCGCGAAGCCTACTGCGACAGGGGCGCCACCCTTCTGGGGGACGGGCCGTGGGCCCGGGCCGGAGTGCGGCCGGCGCCCTGCCGAGGAGGTGTCCCGGGCGGCCCGGTCAGCTCCCGAAGAGGCCGCCGTGGAACATGCCGAGGTAGAAGCCGATGGCAGACGCGCCAAGGCCGATGATCAGCGCGAAGCGCTCGCGTGTCGTGACGGAGACGAACTGTCCGTACGCGCCGGTCAGGATTCCGATCAGCCCGGCCCACGAGCTGATCAGGTGCAGGTTGTGGAAGAAGGCCGTGATGAACGCCACGACGCCGAGGGTCAGAGTGACCGCCATCAGGGTGTCCTGCAGCGGGTGGGGCTTTCCGTCGGTGGAGAGCAGGGAGATCTGAGGGGGCCGCATTGCCTGTGCCATCGGAAGGCACCTCCTGGCTGAAGCTGGCGGTGCTGCGGGCTGCCTCCGGCAGGGGGCCGAGGGCATAGCACCGAGCACACCCGATGGATACAGATTGTGGCCCTCTCCTGCCGGATTTCAACCGGAAGGACGCGAGCAGGTAGTCTGTACAGCTGCGCGGTGTCTGCTCTGCGGACGCCGTGCTCACGCATCACGACCCTCCTGCCACGGAACGACCGTGGCCGCTGAGTCCAAAGGAGGTGGGTTCCACATGCGTCACTACGAAGTGATGGTCATCCTCGACCCCGATCTCGAGGAGCGCGCTGTCTCCCCGCTGATCGAGAACTTCCTCTCCGTCGTCCGTGAGGGCAACGGAAAGGTCGAGAAGGTCGACACCTGGGGCCGTCGTCGTCTCGCTTACGAGATCAAGAAGAAGCCCGAGGGCATCTACTCGGTCATCGACCTTCAGGCCGAGCCTGCGGTCGTCAAGGAGCTTGACCGACAGATGAACCTGAACGAGTCGGTTCTCCGGACCAAGGTCCTTCGCCCCGAGACCCACTGAACTTCGGTTCAGCGGTAATCGGGATCGAGTAGCACAGCAGCCCAGCAGCAATCCCCGCCGAGAGGTTCATCCATGGCAGGCGAGACCGTCATCACGGTCGTCGGCAATCTCGTCGACGACCCCGAGCTGCGCTTCACCCCCTCGGGTGCGGCGGTCGCGAAGTTCCGTGTCGCGTCCACCCCCCGCACCTTCGACCGTCAGACCAATGAGTGGAAGGACGGCGAGAGCCTGTTCCTGACCTGCTCGGTGTGGCGGCAGGCGGCGGAGAACGTCGCCGAGTCCCTCCAGCGAGGCATGCGCGTCATCGTGCAGGGCCGGCTGAGGCAGCGGTCGTACGAGGACCGTGAGGGTGTCAAGCGCACGGTCTACGAGCTGGACGTCGAGGAAGTCGGCCCCAGCCTGAAGAACGCCACGGCCAAGGTCACCAAGACCACCGGTCGCGGTGGCCAGGGCGGATACGGCGGCGGCGGTCAGCAGCAGGGTGGCGGCGGTGGCTGGGGCGGAGCCCCCAGCGGCGGCGGCCAGCAGGGCGGCGGAGCTCCCTCCGACGACCCGTGGGCGTCCAGCGCGCCGGCCGGTGGCCAGCAGCAGGGCGGCGGCGGGGGCGGTTGGGGCGGAAGCTCCGGCGGCTCCGGCGGTGGCTACTCGGACGAGCCGCCCTTCTAGGGCTGCTCCATCCAAACTTCTTGATCACACAGGAGAGACACAATGGCGAAGCCGCCTGTGCGCAAGCCTAAGAAGAAGGTCTGCGCGTTCTGCAAGGACAAGACCGCGTACGTGGACTACAAGGACACGAACATGCTGCGGAAGTTCATTTCCGACCGCGGCAAGATCCGTGCCCGCCGCGTAACCGGCAACTGCACGCAGCACCAGCGTGACGTCGCCACGGCCGTGAAGAACAGCCGTGAGATGGCGCTGCTGCCCTA
The DNA here is from genome assembly GCF_042726555.1 of Streptomyces sp. NPDC060232. Lineage (NCBI taxonomy): Bacteria > Bacillati > Actinomycetota > Actinomycetes > Kitasatosporales > Streptomycetaceae > Streptomyces > Streptomyces sp. NPDC060232. The sequence goes on along the minus strand of NZ_JBHXAG010000012.1, from coordinate 185,471 downwards.
CACGTCCACCGCGCGATAAGGAAAGGGTGACCGACTAATGAAGATCATCCTGACCCACGAGGTCTCTGGCCTCGGTGCCGCCGGCGATGTCGTCGACGTCAAGGACGGTTACGCTCGCAACTACCTGGTCCCGCGTGGTTTCGCGATCCGCTGGACCAAGGGTGGCGAGAAGGACGTGGCGCAGATCCGCCGCGCCCGCAAGATCCACGAGATCGCGACCATCGAGCAGGCCAACGAGGTCAAGGCCAAGCTCGAGGGTGTCAAGGTCCGTCTGGCCACCCGCGCGGGTGACGCCGGTCGTCTCTTCGGCTCCGTGACCCCGGCCGACATCGCCACGGCGATCGAGGCTTCGGGTGGCCCGAAGGTCGACAAGCGCCGCGTTGAGCTGGGCTCCCCGATCAAGACCCTCGGTTCGTACCAGGTCTCTGTGCGTCTGCACAGCGACGTGGCCGCGAACGTGGGCATCGAGGTCGTCGCCGCCTAAGGGCTGCACGTGAAGGGCCGCACCCCGATGGGGTGCGGCCCTTCGCCGTTTCCTGGGCTCTCCGGGCAGAGGCGGCAGGCGATGTTTCACGTGGAACACGACGACGCCGAGGCGATGTTTCACGTGAAACACCTACCGGGTGGCTCCCGCGACCGCCCATCGGCCGGAACGTGCACGCAGCTGAAGGGTGACCATCCGGACCAGCATCATCAGGGTCATGGCCCACCAGAGCATCGTCAGCCCGCCGCCCAGGGCCGGGACGAGCAGCGCTACCGGCGTGAAGGCGGCAAGCGTCACGAGCATGGCCCTGGCCAGGTAGCGGCCGTCACCCGCGCCCATCAGGACTCCGTCCAGTACGAAGACGATGCCGGACACGGGCTGGGAGAGGGCCACCACCAGCAGGGCGGGCAGCAGGGCGTTCTCGACAGCCGGGTCCCTGGTGAACAGCGGGATGAAGACCGGGCGCGCCAGGACCACCAGCAGCCCGAGCACGATGCCCGTTGCGACGCCCCACTGCACCATCCGGCGGCAGACGGCCTTTGCGCCGTCCGTGTCGCCCGAGCCCAGGTAGCGACCGATGATCGCCTGCCCGGCGATCGCGATGGCGTCCAGGGCGAAGGCGAGCAGGCTCCACAGGGAGAGCAGGATCTGGTGGGCTGCGATGTCGGCGTCGCCGAGCCGGGCGGCCACGGCGGTCGCGATCATCAGAATGGCGCGCAGGGACAGAGTGCGGACCAGCAGTGGAGCCCCGGCATGGGCGCAGGCATGTATCCCGGCGGTATCGGGGCGCAGGGAGGCGCCGTGCCGTCGGGCCCCGCGAACGACCACGACGAGGTAGGCGGCTGCCATGGCGCACTGGGCCAGGACCGTGCCCCAGGCGGAGCCGGCGATGCCGAGGCCCGCACCGTAGACGAGCGCGACGTTCAGACCTGCGTTGAGGGTGAAGCCGCCGATCGCGACGTACAGCGGTGTACGGGTGTCCTGGAGGCCGCGGATCACCCCGGTGGCTGCCAAGACCACGAGCATCGCGGGGATGCCGAGGGCGGAGATGCGCAGATAGGTGATCGCGTGGGGGGCGACGCTGTCGGAGGCGCCGAGGAGGGAGACCAGCGAGGGTGCGGCAGGCAGCACCACGGCGATGACGGCCACGCCGAGCAGCAGGGCCAGCCAGATGCCGTCCATGCCCTGACGGATGGCCGCTTGCAGGTCTCCCGCGCCGACCCTGCGGGAGACGGCCGCGGTGGTGGCGTAAGCGAGGAAGACGAAGACGCTCACGGCGGTGGTGAGCAGGGCGGCGGCGATGCCGAGGCCGGCCAGCTGGGGGGTGCCGAGGTGTCCCACGATGGCGCTGTCGGCCATCACGAAGAGGGGCTCCGCGACGAGGGCGCCGAAGGCGGGGACGGCGAGAGCGAAGATCTCTCGGTCATGCCGTCTCGGCCCCGCCGTGGGTGCTGCGAGGGCCTGTGTCATGCGACCAATCTAATCTTCCACAGGTAATGGATGCAACACTGTATGAATCCTTACCAGTGCGCTGACTTGCGGGTTCTTCCCACCTCGTTGGAGGCGTTCTCGAGAGCGCGGCGAACAATTTTCACGCCCGCTGGCGGTGGAAGAAGAAACCCCAGGTCAGATGCGGTGAGGGGGTGCCCCGGGTGATTTTGTCCACAGCGTCGTCCCCCGGTCCGTGCACAGCTTCCGTGGAGTTACCCACAGCATTGGCGCCGTCATCCACATCTCATCCACAGAGCCTGTGGATAACAAGATTGGCTGACGCCGCTCGCGGCCCTACCGTGGTGCGTTGCCCGACTCTCCGACAGCGGTTTCGGGTGCCCCAAATGTCAGAGCCGTGTCGTAGAAAGAGTCGCACGGCGAGGTCCGCGTTGCGGACGGGAGGAGGCGGCCCGGTGAGCATGCCCGAGCCCATGGACGACCCCTGGGCCGACAGCGGTCCGAGTGACCGTCTGCCCGCCCGTCCGCGCCGCAACAGCGGAGGCCGGGGCCGCGGCGACGAACAGCACGACCGGGGTCGCGAAGGCGGCTCCTGGGACGGTGGTGGCGGCGGCTTCGAGCGCGTCCCTCCCCAGGACCTCGACGCCGAGCAGTCGGTGCTCGGCGGCATGCTGCTCTCCAAGGACGCCATCGCCGATGTCGTCGAGGTCATCAAGGGCCACGACTTCTACCGGCCCTCGCACGAGACGATCTACCAGGCCATCCTCGACCTGTACGCAAAGGGCGAGCCGGCCGACCCGATCACCGTCGGCGCCGAGCTGACGCGACGCGGCGAGATCAGCAAGGTCGGCGGGGCCTCGTACCTGCACACCCTGGTCCAGTCCGTACCGACGGCGGCGAACGCGGAGTACTACGCGGAGATCGTCCACGAGAGGGCAGTCCTGCGCCGCCTGGTCGCCGCCGGTACGAAGATCACGCAGATGGGATACGCGGCCGACGGCGACGTCGACGAGATCGTCAACAGCGCCCAGGCCGAGATCTACGCCGTCACCGAGCAGCGGACCTCCGAGGACTACCTGCCGCTCGGCGACATCATGGAGGGCGCCCTCGACGAGATCGAGGCCATCGGTTCGCGCAGCGGGCAGATGTCCGGCGTCCCCACCGGCTTCACAGACCTGGACTCGCTGACCAACGGCCTGCACCCGGGCCAGATGATCGTCATCGCCGCCCGTCCGGCCATGGGTAAGTCCACCCTCGCGCTGGACTTCGCCCGGGCCTGCTCCATCAAGAGCAACCTGCCGAGCGTGATCTTCTCTCTCGAAATGGGGCGCAACGAGATCGCCATGCGCCTCCTCTCGGCGGAGGCCAGGGTGGCGCTGCACCACATGCGTTCGGGCACGATGACGGACGACGACTGGACCCGGCTGGCCCGTCGGATGCCGGACGTCTCCGCCGCCCCCCTCTACATCGACGATTCCCCCAACCTGTCGATGATGGAGATCAGGGCCAAGTGCCGCCGGCTCAAGCAGCGCAACGATCTCTCGCTCGTGGTCATCGACTACCTCCAGCTGATGCAGTCCGGTGGCTCGCGCCGTCCCGAGAGCCGTCAGCAGGAGGTCTCGGACATGTCCCGAAACCTCAAGCTGCTCGCGAAGGAGCTGGAGGTCCCGGTGATCGCGCTCTCCCAGCTGAACCGTGGTCCGGAGCAGCGAACCGACAAGAAGCCGATGGTCTCCGACCTGCGTGAGTCCGGCTCGATCGAGCAGGACGCCGACATGGTGATCCTGCTGCACCGCGAGGACGCCTATGAGAAGGAGTCCCCTCGCGCCGGTGAGGCCGACCTGATCGTGGCCAAGCACCGAAACGGGCCCACCGCGACGATCACCGTGGCCTTCCAGGGCCACTATTCGCGCTTTGTGGACATGGCCAACACGTAGCATCCGATCATGGACGAGCTTGCCGAGGATCGTGAACTGCTCCCTGCCACCCGGCGTGCGCTGAGGCACCGGATCGCCGTCGCGCAGAGCACGGGCCGCGCGCCGTCGGTCGTGGCGGCCGTACTCCGCGGCGGGGAGGTTGTCTGGGAGGGTTCCCGGACCTCCGTCGAGGGGCACGGCCCGCACGGCGACGTCCAGTACAGGATCGGATCGATCAGCAAGACCTTCACCGCCGTCCTCGTCATGCGCCTGCGGGACGCAGGGCTGCTGAGGCTTGAGGACCCGCTGGAGAAGCACCTCCCGGGCACCGCCGTCGGCCAGGTGACCATCGCCCAACTACTGGCCCACACCGGCGGGCTGGCGGCGGAGACACCCGGTGAGTGGTGGGAGCGCACCCCCGGCACGCAGCGGCCCGAACTCGCCGACGTGCTGGGCGAGGAGCCCTTCAAGCTCACCCCGGGCAGCAGGCACCACTACTCCAACCCCGGTTACACCCTGCTGGGTTCGCTGGTGGAGGCACTGCGCGGCCGGCCCTGGGAAGAGGTCCTGCGGGCCGAAGTGCTGGAGCCCCTCGGCCTGGACCGCACGAGCGGATTTCCGCAGGCACCGCACGCGGGCGGCTGGGCGGTCCATCCGTGGGCCGACGTGATGATGCCCGAGCCGCTCGAAGACCTGGGACTGATGGCCGCGGCCGGCCAGCTGTGGTCCACGGCCCGGGACCTCGCACGGTTCGCCGACTTCCTGCTGCGCGGTGACGACCGGGTCCTGAGCGCGCAGTCCGTACGGGAGATGCGCCGGCCGACGGCGCCGCCCGAGCCCGGCTTCGCCGATCTCGGCTACGGACTGGGGATGCAGCTGATGGCCCACGGCGCGCGCCGGCTGGTGGGCCACAGCGGCTCGCTGCCCGGGTTCGTCGCGGGGCTGTGGCTGAGCGAGGCGGACGACGTGGCAGCGGTGGTCCTGGCCAACTGCACGTCGGGGCCGCCTGCCACGGCCGTGGCAGCCGACCTCGTCGGGATCGTGGCGGACGCCGAGCCACCGTTCCCACCGCCGTGGCGGCCGTTCCAGGAGGCCGATCAGGTGCCGCTTGAGCTGTGCGGCCCCTGGTACTGGGGGACTTCGGCCCAGGTGGTGCGGCTGATCGCGGACGGCTCGCTCGAACTGGCGCCGGTCGGCGGGGCGGGCCGTACGGCCCGGTTCCGGGCAGAGCCGGACGGCAGCTGGACCGGGCTGTCCGGGTACTACGCCGGGGAGACCCTACGGGCGGTGCGCCGCGAGGACGGCTCGGTGAGCCACCTCGATCTGGCGTCCTTCGTGTTCACGAGGGAGCCGTACGATGCCGGCGCCCCGGTGCCCGGCGGGGTCGACCCGCAGGGCTGGCGCGGCATCGGCTGACGGCCCGGGCCCGCCTCAGGCGACGAGTTCACGCTCCAGCGGTGTGCGGAAGCGCGGGGTGATGCGGGCGTCGCCGACCCAGGCGGAGAGGCGGGAGGCCTCGGCGGCGAGCGCTATCTCGGCGGTGCGGCCGGGGTCGCCCAGCAGCCGCCAGACGATCTCACCGTCCGGACGCTGGGCCCAGCCGCCGACGATTTCGCCGTTCCACCACGCGGTGGGCCCGATGTTGCCCGCGTAGTCAAAGAGGACGGACCGGTGGGCGGCATCGAGGTGGAACCCCCGGTCGGCCCAGCCCATGCCGGTGGGGTCGAGCGCGGGCAGCAGCGCCGCCCACGGTTCGGGGGCCGGTTCGGGCGCGGTGTCTCCGGGGCTGACGAGGGCCGTCCTGCCGTCGTCGAGGCGTACCTGGTCGGGGCCGACGGCTGCAAGGGCCTTGCGGACGTCCGAGAGGGTCCAGCCGGTCCACCACTTGAGGTCGGCTTCGGTGGCAGGGCCGTACGCGTGCAGCCAGAGACGGGCGATCTCCGCGCGGGCTTCGGCGGCCAGCACGGCGGGCCAGGGCGCGGTGTGGACCCAGCGGAACTGGCTGGAGGTCCACGATCCGCGCGGCCGGTCCCGGCGGATCCGGCCGTCGGCGGCCAGCAGGCGGATGACCCGTGTGGCGACCCCCTGCTCCGTCTCGTACTTCTTGCCCCGTCTGAGGGTGATCTTCTGGCGCAGGGCCGGCACGGCGGCGGACAGCTGACTGCCGGTGAGGGGACCACGGATGTCGAGGGTGTCCAGCGCGGCCGCCTCCGCCCGGGCCAGCCACTCGGCGTCGAGTCCCTGCCCGTCCTCGTCGAGGTGCTTGAGGAAGGTGCGGCGCTCCTTGGCGGCGATCGTACGGGCCGTCGACGCGTCGACGTAAGGGGCGAGTTCCGTCGACACCGCGAAGAGGGTGTTGCGCATGCTGAGCAGCCGGACGAGCCGGACGTCGTCGTAGAGCGCCTGCTCGACCGTCCCAGGGCTGCCCTCGGCGAGCCGGGCCCGCGTGGAGAGGAAGACGGTCGCGGCGTCGGTGGCGTGCAGGGCGACGACGGAGTCCGCCGCCTCCCCGACCGTCGTTGCGCGGGCCGACGGAGCCAGCCGGTGGCGGCGGCCGAGCCGGTTGCGGCGCTCGGTGGTGCTGATGAGGGGGAGACTGGCGCTCATCTTCCCGATCGTAGGCCGGGCCGCCGGCACAGAGCTCCGGCCCGGCCCACGGTGCGGCAGGTCAGAGCTGGAGCTTGAATCCGACGTGCGATGCGGTGAACCCGAGTCGTTCGTAGAAGCGGTGGGCGTCGGTCCGGGTCAGGTCCGACGTCAGCTGGACGAGCGCGCAGTCCTCGGCACGGGACTTCTCGATCGCCCACTCGATGAAGCGGGTGCCCAGCCCGCTGCCGCGCTCGTCCGCGTGGACGCGGACGCCCTCGATGATGGAGCGGGTGGAGCCCTTGCGGGAGAGGCCTGGGACGATCGTCAGCTGGAGGGTGCCCACGACCAGGTCGGCCCGCACCGCGACGACCAGGTGCTGATTCGGGTCACGGGTGAGACGCTCCAGTGCCGCGCGGTACGGGGTGAGGTCCTCGGGGGACTCGCGGGTGGCGCCGAGTGGGTCATCGGCCAGCATGGCGACGATGGCGGGCAGATCGGCCTCGGTGGCGGGCCGGATCGCCAGTGCGGGGGAGTCGGTCATGAGGGGAGCTCCTCTCAGCCCGCGGCCACGGTCAGCGGCGCCCAGCGGCGGGTCCAGTCACCGGGGAGGTCGGGGAGGTCCCGGGCCATCACGGCATTGAAGGCCACGGACTCCAGGCCTCGTTCCTTGAGCCATGCCAGCAGTTCCTCGTGCCGTACGTCGACATCCGTGCGCAGGACCCGGTCCGTGCCCCTGGCGAGAGCAGCGATCAAGGACTTGGCGGTGCCGGTGTCGCGGGCGATGAGCGGGCCGATGACATGGGTGTGCATGTTGGGCCAGGCCGCGGCGTATCCCGTGAGTGTGCCGTCTCCCCCGTGGTCCTCGCAGACGAGCAGCTGGTCGGCGAAGGCCGGCAGTCGCGTGATCATGTGCGTGCGGTCGGCCCCGAAGACCTCGGCGTCGAGGCGCAGGATGCGGGGGAGGTCATCGGCGACCGCCGGCCGTACCCGAGCGACGCCGTGAGTGTCGGAAGTGCCGTCCTCGCGGAAGGTGCCCACCAGCATCTCGGCGCGGCCCGTGGTCTCGAACCCGAGCTCCTCGTAGAGCGGGCGCCCATAAGGCGTGGCATGCAGGGTGAGCGGGATGCCCTTGAGTACGTCATTGCAGACGTGGGTCATCAAGGCACGCCCCATGCCCTGTCGGGCGTAACGGTCGGCCACGAGAACCATGCCGATGGCGGCGAGTTCGGGGCCGGTGGAGGTGCTGCCGTACCGGGTGACGACGCAGGCGGCGGCGAGGCCCCGGCCGTCCGGGGCGTCCACGCCGAAGCCGTTTCCGGCGGCGAGCAGCAGTCCCCACTTATGGTCTTCGCGGAGCCAGCCACGATCTTCGGACAGGTCGGCGCAGCGGTGGAGATCGTCCACGGTCAGCGCCCGGATCGGTAGATCGGTGATGTGTGGTGGTGTCACGGGGCCAGACTGGATCATGGACCGGGAGTCGTCCAGGGGATTTGGGCTGATGTTTCACGTGAAACATCAGCGTCCAGCCGGTCACACCGAAGGACGCATCACGTGAAACGCCGGACGACGTTTCACGTGAAACGCGGTGTTTCACGTGAAACCAAGCCACTAGCCTCAGGGGCTATGACGCGCCTGCACCTCTTCGACCTCGACGGAACGCTGATGTACGGCTCGGCGGCTCCGGTGGAGATTTCCCGCCAGCTCGGGGTGAGTGCCGAGATCGCCACGCTGGAGCGGTCCTTTGCCGCGCGGGAGATCGGACCGCACCAGTTCTCGGTGTCGGCACACGCCCTGTGGGCCGGGCTGACGCCGCAGCATGTCAGGGCCGCGTTCGACGGCGCTCCCTGGCTCGCGGGAATCCGGGACGTCTGGCAGGAGATCAGGCAGCGTGGGGAGTACTGCGCGGTGGTCTCCCTGTCGCCGTCGTTCTTCGTGGAACTGCTGCTGGAGTGGGGTGCTCATGCCGCCCACGGGTCGGTCTTCCCTGAAGTGCCGTTCACCCGGCCCGTGGAAGCGGCCGGGATCCTGACCCCCGAGGCCAAAGTCATGGTGGCCGACCGGCTGTGCGAGCAGTTCGGTGTGACCCGGGCCGACTGCGTGGCGTACGGGGATTCGGCGACCGACATCCACCTCTTCGAAGCCGTATCCGTGTCGGTGGCGGTCAATGCGCGACCGCATCTGGCCGCGCGTGCGAGCCACGTCTACGAGGGACGGGATCTGCGCGAGGTATACCAGCTCGTGGCGATGGCACGCCCGGGAGTTGACGCATCTTAGGAGGAAAGTGGGTTCGAAACGCGAATTTTCCGCGTTTCCCCGCAGGCCTCTGGGGCGGCTGGCACGCTGTGAAACCCGGAACCACGGATTAATGACCGTGGCGTGTGCACCCCGACCGAGATGCTCGAAGCGAGGCACGCATGGACGCTCCGCCCACCAGATCGGCCAGACGCGAAGCGGCCCGGATACCCTCCGAGGGCGGCGCGGCCGAGCCCTCACCGGATGCCGTACTCATCCGCCGGACCCTCGCGGAGATCGCCCCGGTCGCCGACAAAATGACCTCGTTCTTCTACGCCCTGGTCTTCACCGGGCACCCGGAAGTGCGGGGCATGTTCCCGGTGGCCATGGACACGCAGCGCGACCGCCTGCTGAAGGCCCTGCTGACCGCTGCCGAGCACATCGACCATCCCGAAGTACTCACCCCGTACCTCTGCCGCCTGGGCGCCGGGCACCGCAAGTACGGCACCATGGCCGGCCACTACCCCGTGATCGGCGAGGCCCTCGTCGGGGCGCTGGCCCGCTTCGCGACACAGAGCTGGGGGCCGGACACCGAGGCCGCGTGGGTACGGGCGTACACCGCGATCTCCCAGATCATGATCGACGCGGCGGCCGCGGACGAGGTGCAGGCCCCTGCCTGGTGGCACGCGGAGGTGGTCTCCCACGACCTGCGCACCCCGGACATCGCGGTGCTGACCGTCCGCCCCGACCAGCCGTACGCCTTCCTGGCCGGCCAGTACGCCAGCCTGGAGACCCCGTGGTGGCCGCGGGTCTGGCGGCACTACTCCTTCGCTTCGGCCCCCCGGGCCGACGGACTGCTCTCCTTCCACGTCAAAGCCGTCCCCGCGGGCTGGGTCTCCAACGCTCTGGTGCGCCATGCCCGCCCCGGGGACGTGCTGCGCCTGGGGCCACCGACCGGTTCGATGGTGGTGGACCACACCACGGACAACGGGATGCTGTGCCTGGCCGGCGGCACCGGCATCGCCCCGATCAAGGCGCTGATCGAGGACGTGGCCGGACACGGGGAGCGGCGGCCGGTGGAGGTGTTCTTCGGGGCGCGCAGCGACAGCGACCTGTACGACAAGGACACGCTGCTGGGTCTTCAGCGCTCCCACCCGTGGCTGTCGGTGCGGCCGGTGGTCGGCGACGGGCTGGCGGGACAGCTGCCGCACGCCGTGGGTGAGCACGGGCCGTGGAGGTCGTACGACGCGTTCATCTCGGGACCGCCCGCGATGATCCGCAGTGGGGTGGACGAACTCCTGCGCATCGGCATTCCCGGCGAGCGCATCAGGCACGACGCGGTCGAGGAGCTCGTGGGCATCGCCGGGTGAGACCCGGCGGGCACGGCCGGTCCGGGACCGGCGGCAGCCCACCGGCCCCGAGCGGCCTCAGCCCAGGTCGGGCGCGTGCATGGCGCGCACGCCTTCGATGTTGCCGTCCAGGTAGTGACGTAGGGACAGCGGGACGAGATGGACCGCTGCGATGCCCACCCGGCTGAAGGGCACGCGGACGATCTCGTACTCGCCTGCGGGCTCGTCGACCTCGGGGCCGTGCCGGAGGCTCGGGTCCATCGATTCGAGGCGGCAGACGAAGAAGTGCTGCACCTTCACGCCGGTCACCCCGCCGTCGGCGATGTGTTCTACGGTGTCGACGAAGCAGGGCACGACGTCGGTGATCTTCGCGCCGAGTTCTTCGTGGACCTCCCGATGGAGGGCGTCGACGACGGTGGCGTCCGAGGACTCCACTCCCCCGCCGGGTGTGAGCCAGTACGGGTCGACGCCGGGCTTGGTGCGTTTGATGAGGATCAGGTCGTCACCGTCGAGCAGGATCGCGCGGGCGGTGCGTTTGACCACGGGACGTTCGGTCATGGGAGAAGAGTGGCCCACCGTTCCGCTTCTGAAACGCGCCACGGGCCGGAAACAGGGGGCTCACCAGTGCACGGCGGCGTCCAGGAGTCGCTCGCGCGCCCGGGCGAGATGGGCGAGGGCGGGACTCCCGGCCCGTAGGACCAGGAACCAGGTGCGCAGCGGTGGCACGGGGGGCTCCGCCACGGCCGTGATCCGGCCGCTGTCGAGGGCGTCCTGGCACAGGTACCGGGGCAGCACCGCGAGCCCCGCGCCGGCGAGGACGCATTCCAGTACGGCACGCAGGTCGGGTACGACCACGGTGGCGGACAGGGACCTCGCGGCCGGCAGGACGTCGAAGACGGCGCTCCAGTACCGGGTGACGAGCGGCAGGGTCTCGTGGACCTCGACGAGCGGGATGCCCTCCAGAGCCCCGGGGCCGTCGTCCCTCAGCCGGTCCCTGTCGACGAGGGCGGCCCAGTAGGGCGCCGCGACCAGGACGTGTTCCTCGTCGCACAGCGCGGTGGCGGTGAAGGGGCCGCCGCGCGGGTGGGCGGTGGTGACGACGAGGTCGTGGTGGCCGGCGGCGAGCCCGTCGAGGACGGTTCCGGAGTCGCTCTGCAGGGTGGCGCGCAGGGTGTGGCCCTGGCCCACGAGGGGTGCCAGGGCGGGGAGCACCCGCAGGGACAGGAACTCGGGGGGCCCGGCGACGTGGAGGGACCGCAGCCCGCCCGCGTCCTCCCGCTCGGCCTCGGTGATCCGGACCAGGGCGTCGAGGTGCGGGGCGGCCTTGTGGGCGAGCTCGTCGCCGACGGCGGTGGGGGTGACACCGCGGGCCCGGCGGTGGAAGAGCGGCCGCCCCAACTGGCGCTCCAGCGTGCGGATCTGCGAGGTCACGGCGGGCTGGGACAGTCCGAGGAGGGCTGCGGCGCGCGTGAACGAGCCCGCCCGGTGGACGGTGACGAAGGTGCGCAGCAGGGCCAGATCCATCGCGACACCTCTCGGTGGGGGTCTACAACTATAAATATGCAGATAGGCCCCTGTCGCTACCGTGATTGGACTCTGACGCAGGGTCAATTAGCCTTGTCGCGTGGTTCTTCGCGCGCGGAACCCGGGGCGGTCCGAGCCACTAGGGGGGAGGCTCGGACCGCCCTCTCCACGGCTTGTTCAGCGATCGTGACGGGCCTGGTCGAGGGCCCGGTCGAGGGCGCGCAGGACGTCCGCGACCAGGTCATCGGTGTCCTCGGCCCCGGCGGAGAAGCGGATGAAGCCCTCGGACACGGCGTCGCCGCCCCATCGTCCGCGCCGCTCGGCGGTGGAGCGCACGCCGCCGAAACTCGTGGCGTCCTCGACCAGGTGCAGGGCCGCCATGAACCGTTCCGCGTGCGCCCGGTCGGGCAGCGTGAAGGAGACCACCGAGCCGAAGCCGCGCATCTGGCGGGCGGCCGTCTTGTGGGAGGGGTCCGTGGTCAGCCCTGGGTAGCGCACGCCGCTCACGTCGCGGCGCTCGCTCAGCGCCTCCGCGACGGCCAGGGCGTTGGTCCACTGGCGCTGTGCGCGCAGCTGGATCGTGGCCAGCGAACGGTGGGCGAGCCAGGCCTCCATCGGGCCGGGGATCGCGCCGACGATCTTGCGCCATCCCCGGACGCGGGCCGCGAGCTCCGGGTCGCGGCACACGACGTACCCGAGCAGCAGGTCGCCGTGGCCGGTGAGGCCCTTGGTGCCACTGGCCACGGAGAAGTCCGCCCCGAGCTCCAGGGGCCGCTGCCCCAGCGGGGTGGCGAGGGTGTTGTCCACGGCGACCAGGGTCCCGCCGGCGTGCGCGGCCCCCGCGAGGCGTCGTACGTCGCATACGTCGAGCCCGGGGTTGGACGGCGTCTCGATCCACAGCATCCGGGCGCCGTCGAGGACCTCGATCTGGGCGTCCGAGCCGGTGGGGGCGGTGCGTACGTGGATCCCGTACGTCTCCAGCTGCTCCCGCAGCAGCGGCAGCGCCTGGTATCCGTCGTCGGGCAGGACGACGGTGTCGCCCGTGCGCGTCTGGGAGAGGAGAACGGCGGAGACCGCCGCCATGCCGGAGGCGAAGACGATGGTGTGCACGTCCTGGCCGGGGGCCTCCAGCTCCCCGATGGCCCGTTCCAGCAGGGTCCAGGTCGGGTTGGTGTCGCGTCCGTAGGCGTACGGGCCCTCGACGTCTCCGGGGAGGTGGAAGTGGGCGGCGAAGACCGGCCCCGGCAGGGGCGGTTCGTTCTTGACGGCCTCGGGCAGGCCGGCGCGTACGGCGCGGGTGCCGTCACCGATCGCCTCGCCGTTACCTTCGGGGAAGTGCTCGTTCACGCGGTGTGCTCCTTCATCGACTCGCGTACGGCGTCCAGCAGACCGGGGCCGGCCGCCTCGATGAGTTCCAGGCATTCCTCGAACCCGTCGATCGGCCCGTAGTAGGGGTCGGGTACGTCGTACTGCCCGGCCGTGGCCACCGGATCGTAGGACCGCAGCAGCCGGACCTTGGCGGCGTCCTGCGCAGTGGGTGCGAGGGCCCGCAGCTCTCTCAGGTGCCCGGCGTCGAGTGCGATGACGAGGTCGAGGCCGGAGAACCAGGAGGAACGGAACTGCCGGGCGCGGTGGTCCTGCGCGTAGCCTGCGGCCTCCAGGACGGAGATCGTGCGCGGGTCCGCGCCGTCGCCCTCGTGCCAGCCGCCGGTCCCGGCGCTGTCCACCTCGACGAGGGCGTCGAGTCCGGCCCGTTCGACATGGGCGCGGAAGACGGATTCGGCCATGGGGGAGCGGCATATGTTGCCCGTGCAGACGAAGCAGACGCGGTACATGCGCGGCCCGCTCAGTTCTTGTCGGGAAGGACCATGTTCACGGCCCAGGAGACGACGGAGATGATCAGGCCGCCCAGGAGCGCGGTCCAGAACCCGTCGACATGGAAGGTGAGATCGAGCTGCGTGGCCAGCCACGAGGTCAGGAGCAGCATCAGGGCGTTCACGACCAGCGTGAACAGCCCCAGGGTGAGGACGAAGAGGGGCAGCGAGAGCAGCTTCACGAGCGGCTTGACGATCAAGTTGACCAGGCCGAAGACCAGGGCGACCAGGATCAGCGTAAGTGTCCGGCGGCCGAGACTGCTGCCGTCGTCGAGGGTGATGCCGGCAAGCAGCCACACGGCGACGGCCAGGGCCGCCGCGTTGGCGAGCGTCTTGACTACGAAATTCGTCATGTGTCTGATCGTGGCAGAGATGATCCCGGTGGGACATCCGCAGATCAGCGGATGCGAGGGAACGATCGAGCACAAGGGGAACAACCACGATGAAAACCTTCCGGCTTGACGAGCTCGAAGCGGAACGGGCCGCCAACGACGGCGCCTATCTGCAGTTCCTGCGCGAGCGGAACATGTCGGTCGGGCTCTACGCGCTCGACGCCGGCCAGACCGATCCGCAGCGGCCGCACGGTCAGGACGAGGTGTACTTCGTCGTCAGCGGGAGGGCCTCGATCACCGTCGGGGAGGAGACCACCACCGTGGCACGCGGCAGCGTCGTCTACGTCCCGGCGGGCGTCCCGCACAAGTTCCACCACATCACCGAGGACCTGAGGGTGATGGTGGTGTTCTCCCCGCCGGAGGCATGACCGGTTCCGCGGGTGGGGGTCGCGGCCCTGATCCGCCTGACACCCCCTAAGGGGCGGATCAGGGGACTCCGAGGGCTCGTGGGCCCCGATCGGAGTCTGCGGACTCCTAGCATCGAGGGCAGGAAGTCACACACGGGGAAGACCAGGAAGAGGTCGAGGACATGAACGGCATCCGAGAGATATTCGCAGGCATGCCCTGGTGGGTTAAGTGGGTCGCCGTCCCGCTGCTGGCCCTGCTCGTCTTCGGCGGCGTCATCACCAGCGTCCTGGGCGCACTGATCTCGTTGGTCTTCAAGCTGCTTCTCTTCGTCGGCCTCGTGGGCGGTCTGATCTTCGTCGTGAAGAAGCTCGGCGGCGGAACTTCGAAGTCCTCGTCCGGCGAGTGGTAGGTGACGGGCGGGGGCGGCCTCGGGATTAACCCAGCTGAGGGAACGTGGCGCACTGAACGGCTCACGGCCCCGGAATCGGTGGATAGAGTCGCGATCTGTGCCGATCCCTGGGCACCGAGAGCCGATATCACCTCCCGACCTGTGGTGATGCCGACGACCCGCCGAGCGCGACCCCCAGGACCGGCATGCGCGGGGGCTGACCCCGCCGAGCGGGTCACCCCTGAAGGCCCGCCGCCACGCCTGGGGGTGAGCTGTGTCTCCGGTCCACAATGCCGGTGTGCCGACACTGATCGGTTCGGTTCAGAGGGCGCTGAGGCTGCTGGAAGCCGCGGGATCCCACAGCGGGGGAGCCCCGGCGAAGCAGCTGGCCCGTGAGGCCGGGCTCCCGCTTCCCACGGCCTACCACCTGCTGCGCACCCTGACGCACGAGGGCTATCTGCGCAGAGAGTGCGGAGTCTTCGTACTCGGCGACGCGGCCGCCAGACTGGCCGGCGGAGGACTCCAGCAGAAACGTCGCAGCATGATCCTCGACTCGCTCGCGCACTTTCGCGACGCGGTCGGGGCCCCCGTCTACTTCGCGGTCTACCGCGAGGGTGAAATCGAGGTCGTGGGCGTCTCGGACACCTCGGGCAGTCCGGCGTGCGAGGAGTGGGCCGACTTCCGTGAGACGGGATACGCGCACGCCATCGGGCAGTGCCTGCTGGGCCAGCTCGACGAGGGCGCGCGCAAGGACTATTACGACCGCCATCCGGTAGAGGCCATCACCCCTTATACCGTGCGCGATCTGCGGTCCTTGGAGCACCGGATCGGGGCCCTCGGGCGAATGCAGCCTGTAATCGAGCGACAGGAATATGCCCTCGGCACGGTCTGTGCCGCCATCCCGATCACTGCCGGGGATGCGGCCGCAACTATGGCCATTTCCCTGCCCCTGCATCAGGAGGATCGATTGCTGTATGTAGTCAATCGACTACGGAGTGAAGTAGGCGCGCTGTTGAGCACCCTCTCGTTCTCTATCAGTATCTGAAAACTCACTCCTTGTGATCTGCTAGCGCTTCCACCACTCTTGTCAAGAGGGCCCTGGGGGATCATTCCTGGCCACTTCCACTACAGCGGGGTAGTCAATGCGCGAGTCGGTACAGGCAGAGGTCATGATGAGCTTCCTCGTTTCCGAGGAGCTCTCGTTCCGGATCCCGGTGGAACTCCGGTACGACGCCCGTGATCCCTACGCAGTCCGCCTGACCTTCCACCTTCCCGGAGACGCGCCCGTGACCTGGGCGTTCGGCCGGGAGCTCCTCCTCGACGGCATCAACAAGCCGTGCGGTGACGGCGATGTGCACATCGCCCCCACCAGCCCCGAGGAGTTGTCCGACGTCCACATCCGGCTCCAGGTCGGCGGCGACCGGGCCCTGTTCCGTGCCAGCGCGGCACCGCTCGTCGCGTTCCTCGACCGCACAGACCGGCTCGTTCCGCTCGGACAGGAGCGGAACACGGGCGACTTCGAGGAGCACCTGGACGAGGCGCTCGGCAGGATCCTGGCCGAGTCGAAGCAGAACGAGCAGAACGCCGGCTGAACGGCGGCTCGGACCGGATCGCCACTCAGACTCCATCGCCGCGGACTGAGCCGCAGCCGCAGCTCCTCCTGAATCGCAGCTCCTCCTCCTGAGCCGCAGCTCATCCTGAATCGCGCCGCTCAGGGCTGAACCGCTGTTCAGCGCTTGCGCCGTCGGCCCCGGCCGCGGACCGGTCCCGCGGCCGGGGCGACGGCCGGGGATGCCGGCCGGTCGGCCGAAACCACCAGCGCGGCCAGCGCGGTCGTCACGGGCACCGAGGCCACCAGCCCGATCGAGCCCACGAGGGTCCGCACGATCTCCACCGCGACCAGCTCGCTGTTCGCCACCGATCCCATGCTGCTGTTGGCGATCGAGAACAGCAGGAGCAGAGGAAGCGCGGCGCCCGCGTAGGCCAGCACCAGGGTGTTGACCACCGACGCGATGTGGTCGCGGCCGATCCTGATGGCGGCCCGGTACAGGGACCGCGGCCCCATCGACGGGTCGGCCTGGTGGAGTTCCCAGACCGCCGAGGTCTGGGTGACCGTCACGTCGTCGAGCACACCCAGCGAACCGATGATCACGCCGGCGAGCAGCAGGCCGCTCATGTCGATGTCCGGGTAGAGCCCGTGGATCAGCCCGGTGTTGTCGTCGGTGTTGCCGCTGAGGAACGCCCAGTCGATGAACACCGAGCCCAACAGGCCGATCAGCAGCAGCGACACGAGCGTGCCGAGGACCGCCACCGACGTACGGGCGGTCAGGCCGTGACACATGTAGAGCCCGATCAGCATGATCGCGCTCGCGCCCACCACCGCGACCACCAGAGGGTTCGACCCCTGGAGGATGGCGGGGAGGATGAAGAGCGTCAGCACGCCGAAGCTGACGACCAGGGCGATCAGGGCGAACAGCCCGCGCATCCGCCCGACGAGCACGACCGACAGCGCGAAGATGCCGGCCAGCACCGCCAGCGGGAGCTTGCGGTTCACGTCGATCACCGAGTACTGGAGGTCGCGCGGCGCGTCCGGGGCGTACGCCACCACCACCTCCTGGCCGTCCGCCAACTGCCGTGGCGCGCCAGGCTGGACGATCTCCACGAAGGTGCGGCCCTTGTCCGGCCCGCTTCCGATCTCGACGGTGGCCTTCTTGCACTCGCCGGTCTGCGCGCCCCGGGCCTCGCCGCCCGACGGGGCGGAGGCCCCGCCGGCCGCCGGCACCTGCGCGGCGTTCACGGATTTGCAGTCGACGTGTTCCAGCGAGACGACCTTGGCCTGCTGGGTCTGCCGGTCGAAGCCCACCCCGGTCCGCTCGTGGCCGGGCGTTCCGCCCGGCCAGAGCACCACCAGGCCGACGAGGACGGCGACGGCGAAGGGGATCAGTACGGCCGCGATGACCTTGCGCAGATGCTTCGAGACGGGGGCGGCGGGGCCGTGGCCGTGACTGTGGGAATGCCCGGAGGAATGCCCGTGGCCGTCGTGCGCGTGGCCGGCGTGGGCACTGGGCTCAGGGGGCTCGGTGGGGGGCTGCGGCGATGACGTCACCAGCAGATCATCGCAAGAGATGAGGGGGCCCACTGTTCAGCACGCCATGGATGACGCTAGCGTGGGGGCTACTTTGCACAACGCGGGAGCTCGGAGCACCGGGCTGAGAGGACGCTGATCACCGTAAGCGCATCACAGATGCGTGCGGGAGGAGGCTGCGTCGACCGCCGAACCTGTTACCGGGTAATGCCGGCGTAGGGAGATAGGTCTCATGACCATTCAGGACGCACGCACGCCTGCCGTCAGCCAGGAGGCCGACGGCTCGACCGAGCGCAAGCCGGGCTGGCACAAGGGCTACGTGGCGGGCTCCCGCCCCGACATCCGGGTACCGGTCCGCCAGGTCCACCTCACCAACGGCAAGGACGTGACGCTGTACGACACGTCCGGTCCGTACACCGACCCGCAGATCGAGACCGATGTGCGACGGGGTCTCGCGCCGCTGCGCGAGAACTGGATCATCGGCCGCGGCGACACCGAGGAGTACGCGGGCCGCCCGGTCCGCCCGGAGGACGACGGCATCAAGCACACCTCGCCGCGCGGTGGCCTCAAGAACCTCGACGCGGTCTTCCCGGGCCGCCCCCGCCAGCCCCGCCGGGGCCGTGACGGCGCCGCCGTCACGCAGCTCGCGTACGCCCGCCGGGGCGAGATCACCCCGGAGATGGAGTACGTCGCGATCCGCGAGAACGTCTCCCCCGAGGTCGTCCGTGAGGAGATCGCCGCAGGCCGCGCGGTGCTCCCTGCGAACGTGAACCACCCCGAGATCGAGCCGATGATCATCGGCAAGAAGTTCCTGGTGAAGGTCAACGCCAACATCGGCAACTCCGCCGTCACCTCCTCCATCGAGGAGGAGGTGGAGAAGATGACCTGGGCGACCCGCTGGGGCGCGGACACGGTCATGGACCTCTCGACGGGCCGCAACATCCACACCACCCGCGAGTGGGTACTGCGCAACTCTCCCGTGCCGATCGGCACCGTGCCGCTCTACCAGGCGCTGGAGAAGGTCGACGGCCGCGCCGAGGACCTCACCTGGGAGATCTACAAGGACACGGTCATCGAGCAGGCCGAGCAGGGCGTCGACTACATGACGGTCCACGCCGGCGTGCTGCTGCCGTACGTGCCGCTGACCGCCCGCCGCAAGACCGGCATCGTCTCGCGCGGCGGCTCGATCATGGCTGCGTGGTGCCTCGCGCACCACAAGGAGAACTTCCTCTACACGAACTTCGAGGAGCTCTGCGAGATCCTGGCGACGTACGACGTCACCTACTCGCTCGGCGACGGCCTGCGCCCCGGTTCCATCGCGGACGCCAACGACGCGGCCCAGTTCGCCGAACTGAAGACGCTGGGCGAGCTCAACACCATCGCCAAGCGCCACAACGTCCAGACGATGATCGAGGGCCCGGGCCACGTCCCGATGCACAAGATCAAGGAGAACATCGACCTCCAGCAGGAGATCTGCGAGGAGGCGCCGTTCTACACGCTCGGCCCGCTGACCACGGACGTCGCGCCCGCGTACGACCACATCACCTCGGGCATCGGCGCCGCGATGATCGCCTGGTGGGGCACGGCCATGCTCTGCTACGTCACGCCCAAGGAGCACCTGGGCCTGCCCAACCGCGACGACGTCAAGACCGGCGTCATCACGTACAAGATCTCCGCGCACGCGGCGGACCTGGCCAAGGGGCACCCGGGCGCGCAGGAGTGGGACGACGCCCTGTCCGACGCGCGGTTCGAGTTCCGCTGGGAGGACCAGTTCAACCTGGCCCTGGACCCGGACACGGCCCGTGAGTTCCACGACGAGACTCTTCCCGCCGAGCCGGCCAAGACCGCGCACTTCTGCTCCATGTGCGGTCCGAAGTTCTGCTCGATGAAGATCTCTCAGGACATCCGCCGTGAGCACGGCGGCGACCTGAAGGCCGACGAGATCCAGGCGGGCATGGCGGAGAAGTCCGCCGAGTTCGCGGCCTCGGGTAACCGCGTCTATCTGCCGCTGGCCGACTGAGGCGGTTCGGCAGGGCAGGACGGACCCGGCTGACGGGCGGACCCGCGACCCATGGGGGGAGTCGCGGGCCCGCCCGTTGTGGTGCCGTCGGACAGAGGGGTGTCGCGGGACATGCACTCGACATGAGGCCATCGGTGTCGCGGTGGTAGTCCGATAAGTGGACTTGTCGGCGAGGTATCCCGCCGCGGACGGCATCGGTTCCCGCGCCACCGATGTGGTCGCAGAGGCCGTGGATGCGTCCGGCCCCTCGGCGGTGGGCGAGCGAC
The DNA here is from genome assembly GCF_042726555.1 of Streptomyces sp. NPDC060232. Lineage (NCBI taxonomy): Bacteria > Bacillati > Actinomycetota > Actinomycetes > Kitasatosporales > Streptomycetaceae > Streptomyces > Streptomyces sp. NPDC060232. Next base: position 165,555 of record NZ_JBHXAG010000012.1, on the reverse strand, counting down.
GTCCCTCAGGCCACCGCCTGGTAGTCCGGGCCCAGTTTGGACAGCGCGAACGCGCGGTTCTCACCCACCCGTTCGCGCTGGATCTCCGGAAGCCCGTCCTCCCGCAGGAGGCGGTCGCAGCACTCCAGCGACTCCGCGTACGCGCCGACCCAGTAGGCGGCGACCGCGAGCTCGTCGAGCGCACGCCACTCGTACCAGTCGAACTCGACGAACAGGATGTCGTCGGGGCGCGGGATCCGCGCCGCCTGACGGGCGAACAGGTACGCCAGGTGGAAGCGGCCGTCGAGGCGGCACAGGCGTGCAAGATCGCCGAGCGCCTCCGCCCGCCCGGGGCGGCTCTCGTGGGCGCGGAGATAGCGGTCCATCACCTCGGCCGGCGGCCGTTGGAGACGCGCGGCGAGCCGGGCCGCGTAGAGCTGCGCGCAGTAGGCCTCCTCGGCGAAGCCGCCCATGGCCGCCCGCCGGTCGTAGGCGGCGAGGGACTTCTCCGGCTCGCCCGCGTCGCGCCAGCTCTGGGCGAGGTAGAAGGCGTAGCGCGCATTCCCGGGTTCTTCGGTCAGGCCCTTTTCGAGGATGCCGGCATCGCGGAGGTACTTCTCCCGGTCGCTCCCTTCGCCCTGGCGGGCTCCGCCGCCGACGATGCGGATATGGAAGCCTTCGACTACTCCGCGGGTGAACGGCTCGTCGCAGTCGAGGTACTCGTGCAGCACGCCGACGTATTTCCAGGGCAATCGGGTGGAGACGAGGGCCGGCCGCCAGTGGATGACGGGCTGGTGGTGTACCGCCACGCTGTACGTGTCGAAAGCGAGCTCCGGCATGTGGAATCCGGGATCGATCTCGATCACGTCGTCGGCATCGACGAACAGCAGGTAGTCCGCGCTGGAGCGGGCCAGGTCGATCGCCTCGGTGCGGCTTCCGTCGAATCCCTTCCAGGGGCGTTCGTGCAGCACACCGGGGAGATCACCGAGGAACTCCCGGATGATCTCCTGGGTGCCGTCCGTCGACCCGGTGTCCACGATCACCCAGGTGTCGATCAAAGGGCGTACGGATTCGAGACAGCGTCTGATCACCGCGGCCTCGTTCTTCACGATCATGTTCAGACAGATTTTTGCTTTCAAGGATCCCGTCCACGGTGGTGGTGAAGACGAACGTGAGGCGACCGTAGGGATCCGGCCAATGGGGTGCAAGGAAGCCACGATGAGAGCCGCTATTGGGGCCTGTCGCTGGTCCGATGAGATGACTGGCGAGCGGGGCGACCGGTGTTTCCGATCTGATTTCCCCACTATGGGCGAGGCGGCCCGTCCGGGCCGATCGCACATCGTTCGATCCGGTTTCGAGAAGGAGCGGCGTATATGAGCCCCGTGAACAGGACCAGGTCACCCCTTGGGCCAGTGGCCCGGCGGAGTGCTTTGGTGAAGGGAGGCACGCTCGCGTCACTCGCCCTCGTGGTGGCGGGTATCGCCAGCCCTGCGCTCGCCACCGTACAGAGCGTCCAGGCGGCCGAGACGGTCCGGACGGCCGGCCCGACCGGCGGCGGAGACTGTAAGGCGAAGCGGGATGCGAACGACGATCCCAGAGCTGTCGGTGCCCAGGCCGGTGCACGCGGCGGCGACGACTGCGAGGGCCAACGGGGACCGACGGGTCCCACGGGGCCGCGCGGCCCGCAGGGCGAGGACGGGGCGGACGGCGCGACCGGTGCCACAGGGGCGACGGGTGCCACGGGCGCCACCGGCCCGTGCACCGCCCTCGCCGCCTACAAGCCCAACGCGGCCACAGAGGTCAAGGCGGTCCTGCTCGACGGGCAGGCCTGGGTCGGTATCCGAAGCCTGACCCCGGCACCGCCGGGCGACTTCGAGTGGAACAACCTGAGTGACAACACCGACTTCCCAGCCGGGGCGTGCGGCATCTCGGTCAGTGACCAGGCCGGCCTCGTCAACGTCGAGACCGTCGCTCCCAACGGACGCATCTGGGAGACCACCTGCACGACGGACCCGGGACCCCCTCCGGACCTCACGTGCGACGACGCCTGGACGCCGGTGAACCCGCTGGTGGACAGTCCGCCGCTGCGTACCCGGGCCGACGAGGCCATGGCCCACAACCACATGCCGAAGACGCCGAAGTAGGCCGGTGAGCCGGTCGGAGCGCCTAGCGACTAGTCCGGCCGGTGGTCCGGGCCGCCGAAGTCCGGGCTCGTGAAGTCCGGAGGCGTGTAGCCGGGAGGGGATCCCTGTGACGGGGGTCCCGGACTGGTGAAGTCGGGCCGGGTGTACCCCAGACTGGGGATGCGCCCGGCCCCTGGCGTGCGGGGGGTCGGGAAGCCCGGGCCCGCACTCGGATCGGCCAGCGCGTCCCGCAGGAACGGGATGATGCCGCGTTCCAGCAGGGCGTGCCGCCAGGCCTCGCGGGCCCGCGCCACCTCGTCGGGTATCGCCTCGGTCTCGTCCGCCGCCACCTCGGTCGCGCTGTTGCGTACCGCCGTGACGAGCAGCCCGATCACGGCGAAGAGCAGGGCGGCCGCGGTGAGCGCCCCGAAGAGCCAACCGGCCGTCAGCATGGTCTGCGCGAAGGCCGGTTCGGGCTCGATCATCTTCAGGATGTAGCCGACGAGCAGGAAGATCAGCATGGCGGTGCCCGCCAGGACCGGGGCGAGGACCGCGACCACGGCACTGACGCCCGCGCCGCCGCCGCTGCTCCGGTCGCCGTCCTCGTCGCCCGTCGCAGCGGGTCCGGAGAGCACCTCGTCGCGTCGTTCCCCGCGGACCTTCACATAGTGGCCGTACTCGGCGGCGGCCGCGGCCGCCAGCAGGGCGCTGGCGCCCTGGGCCATCGTGCGCAGCTGTTCGGCGTTCAGCCGCTCGCCGAGAGTGGCGAGTTCGGGCCGTTGGCTCGCGGCGCGCAGTGCCTCGTCGATGAGCCGGTCGAACTCAGGCCGGTCTTCGGTCAGCAGGTGCGGAGCGCTGGTCATGTGCATCCCCCGATGCTCCGTAGAAGCCGGTTTGCCGCGCGTAGACCCGGGTGCCGGCTGAAACGGAGGAGAGCCTGCTACGGATAGAGCGATGGTAGAGCGCCCACACCACGCCGTGACAGGGGCTTTCCAGAAATACCCCTCTGCGTAAGCTCTCAGTCGCTCAGCGGAAGTCGAACGACGAGCAGCTTGCCCGCCATCGTCACGCCGCCGTCCATCGCGATGGCGAGCCCGTCGGCGTAGACGTGCGGGCCGTCCACGGCCTCCGGTCCGCGTGAGTCGTCGCCGTCCTCGGTTCCCACCTCGCCCAGCAGGTACGGGATGGGGCTGTGGCCGTGCACGACGCGGCTGCCGCCGTAGGTGTCGAGGAGTTCGCGGACGGCCTGCGGGCCGGTCTCCTCGTCGCGGAAGGCGAACCGCTTGGTGAACTTCCGGAAGAGGTCCCACGTGATGTCGACGTCGCCCCGGTTGAGGAGCTCGTGGATGGTGTCGTTGACGTCCTCGATGGAGTCGCCGTAGTCGAGGTAGGCCGTGGTGTCGGAGTGCAGCAGCAGGTGGCCCTCCTCCAGCACGGCCGCGTCCAGCCGCGACATCCACTGCAGGTGTACGTCCTGCAGGCGCTCCATGTCGGTGCGCTGGCCGCCGTTGAGCAGCCAGGCGGCCTGGAAGGTGGCGGTGCCGGCGCCGGAGACGACAGGGGTGTCGCCGAACCGCTTGGCCCCGATGAGCAGCAGTTCGTGATTGCCCATCAGGGCCTTGCAGTAGCCGCCGGCGGCGGCCGCCTCGGCGGACAGCCGCATGACGAGGTCGATGACGCCGATGCCGTCGGGGCCGCGGTCGGTGAAGTCGCCGAGGAACCAGAGCCGGGCGTTGCCCGCGGACCAGCGGCCCTCCGAGTCGATCAGACCCTGGGCCTGCAGCTCGGTGACGAGCTCGTCGAGGTAGCCGTGGACGTCGCCGACGACGTAGAGCGGGCCGGGCCCGGCGGCGTCCTGCGGGACGTACTGGACCTGGACGGTGTCGCCGGGGCCGCCGAGCGAGCCGGAGCTGATGACGGGGAGGTCCCGGTAGGTCGGGGTGTAGCCGTCGAGTTCGTCCTCCTCGGGGCCCTGGCTCATCGCCTGCACCGGCTCGGCTTCGGCGTTGGCGTCCGCCTGGGCGTCGGCGTCGGCCTGCGCCTGAGGGTGCGGCTGCGGGCGGCCCTGGGGGCGCGCGTGCGGGTGCTCTTCCCGGCGCGGGTCGTGCCGGGGGTCGTGGCGCGGATCCTGGCGCGGATCGTGGTGTGGGACGGGCGGCGCGAGCGGCGCGGGAGGCTGCGGCGCGTCGCCGGGCTGCCGCGGCACGGCGGCCTGTGCGACGTCCTCGTAGTACGCGGGGTACTCGCCGTACACGGGGGCCTCGTCGGGCATACCGGTGGATACGGCGTACTGCGCGGCGGGTTCGGTGACTGGCACCCGGAAGTCCCGCAGCGTTTCCGTCCGCATCGCGGGTCCCTGACCGGCCCCCTGAGTCATCGACCCCTCCACCACCGTCGCGCTGCCGTACACCTGCGGACCCTCCTGACCTCCGGGGAGGAGGGTCCGTGATGTCGTGCGCCCATCATAGGAATGCGGCTCGCGCTGTGTGACGCACCAGGGGTGGTGAATCCTTTGCGGAGCGTATCGTTCCTACCGTTTTTGCCCGATATTGGCGTTGCTGAAATCCTGGACCGCCCGGTGATCAGGCCGACTGGACGGTCTGGCGGTCAGTCCTGAGCCGGAGATCGGGGCGGGCTGACGGTCGTGCGGGGCTGCCTGCGCTGCGAAGAGGTGCGGACGATCAGCTCGGTCGGGACGACCTGTTCGACCGGGCGTCCGGTGTCCACGCCCTCGATCGCGTCGATGAGCAGCTGCACGACGGCGGTGCCGATGCGGCGCGGTTTGAGGGACAGGGTGGTGATCGGCGGCTCGGTGTTGGCGTACACGGTGGACTCGCTGCAGCAGACGAGCAGCAGGTCCTCGGGGACGCGCAGGCCGTAGCGGCGGGCAGCGGCGAGCAGGTCGGTGCCGTTGGGGTCGAAGAGCCCGTAGACGGCGTCGGGGCGGTCGGGGCGGGCGAGGAGCCGGTCGGCGGCCACGGCGCCCGCGCACGGGTCGTGGGCGGGGTAGGACTCGTAGACGGGGTCCTGGCCGACGCGCTCGCACCAGTTGAGGTACGCGGTGGTGGACAGGCGGGTGTAGGTGTCGGTGGTGGTGCCGGTCAGCAGCCCGATCCGGCGGGCGCCGGCGGCGGCGAGGTGGTCGAGGAGGCCGAGCACGGCGGCCTCGTGGTCGTTGTCGACCCAGGCGGTGACGGGGAGGGAGCCGGCGGGCCGGCCGTCGGAGACCACGGGCAGGCCCTGGCGGACCAGCTCGGTGACGACGGGGTCGTGGTCGGAGGGGTCGATCACGACGGTGCCGTCGAGGGCGACGTTCGACCACACGTCGTGGCGCGAGGTGGCGGGGAGGATGACGAGTGCGTAGCCGCGGGCGAGCGCCGCCGAGGTGGCGGCCCTGGCCATCTCGGCGAAGTAGGCGAATTCGGTGAAGGTGAAAGGTTCATCCCCGTACGTGGTCACGGTCAGGCCGATGAGGCCGGACTTGCCGGTACGGAGGGTGCGGGCGGCGGCCGACGGGCGGTATCCCAGCCGGTCGGCGACTTCGCGAACGTGGCGGCGGGTGGCGTCGGGCAGCCGTCCCTTGCCATTGAGCGCGTCGGAGACGGTCGTGATGGATACGCCCGCCGCGGCGGCCACGTCCCTGATGCCGGCCCGGCCCTGTCGGCCGGCGGCCCGCCGGGTGGTCTCGGTCCGGCTCACCTGATGCTTCCCTGCTGCTGTCATGGCGAGCCGATAGTAGGGCTCGGTGGGGTGGGTGGTCCGAGTGCATATGCACCCGTTGACAGGTACGTTTCTGCATGGTTCGGCACCCGTAATGACCTTGGAAACAAAGGCATTTGATCGCGCAGGCTGATAGTGGAGCTTGTCGGCGGGACCGGGCATGCCAAAGCGGTGCGGTTTCGGGTCGGCCGCAACTCACCTGCACGAGGGATGCGCGCTACGGCGCAGGCCACCGGCGCGCGCATATATGCGCGCGCTCCCCCGCATTCCAGGCGCCCCCATTCTCGTGAGGGCGGAATCCTCATAAGGTGAGCAGTATTGAGTCGACGGCGACGTCGTACGGGACGGTCGAGGAGGACCTGCGGTGAGCGAGAACAGCCCGAAGCTGCGCGCCGAGCTGGACGGCATTCCGACATACAAGCCCGGCAAGCCGGCTGCCGCGGGCGGGCCCGTCGCGTACAAGCTGTCCTCGAACGAGAACCCGTACCCGCCGCTGCCGGGGGTGCTGGAGAGCGCCGTCACGGCGGCGGGGACCTTCAACCGGTACCCCGACATGGCCTGCACCGGCCTGGTGAACGAGATCGCCGAGCGGTTCGGCGTGCCGGTCGAGCACGTGGCCACCGGCACCGGCTCGGTGGGCGTGGCCCAGTCGCTGATCCAGTCCACGGCCGGCCCGGGCGACGAGGTCATGTACGCCTGGCGGTCCTTCGAGGCGTACCCGATCATCACGCAGATCTCGGGCGCGACCTCGGTGCGGGTCCCGCTGACCGAGGGGGACGTGCACGACCTGGACGCCATGGCCGCGGCGATCACCGAGCGGACCCGGCTGATCTTCGTCTGCAACCCGAACAACCCCACCGGCACCGCCGTGCGCCGGGCCGAGCTGGAGCGCTTCCTGGACCGGGTGCCCTCGGACGTCCTGGTGGTCCTGGACGAGGCGTATCGCGAGTTCGTGCGCGACACGGACGTCCCGGACGGCATCGAGCTGTACCGCGACCGCCCCAATGTCGCCGTGCTGCGTACGTTCTCCAAGGCGTACGGGCTGGCCGGCCTGCGGGTCGGCTTCGCGGTGGCGCACGAGCGGGTGGCGGCGGCGCTGCGCAAGACGGCGGTGCCCTTCGGCGTCAGCCAGCTCGCGCAGGACGCGGCGGTGGCCTCGCTGCGGGCCGAGGACGAGCTGATGGGCCGCGTCGGGGCGCTGGTGGGCGAGCGCGCGAGGGTTCACGAGACGCTGCTGGCGCAGGGTTGGACCGTGCCGGACACGCAGGCGAACTTCGTGTGGATGCGGCTGGGCGAGCGGACCGCGGAGTTCGCGGCCGCCTGCGAGAAGGCCGGTGTGGTGGTCCGGCCCTTCGCGGGCGAGGGCCTTCGGGTCACGATCGGTGAGCCCGAGGCGAACGACCTCTTCCTGCACACGGCGGAGGCGTTCTTCAAGGAGATCTAGTGCCGCGTCAGGCGCGGCACCAGGCTCTGCGGGCGCGGACGGGCCGGCCGGGAGGTTCAGGCCAGTTCCACGCGGACGGGATCGCCGTCGCGAACGGTGGAGAGCAGGCGGGGGTCGCCGTCGAACGAGCCGAGCACGTTGCACGGACTCGCCAGGCGGCTCTCGCCTCCGCGCGAGACGGGCGTCGGGCCGTAGGGCAGCGCGAGGGCGTCGCCCTCGGTCCAGAACGCGACGGTGCCGGGCTCGACGACCTGCCGGGCGTCGTCCTCCAGGGCCACGCTGACGCCGGTGTCGAAGTAGACCTCTTCGCCCCAGGTGTGGGCGGAGGCGGAGATCGGAAGGGCCTCGGCCAGTGCCTTGCTGGTCGGGGTCTCGTCCAGGGTTGCTGTGAGTTGGCCCGCAGGCCAGGAGATTCGAATCCGCATGAGCCAGATTCAACAATCTGTTGAACGGATTGGCTAGGGGGTACCCCGCGTGCAGGTCGCCGAAAGCGGTGCGCCATAATGCTTGTGAATGTGAACGCGTTCACAAGCGTGTCTGCTTCCTCCTGGTTCGAGAGGGCTCTGGAGGCGGATCTCCCTTGTGATCACGGCGACACGAAGGAGACGAGGACGTGGACCTGGCTCTGGCGCCAGAAACCCTGGCTCGATGGCAGTTCGGCATCACCACCGTCTATCACTTCCTCTTCGTGCCCCTCACGATCTCGCTCGCCGCGCTCACGGCCGGCCTGCAGACCGCTTGGGTGCGAACCGAGAAGGAGAAGTACCTCAGGGCCACAAAGTTCTGGGGAAAGCTCTTCTTGATCAATATCGCGATGGGTGTCGTCACCGGCATCGTCCAGGAGTTCCAGTTCGGCATGAACTGGTCCGACTACTCGCGATTCGTGGGTGACATCTTCGGCGCCCCCCTCGCCTTCGAAGCGCTGATCGCCTTCTTCTTCGAGTCCACCTTCATCGGACTGTGGATCTTCGGCTGGGACAAGCTGCCCAAGAAGATCCACCTGGCCTGCATCTGGATGGTGTCCATCGGCACCGTCCTGTCCGCCTACTTCATCCTGGCGGCCAATTCCTGGATGCAGCACCCGGTCGGGTACCGGATCAACGAGGAGCGCGGCCGGGCCGAGCTCACCGACTTCTGGCTGGTGCTCACCCAGAACACCGCGCTCACCCAGTTCTTCCACACCATCACGGCCGCCTTCCTCGTCGGCGGTGCGTTCATGGCCGGCATCTCCGCCTACCACCTGGCGCGCAGGAAGCACGTCCCCGTGATGCGCAGCTCGCTGCGCCTGGGCCTCGTCGTCCTGATCATCGCCGGCATGGGCACGGCGATCAGCGGTGACCTCCTCGCCAAGGTCATGTTCAAGCAGCAGCCCATGAAGATGGCCGCCGCCGAGGCCCTCTGGGACGGCGAGGCGCCCGCGCCCTTCTCCGTCTTCGCCTACGGAGATGTCGAGAAGGGCCACAACAAGGTGGCCGTCGAGATTCCCGGCCTTCTGTCCTTCCTCGCCAACGACGACTTCACCTCCTTCGTCCCGGGCATCAACGACGTCAACAAGGCCGAGCAGGAGAAGTTCGGGCCGGGCGACTACCGGCCCAACATCCCGGTCGCCTACTGGGGCTTCCGCTGGATGATCGGCTTCGGCATGGCCTCGCTCGGTGTGGGCATGCTGGGGCTCTGGCTGACCCGCAGGAAGTTCCTGCTGCCGCCGGGGCTGCGCACCGGGGAGGACGAGGTCCCGAACCTGGTGCTCTTCAAGAAGGCGCTGAGCCCCAGGATCGGCAACCTCTACTGGATCGTCGCCCTCTGGACCATGGGCTTCCCGCTCATCGCCAACTCCTGGGGCTGGATCTTCACCGAGATGGGCCGCCAGCCGTGGGTGGTCTACGGAGTCCTGCGGACCCGGGATGCCGTCTCGCCGCACGTCTCCCAGGCCGAGGTGCTCACCTCGATGATCGGCTTCACCCTGCTCTACGCCGCGCTGGCCGTGATCGAGGTCAGGCTCCTGGTCAAGTACGTCAAGCTCGGCCCGCCGGAGCTCACCGAGGCCGACCTCAACCCGCCCACCAAGATCGGCGGGGACGACAAGAACCCCGACCGGCCGATGGCCTTCTCGTACTGAGGCTGAGGAGAACGCACCATGGAGCTCCACGACGTCTGGTTCGTGCTGATCGCCGTCCTGTGGATCGGCTACTTCTTCCTGGAGGGCTTCGACTTCGGCATCGGCGTACTGACCAAGCTGCTCGCCCGCGACCGTACGGAGAAGCGGGTCCTGATCAACACGATCGGGCCCGTGTGGGACGGCAACGAGGTCTGGCTGCTCACGGCCGGCGGTGCGACCTTCGCCGCCTTCCCCGACTGGTACGCCACCCTCTTCTCCGGCTTCTACCTGCCGCTGCTGCTCATCCTGGTCTGCCTGATCATCCGCGGAGTGGCCTTCGAGTACCGGCACAAGCGCCCCGAGGACAGCTGGCAGACCAACTGGGAACACGCGATCTTCTGGACCTCACTGATCCCCGCCTTCCTGTGGGGCGTGGCCTTCGCCAACATCGTGCGCGGAGTGAAGATCGACCAGAACAAGGAGTACATCGGGAGCCTCCTCGACCTGCTCAACGTCTACTCGCTCCTCGGCGGTCTGGTCACCCTCACCCTGTTCACCTTCCACGGCGCGGTCTTCGCCTCGCTCAAGACCGTCGGCGACATCCGGGACCGCGCGCGCGGGATGGCGACCGTGCTGGGCCTCGTCGCCGCCGTCCTGGCGCTGGTCTTCCTGATCTGGACCCAGGTCTCGCGCGGTGACGGTAAGAGCCTGGTCGCGATGGCCGTGGCGGTGGCGGCCCTGCTCGGGGCGCTCGGCTTCAACCTGGCGGGCCGCGAGGGCTGGTCGTTCGCACTGTCCGGGATCACCATCGCGGCGGCCGTGGCGATGCTCTTCCTGACGCTCTTCCCGAACGTGATGCCCTCCTCGCTCGACACGGCCTGGAACCTCACGGTCACCAACGCCTCGTCCAGCCCGTACACCCTGAAGATCATGACCTGGCTGGCCGCCGTGGCCACCCCGCTCGTGCTGCTCTACCAGGGCTGGACGTACTGGGTGTTCCGCAAGCGGATCGGTACGCAGCACATCGTCGACGCGCACTGAGCCTGGAGGGATGTTTCACGTGAAACCGATCGACCCGCGCCTGCTCCGGTACGCCCGTTCCACCCGCCTCTTCCTGGGGGCGGTGGTGGCCCTGGGGCTTGCCGGGGCGGGGCTGGTCGTCGGTCAGGCAATGCTCATCGCCGAGATCGTGGTCGGCGCCTTCGAGGAAGGTCTCGGCGGCGCTGCTCTCCGTACGCCGCTGTTGCTGCTCGCGGCGGTGGCGCTCGGCAGGGCGCTGATCGCATGGCTGACGGAGCTGGCCGCGCACCGTGCGGGCGCGGCGGTCAAGTCGGAGCTGCGCCGGCGGCTGCTGGACCGGGCCGCGGAGCTCGGTCCCGGGCATCCGGGCGGTCGGCGGACCGGGTCGCTGGTGTCGCTGGCGACCCGGGGCGTGGACGCCCTCGACGACTACTTCTCCCGCTACCTGCCCCAGTTGGGGCTCGCGGTCGTGGTGCCGGTGGCGGTGCTCGCCCGTATCGTCACCGAGGACTGGGTGTCGGCGGCCATCATCGTGGTCACCCTCCCCCTGATCCCGGTGTTCATGGTCCTCATCGGCATGGCCACCCAGTCCCGGATGGACCGCCAGTGGCGGCTCCTGTCGCGGCTGTCGGGGCACTTCCTGGACGTGGTGGCCGGTCTTCCCACGCTGAAGGTCTTCGGCCGGGCGAAGGCGCAGGCCGAGTCGATCCGTAAGATCACTGACGACTACCGGCGGGCGACGATGCGGACGCTGCGCATCGCGTTCCTGTCGTCCTTCGCCCTGGAACTGCTGGCGACCCTGTCGGTCGCGCTGGTGGCGGTGACCATCGGCATGCGGCTGGTCCACGGTGAACTGGACCTCTACACCGGCCTGGTCATCCTGATCCTGGCGCCCGAGGCCTACCTGCCGTTGCGGCAGGTAGGAGCGCAGTACCACGCGGCCGCGGAAGGGCTGGCGGCCGCCGAGGAGATCTTCGAGGTCCTGGAGACCCCCACCGTCGGCCCGGCGGGTACGGCGTACCTGCCGGGCGGCGCCCCCTTGCGGATCGAGATCGACGGGGTCGCCGTCCGCTACGAGGGACGTGACGAGGACTCGCCCCGTCCCGTCTCGCTGACCGTCGGACCGGGGGAGTGCGTGGCCCTCACCGGCCCGAGCGGGGCCGGCAAGTCCACCCTCCTCCAGGTGCTGCTGGGATTCGTGCGGCCGACTGCCGGGCGGGTGCGGATCGCGGGTACGGACCTGGCCGAACTGTCCCCGGAGCACTGGCGGAAGCAGATCGCGTGGGTGCCGCAGCGGCCCCACCTCTTCGCCGGGACGGTCGCCGAGAACGTACGGCTGGCCCGCCCGGACGCCCGTGACGGCGAGGTGGCCGCCGCGCTGAAGGACGCCGGGGCCTGGGAGTTCGTGTCCGCGCTGCCGCGCGGGGCCGAGACCCTGCTGGGCGAAGGCGGTGTGGGCCTCTCCGCCGGGCAGCGGCAGCGCCTGGCGCTGGCCCGGGCCTTCCTGGCGGACCGGCCGGTGCTGCTGCTGGACGAGCCGACGGCGGCGCTGGACGGCGAGACCGAGGCGGGGATCGTGGACGCCGTCCGGCGGCTCTCCGCCGGGCGGACGGTGCTCCTGGTCGTGCACCGGCCGGCCCTGCTCGCCGTCGCGGACCGGGTGGTCCGCATGACGGCCGGTCCGGGGACCGACGGTCCCCGCCCTGGAGCGGCCCTGCTCGCAGGGCCGCTCCCCCACCCTGCGGTAACCGGAGCCGGTGCCGAGGAGCCCTCCCCCGGCGGTCTCGACCCGGACGCCGGCGAGTGGATCCTCGGTGCAGCCCCCGAGCGGGTGAGGCCCGGCGGAACGTCCGACGCGGAGGGAGCCGATCCGCTGCGCCGGGTGCGGGCGGTGGCCAGGGCATGGCAGGGGCGGTTCAGGCTGGGGCTGCTGCTCGGGTCGCTGGCCGTCGGCTGCAGCGTCGGCCTGATGGCCGTGTCGGGCTGGCTGATCTCCAGGGCCTCCGAACAGCCCCCCGTCCTCTATCTGATGGTGGCCGTCACCGCGACCCGGGCCTTCGGACTGGGCCGCGCCGTCTTCCGGTACGCGGAGCGGCTCGTCTCGCACGACGCCGTCCTGCGGATGCTCGCCGACCTGCGGGTGTCGGTGTACCGGCGGCTGGAGCGCATCGCGCCCGCCGGGCTGCGCGAGCACCGCCGCGGGGACCTGCTGGCCCGGCTGGTCGCCGACGCCGATGCCCTGCAGGACTACTGGCTGCGCTGGCTCCTGCCCGTCGGCACCGCGGTGCTCGTCGGAACGGGCTCGGTGGCCTTCACGACCTGGCTGCTGCCCGAGGCCGGAGCGGTGCTCGCCGTCGGCCTCCTCGCCGCGGGGCTCGGGGTACCGCTGGTCAGCGGTGCCTGCGCCCGCCGTGCGGAGCGCAGGCTCGCGCCCGCCCGGGGCGAGCTCGCCACCCGGGTGGCCGACCTGCTCACCGGCACCGCGGAGCTGACCGTGGCCGGGGCGCTGGGGGACCGCAAGGGCCGGGCTCGGGAGAGCGACGGAGTCCTGACGCGTATCGCCGCCCGGGGCGCCGCCGCGGGCGGGCTGGGCGGAGGGTTGTCCGCCCTCGTCTGCGGGCTGACGGTCGTGGCCGCCGCGGCCGTCGCCGCGAACGCGGTCCATGACGGACGGCTGTCCGGGGTCGCGATGGCCGTCGCGGTCCTGACGCCCCTCGCCGCCTTCGAAGCGGTGAGCGGACTCCCCCTCGCCGTGCAGTACCGCCAGCGGGTGCGCCGTAGCGCCGAACGGGTCTACGAGGTCATCGACGCTCCCGTCCCCGTCGCCGAGCCGGAGCAGCCCGCCACCGCGCCCGCCTCCCCCTTCCCGCTCACGCTGGCCGGGCTCACCGCCCGCCACCCGGGCCAGGAGCGGGACGCGCTGCGCGGCCTGGACCTCACCCTGGAGGCCGGCCGGCGTATCGCCGTCGTCGGCGCCTCGGGCTCCGGCAAGACCACGCTGGCCCAGGTCATGCTCCGGTTCCTGGACCCGGCCGAGGGCTCCTACACCCTGGGCGGCGCCGACGCGCGCATGCTCGACGGCGACGACGTACGGGCACTTGTGGGCCTGTGCGCCCAGGACGCGCATCTCTTCGACAGCTCGGTCCGGGAGAACCTCCGGCTGGCCCGCACCGGGACGAGCGAGGAGCAGCTGCGGGACGCCCTGGCCGCGGCCCGCCTGCTGGAGTGGGCGGACGGCCTGCCGGACGGGCTGGACACGCTGGTCGGCGAGCACGGCGAGCGGATCTCCGGCGGCCAGCGCCAGCGCCTGGCCCTGGCCCGGGCGCTGCTGGCGGACTTCCCCGTGCTGGTCCTGGACGAGCCGGCCGAGCACCTGGACCTTGCCACGGCGGACGCCCTGACCGCGGACCTGCTGGCCGCGACCGAGGGCCGGACCACCGTGCTGATCACGCACCGGCTGGCCGGCCTGGAGGCGGTCGACGAGGTGCTCGTGCTGGACCGTGGCGAGGTCGTGCAGCGCGGCGGGTACGCGGAGCTGGCCGCCGTGGAGGGGCCGCTGCGCCGGATGCTGGAGCGCGAACGGGAGACGGACGGGAGTATGGCCAACTTTCCCCGCTCATAGGGACTAACGAGAGTGCGTGCCGGGCGTCGCCACGGGGCGAACGTTGCCTGACGCGGCACTAGGCTCACGGACATGTCAGCGCAGCCGTCGCAGGAACCACCGGATCCCCTGCCGGATCCATCGCAGGGAGCACCGGACCCCTTGGCGGCGGCCACCCAGGCCACCAAGAGCCTGCACGGCCTGTCCACCGAGCTGACGGCCCGGGTGCCGCAGCTGCTGGAGGCCATGCGGTCGGTCGGTACCGGCCTGGAGCTCCATTCCACGCTCGACCGCATCTGCGAGACCGCGGCCGAGCTGGCGGACGCCCGCTACGCGGCGATCGGTGTCGTCGACACGGAGGGCCGAGGGCTCTCGGACTTCGTCACCCACGGGATCAGTCCCGAGCTGTCCCGGAAGATCGGACACCGCCCGGACGGGAAGCGGGGCCTGCTCGGAGCGTTGATCTCGCACTCCGACACCGTGCGGCTCGCCGATCTGACGAAGGATCCGCGCTCGGCGGGCTTCCCGGCGCACCACCCGCCCATGAAGACCTTCCTCGGTGTCCCGATCCGGGTGCAGGGGGAGATCTTCGGCAATCTGTACCTGGCCGAGAAGAACGGCGGCGTCGAGTTCAACGACTACGACCTCCACATGGTCCGGGTGCTGGCCACCGAGGCGGGCATCGCCATCGGCAACGCCCGCCTGTACGAGGCCGCCACCCAGCGCGAGCGCTGGATCGACGGCTCGGTGGCCGTCACCACTGCTCTGCTCTCCGGCGGGGACGCCGACGACGCCCTCTCGGTAGTGGCCGAGCAGGCCCGCCGGCTGGCCGACTCCGCCGCCGGGATCGTCCTGCTGCCGGCCGAGGAGGGCGGGATGGAGATCGTCGCGGTCTCGGCGGAGAACCCCGCCACGTCGCTCGGCGTGGTGATCCCGGCCGAGAGCCCGGTGGTCGACCACCTGCTGCGGGGGGACCCGGTCTTCACCGACGACGCCTCGTCGGACCCTCGCATGGTCAGCCGGCTCACCAGCCAGTACGGCCCGTGCATGATGCTCCCCCTGCACAGCGGGGGGCGGGTGCTGGGTGCGCTGGTCACCCCGCGCGCCCGCGGCAAGCGGCCCTTCACCGAGGCGGAGCGGACGTTGGCCACCCAGTTCGCCTCGCAGGCCGCGCTCGCGCTGATGATGGCCGAGGCGCAACGCGACCGGGAGCGGTTGGCGGTCTTCGAGGACCGTGACCGGATCGCCCGTGACCTGCACGACCTCGTCATCCAGCGACTGTTCGCCACCGGAATGATGCTGGAGGGCGCCCAGCGCCGGTCGATCGTCCCAGAGGTGCGCGACGGCGTGGGCAAGGCCGTGGACGAACTGGACGTGACGATCCAGGAGATCCGCACGGCGATCTTCGCCCTGCAGCAGGGACCCGCGGAAGCCCCGTCCGGGCTGCGCACCCGCGTCCTGCGGGAGATCAACATGGCGGCCGTCCCGCTGGGCTTCACACCCGCCCACCGCTTCCTCGGAGCCATCGACACGCTCGTCGGTGAGCTGGTGGGCAAGAATCTGATCGCCGCGCTGCGCGAGGCGCTGTCCAACGCCTTCCGGCACGCCGAGGCGTCCCGGATCGAGGTGGTCCTGGACTGCACCGTCACGCTGCCCGACGGCAGGGCCGGAGTCCGGCTGGAGGTCGCCGACGACGGGGTGGGCATCCCTGAGAGCGGCCGGCGCAGCGGCCTGCGCAACCTGCGGCGGCGGGCGGAGTCGCTGGGCGGCACGAGCTCCTACGGTCCCGGAATCGGGGACGGCGGCGGCGGGACCACCCTGGTGTGGGAGGCCCCGCTCCAGTAGGGCTGAGCTGCCTACGCCTGGTGCCATGTGAGGCGTTCGGCCAGGATGCGCTCGATGACGAGGGCGACCCCGTCCTCGTTGTTGGCGACGGTGCGGCCGGACGCGGCCGTGATCACATCGGGGTGGGCATTGCCCATCGCGTAGGAGGTGCCGGCCCAGCTGAGCATCTCCACGTCGTTCGGCATGTCCCCGAACGCGACGACCTCGTCGGGGGAGATGCCCCGTTCGGCGCAGCACAGCGCCAGGGTGCTCGCCTTGGACACGCCCTGCCCACTGATCTCCAGCAGGGAGGTGGGGCTGGACCGGGTGATCGACGCGTGCACGCCCGCGGCGGAGCGGGCCAGTACGAGGAACTCGTCCGGGGTGATGTCGGAGTGGTGCGCCAGCAGCTTGAGCACGGGCGCGGCGCTCTCGTCCGAGTGCTCGTGGAGCAGTTCCTCGGCGGTCGCGAGCTTGGCGCCCGGATCCTTGAAGAAGGGCGGGTAGGCCGGCTCGTAGTTGATGCCGGTGGTCAGCTCCACCGCGAAGGACGTGCCGGGCGCCTCCGCGCGCAGGGCTTCGACGACGGAGAGTGCGGCCTGTCTGGGGAGGTCCCTGACCTGAACGAACTCCCGCCCGGCGTGCAGGTCGACCACCGCCGCGCCATTGGCGCAGATCGCGAGGCCATGGCCGTGGACGTGGTCGGCGACCACATCCATCCATCGCGCAGGCCGACCGGTGACGAAGAAGACCTCGATACCCGCCTCCTCAGCAGCGGCCAGTGCCGCGACGGTACGCGGCGAGACGGACTTGTCGTCATGCAGCAGGGTGCCGTCGAGGTCGGTGGCGATAAGCCGGGGCATGGGGGTTGGCCCGTCCGGGCACTGAGGAGCCGAGGTCACGGCTCCATCTTCACCCATGTGAGCGGAGGACCGGACCATGATCAAGCCAGGCTGGCGCCGCTGGCGTTGTTTCACGTGAAACGCAATGTTTCACGTGAAACAACGGCCCGCCGTACGCTCGACGCATGAGTCTGCGTCTGAGCACGGTGATCCTTCCGGTACGTCGATGGCACGAGGGGGGCCGGGACCAGTGGCTGCGGGCTGAGCAGCTCGGGTTCCACACGGCCTACACCTACGACCACCTGTCGTGGCGGACCTTCCGCGACGGGCCCTGGTTCGGTGCGGTGCCCACCCTGACCGCGGCGGCCGCCGCCACCGAGCGGCTGCGCCTGGGCACGCTCGTCACCTCGCCGAACTTCCGTCACCCGGTGACCCTCGCCAAGGACCTCATGACCTTGGACGACATCTCGGGCGGCCGTATCACCCTCGGTATCGGGGCCGGCGGCAACGGGTTCGACGCGACGGCGCTGGGCCAGGAAGCCTGGTCCCCGCGTGAGCGCGCCGACCGCTTCGCCGAGTTCGTGGCGCTGCTGGACCGGCTGCTGACCGAAGGCTCCGTGAGCCACGAGGGCACTTTCTACTCGGCCGAGGAGGCCCGCAACATCCCCGGCTGCGTGCAGGGGCCGCGGCTGCCGTTCGCGATCGCCGCGACCGGCCCGCGCGGTTTGCGGCTCGCCGCCCGGTACGGGCAGGCGTGGGTCACCACCGGTGACCCGAAGCTCTTTGAGAACGGCACGCCCGAACAGTCGCTGGAGGCCCTGCGCGGGCAGCTCGAACGGCTCGACACGGCCTTCGTGGAGAATGGCCGGACCCCCGAGCCCATGGAGAAGATCCTGCTGACCGGCTTCACGCCCGAGGCCAACACCGTGCTGGAGTCCGTGGACGCGTTCGTCGACTTCGCGGGCCGGCACCGCGAGTTGGGCTTCACGGAGCTGGTCATCCACGCCCCGATCCCGGACTCCGACTTCGCCGCCGACGAGGCCGTCTTCGAGAAGATCGCCACCGAGGCCCTGGCACAGCTCGACAGCTGAATCCACCGGTCGTCGCCGCTCCGTACGGGAAGCGGGCGGGCCCGAGCTCCGCGTAGGTCCGGCCGGCCTGTCCCACAGGGCAAGGTTCGCCGGCCGGGCTACGGGAAGCGCAGGAACTGCGGGGGCACGGCGTCCACCAGCCACACCCCGTTGGCGCTGATCCGGAAGACGTGCCCGGCCGCACGCATCGCCCCGGCGTCCACGCTGAGCACGACGGGCCGGCCGCGGCGCGCGCCGACCCGGGTCGCGGTCTCCCGGTCGGGGGACAGGTGCACGTGGTGGCGGGCCATCGGGCGCAGGCCCTCGGCACGGATCGAGTCGAGGGCGGCGGCCACGGTGCCGTGGTAGAGGTGGGCGGGCGGTTCAGCCTCCGGCAGGTCCAGGTCCACGGCCACGGTGTGCCCCTGGCTGGCACGGATGCGGGTGCCGTCGACAGCGAACCGCTGCTTGTCGTTGGCGGCCACGACATGGTCGAGTTCGGCGCGGCTGACGTGGAAGCCGTGCGCGGCGGCTGCGCTCAGCAGGTCGTCGATCTCCACCCAGCCATGGGGATCGAGCACCAGTCCGATCCGTTCCGGCTGGTGCCTCAGGTGTTTCGAGACGTACTTGGACACCTTTACGGTGCGTCTTTCATCCATGAGCCCCAGCGTGCCCGCTCCGCAGGTCCTTCGGCAGCGATTTTCGACGGGCGCGCAGCACCGGACACCCTCTATCTTGATTCCAAGATGCGGAATATATTTTCCATTAACACTTCTGCTCTGGGGGAGAAACCATGACAGCCCACACCTCTCTGCCACGCCGTGCGGCTGCCGAGCTGACCGGGACCGCCGGCCTGCTCGTGGTCGTGGTCGGATCCGGCCTCAAGGCCGCGGAGCTCAGCCCCGACACCGGTGTAGCCCTCATCGCCAACTCGTTCGTGTCGGCGATCGGTCTCGGCCTGATCATCACTCTCCTCGGTCCGCTGTCCGGCGCCCACCTCAACCCGGTGGTGACCCTCACCTCCTGGTGGGACGGCCGCACCGGCGGTACGGGGCTCGGCGGCCGTGAGGTGTCCGTCTACGTCGCCGCGCAGACGGCGGGTGCCATCGGCGGCGCCGTCCTCGCGGAGACCATGTTCGGCCGGACCCCGGGCACCTTCGCCACCCAGGTGCGCGACGGGGGCCACCTGCTCGTCGGCGAGGTGATCGCCACCGCCGGCCTCGTCCTCGTGATCCAGGGGCTGGGGCGCATCGGGCGCGCGAGGCTGATACCGGCGGCGGTGGCGGCGTACCTCGCGGCCGCGATCTGGTTCACCTCCTCGGGCTCCTTCGCCAACCCGGCCGGCACCATCGGGCGCAGCTTCAGCGACTCCTTCACGGGCATCGCACCCGGGTCGCTGCCGGGCTTCGTCGCCGCCCAGCTGGCCGGCGGGGCCCTCGGTCTGGCCCTGGCCGCCCTCCTCTACGGGACCGGGGCGAAGAGCGGCGCGAGCGGCCGCCCTGTAGGCGGCGAAGGCCCAGAGGCTGCCGCTCCGAAGCCGGGCGGAACGGCCGTACCGGCCACGCTCCCCGGGGTCGTCACGGCGGCCGGTGAGGGACCCGACAGGGGTGCGTACCAGACCGTGGGCTGAGACGCCGTCTCAGTTACCCACAGGAAAAGGGCACTTGTCCACAGCCGTTTGGGCGGGTTTTGACGGCAAACGCGTGATCCGCCCTGTGGAACCTGTGGACCGACTGCCTTCAGGCGCTACCGGCCGGTCCGGCGCGCCAGGTCGTTCATCGTCCGGGCCTGGAGCTCCCGCTCCGTCGCGGCCCGCACGAACTCCGCCACATGGTCGGCGCCGACCAGCTCCTGCACCGCCCGTACCGTCCCGGCCGGCAGAGCCACCGGTGAGGAACCCGTCGGCTGCGGGGCGCCGGCCGTTCCCAGGTGCCGCTGGAGGTGCCGGGTCGCGAAGAGCCGCATGGCGCGCGCCAGTTCCGCGTCCACGGTCTGCTGTGCCAGCGGCCGCAGCCGCCGCACCATCGTCGCCGCCTCCGCGGCGTCCGCGTCCGTGGGCGGCACCTGCCCGAGGTAGCGCGCGAAGACGTGCTCGGTGGTGAACTCCAGGAACCGTGAGGCGATGTGCTCCACCTGGCCGCGCAGTTCCCGGAGGTGTCCGGTGATCGCCGCGAGCGGCACCCCGGCCGCGTGCAGCTCGGCGGCCACCGCCAGCTCCTGCGGGGACGGCACCAGGAACTGGTCCGGGCGCCCGGGAATCCGCTCCAGCACGCCCAGCTCGCAGGCCTCGCCCACCGCGTCGTCGTCCGGCAGGCCGCCGAACCGTTCGTTCAGCTCGTCCCTGCTGATCCGGGCCGCCTCCTCGTCGGTCCACGGCCCGTGCACCTCGGCGACCAGCCCCAGTACGCCGCCCAGGCCGCGCCCCGCGTCCCAGGCCTCCAGCAACTCCTTGATGGAGGCCAGGGTGTATCCCCGGTCCAGCAGGTCGGCGATCTGGCGAAGCCGCGCCAGATGCGTGTCCCGGTAGACGTTCGAGCGGCCCCGCCGCTCGGGCTTGGGCAGCAGACCGCGGTCCTGGTAGGCGCGGATCGTGCGCACCGTCGCCCCGCTGTGGTGCGCCAGATCCTCGATCCGGTACTCGGCTACCGCCTGATCGGACAATCCCGGCTCCCTACGACATGGCGGCTCGGCCGACCGCGCCGGCCGCGGCCCGGGCGGCAGGTGAGGCCGCAAGGTACTCGACCGCCCTGCGCAGCGAGCCCTCCTGCGAGGGATGGTACGACCGCCGGAAGGAGCGGGATACGGCCGTGCCGGGCTCTCTCCCCGTGGACGAGTTCGGATACCGTCGCCTGCTCACAGCTTGGGCTCCACTCGCGCGATGCGCCGCAGGACGCGCGGCGCGAAACGGGACATCCACAGGGCGCCCTTGGACTCGGGCGTGACCGGCACGACCGCCTCGTTGCGGACCACGGCGCGCAGGATCGCGTCGGCCACCTTCTCCGGCGGGAAGTTGCGCAGGCCGTAGAGCCGCGAGGAGCGCTCCTGGCGGCGCTTCTCCTCGGCCTCGTCCACACCGGCGAAGCGCGAGGTGGCGGTGATGTTGGTGTTGACGATGCCGGGGCAGATCGCGGAGACCCCGATGGACTTCGAGGCGAGTTCCGCGCGCAGGCACTCCGACAGCATCAGCACCGCGGCCTTGGAGGTGCTGTAGGCGGGCAGGGTGCGGGAGGGCAGATAGGCCGCGGCGGACGCGGTGTTGACGATGTGCCCGCCCTGGCCGCGCTCGGCCATCTGCTTCCCGAAGATCCTGCAGCCGTGGATGACGCCCCACAGATTGACGTCCAGGACCTTCTTCCAGTCCTCGGCGGTGGTGTCGAGGAAGGCTCCCGACAGGCCGATGCCGGCGTTGTTGACCAGGACGTCGACTACTCCGTACTCGGCGGCGACCTTCACCGCCAGTTTCTCCATCGCCTGCTCGTCGCTGACGTCGACGCACTCCGCCCACGCCTCGGGGGCGCCGACGAGGCGGGCCATGTCGGCCGTGCGCGCCGCGCCCTCCGCGTCCCGGTCCACGGCCACCACCCGCGCTCCCGCCTCGGCAAAGGAGAAGGCGGTGGCCCGACCGATGCCGCTGGCCGCGCCGGTGACCAGGACCAGCTGGCCCCCGAAGCGGTCGGCGTACGCGGCCGGGGCCTTCCGCTGAGGGGCCCGCGCGGCCGGCTCCTCCCGGGCCGTGACGAACTCGGCGATCCAGGAGGCGAGCTGGTCGGGCCGGGTGCGGGGGATCCAGTGCTTGGCCGGCAGGGTCCGCCGCAGCAGGTCCGGGGCCCACCGCTCCAGACCGTCGTAGAGCCGCTCGGACAGGAACGCGTCCCCGGTCGGAGTGATCAGCTGCACCGGTACGTGCGCGTAGGCGTCGGAGCGCGGCCGGCGCAGCCTCGGCCGCACGTTGTCGCGGTAGAGCCAGGCGCCGTGCGCCGCGTCCGACGGCAGCGAGGCCGTCGGGTAGGAGCCGGCCGGCACCTTCTCGATGCGCTGCAGCATCTTGGGCCACCGCTTGCCGAGGGGTCCGCGCCAGGCGAGCTCCGGCAGCACGGGAGTGTGCAGCATGTAGACATACCAGGACTTGGCGCCCTGGCCGAGGAGCTGCGCCGCCGCTCGGGGGGTCGGCCGCGACATGCGCCTCTTGATCCAGTGGCCGAAGTGGTCCAGGGAGGGCCCCGACATCGATGTGAAGGACGCGATCCGGCCCTCCGTACGGCCGACCGTCGCGAACTCCCAGCCCTGTACGGAACCCCAGTCGTGGCCCACCAGGTGCACCGGCCGGTCCGGACTGACCGCGTCCGCCACCGCCAGGAAGTCGTCCGTCAGCTTCTCCAGGGTGAAGCCGCCGCGCAGCGGGTGCGGCGCGGTGGAGCGCCCGTGGCCGCGTACGTCGTAGAGCACCACGTGGAAGCGGGTCGCGAGCCGCTCGGCGACCTCCGTCCAGACCTCCTTGCTGTCCGGGTAGCCGTGCACCAGCAGTACGGTCGGGCGGCCCCTCTCGCCGAGCTCGACCACGCACAACTCGATCCCGCCGGTGCGCACCCAGTGCTCCCGCGCACCCGCGAGCTCCGCCGCTCCTGCTCCGCTCACGCCGCTCATGCTGCCTTCTCCTCCTCGGCCCAGCGCCGCACGTGCGGCAGGTCGTCGTCCAGCCAGAACGCGCTCTCCTCGGGGTCCCGGGAGTCGGTGACCACGAGTATCTCCTCGAACTTCGCGCCGGTGCCCCGGAAGCCCAGGTGCGGCTCCACCGCCCACAGGCCGGGCTGCGGCGGGTGATCGGAGAAGTGGTAGGGGCTCCACAGCGGGGACCAGCCCTCACGGTGCCCGTGCAGGGCGTCAGCGGCCAGACCTTTGAGGGACTGGGTACCGAACCCGAACGCCGTCGGCGACCAGCGCCGCTCCCTCACCCGGTCGATCTTGTGGGCGATCACGCCGAAGGGATAGGCGCGGTGCCGGTTGGTGTACCCCTGCCGGTTCATCAGCCGCTCGACGTCCTCGTAGATCTCGCGCAGGGAGCGGCGCTCCCGCACCTGCTCCAGGATCAGCGTCCGGTGCGCCTGGAGATCGGACATGAGCCGGTCCTGCACCGGGTTCAGACCGAGGCTGCCCGAGTAGCCGATGTCCGCCGAGAAGCCCTTGTAGACGGGCGCCATGTCGAGGATGAACGGCATCCCCGGCTCCAGCCGCCGACTGGTCGGGAAGAACTGCAGGGGGATGCGGAAGTTCGCGAAGGCGGTGCGGTCCCCGAACCAGGCGAACGGCAGGTGGAACCAGTCCCGGACGCCGCGGGCGCGCAGCCACTCGCGCTGCATGCGCGCGGCCTCGCGCTCGGTCACTCCGGGCCGCAACTGGGCCGCGACCGCCTCGGCGCACTCGTACGAGAGGCGCTGCACCTCTCTGAACCCGCTCAGGTCGGCAGAGAGCCGTCCGGGGTGCCGTCCGGGGTGTCGCGCGGTGCGTTGCCTGGTGTCCCCAGCCATGTCAGCCGTCCATCCGTAGAGCCGTACGCGCCCGTAAGTTGACACTGATGAATGTGACAATGACCGGAGACCACGTCAAGGGCCGGACACGGACCTGTGGACAAAGTTGTCCGGTCCACATCAGCCTCCAGTACGGGTATGTACGCCGGAAGGCGGAGACGGGATCCAGCTCCAGGTCTGACGCCTGGCGAGAGCCACACCACTAACGTCGGATCCGTGACTGTCATCGCGACCGAAAGCCTGAGCAAGCGGTACCCCCGAGTGACCGCCCTCGACCGGCTCTCCCTGGACATCGGACCCGGCGTGACCGGGCTCGTGGGCGCCAACGGAGCCGGCAAGTCCACGCTGATCAAGATTCTGCTGGGACTGTCCCCCGCCACCGAGGGCAGCGCCGCCGTGCTCGGCCTCGACGTCAATACGCATGGCAGCGCCATCCGTGAACGCGTCGGGTACATGCCCGAACACGACTGCCTGCCACCCGACGTCTCGGCCACCGAGTTCGTCGTCCATATGGCGCGCATGTCCGGACTGCCGCCGACCGCGGCCCGCGAGCGCACCGCCGACACCCTGCGCCACGTCGGGCTGTACGAGGAGCGGTACCGCCCCATCGGCGGCTACTCCACGGGCATGAAGCAGCGCGTCAAGCTCGCCCAGGCACTTGTCCACGACCCCCAGCTGGTCCTTCTGGACGAGCCGACCAACGGTCTGGACCCGGTCGGGCGCGATGAGATGCTCGGCCTGATCCGCCGCGTCTACACCGACTTCGGCATCTCCGTCCTGGTCACCTCCCACCTCCTCGGCGAGCTGGAGCGGACCTGTGACCACGTCGTGGTCGTCGACGGCGGCAAGCTGCTGCGCTCCAGCTCAACCAGCGACTTCACCCAGACCACCACGACCCTCGCGGTCGAGGTCACCGACTCCGACGCCCATCCGGACGGCTCCGCCGCCCTGCGCAAGGCACTCGCCGAGGCGGGCATCGCCCTGCACGCCGGCGCGGAGCAGGGCCTGCCCGGAGCCGGCCACATCCTCCTCGTCGAGGCCACCGGCGAGCACACCTACGACACCATCCGCGACACCGTGGCCGAGTTGGGCATCGGCCTGGTCCGCATGGAACAGCGCCGCCACCACATCGCGGAGGTCTTCCGCGACAACGACCAGCCCGCGTACACCGCTCAGCAGAAGGGAGCCGGTTCCGATGGCGCCTGAGACGTCGACGCAGATCCACAACATCGGCTACCGGTCCTACGACGGACCGCGGCTCGGCCGTGCCTACGCCCGCAAGTCGCTGTTCTCGCAGTCCCTGCGCGGCGCCTACGGGCTCGGCCGGTCCGCCAAGTCCAAGGTCCTCCCGATGCTGCTCTTCGCGGTGATGTGCGTTCCGGCGCTGATCATCGTCGCGGTGGCCATCGCGGTGCCCGGTTCCACGGACCTGCCGATCAAGTACACGACCTACGCCCTGACCACCCAGGTGGTCATCGGCCTCTACCTCGCCTCCCAGGCGCCGCAGTCCGTATCGCGTGACCTGCGCTTCAAGACGGTTCCGCTCTACTTCTCGCGGCCCATCGAGCGCGTCGACTACGTCGTCGCCAAGTACGCGGCCATGGCCTCGGCCATGTTCATCCTCACCGCGACCCCGCTGCTGATCATGTGGATCGGCGCGCTCCTGGCGAAGTTCGACTTCGCCGACCAGACCAAGGGATTCGGGCAAGGACTCGTGTCGGTTCTGCTGCTGTCGCTGCTCTTCTCCGGGATCGGCCTGGTGATGGCCGCGCTCACCCCACGCCGCGGGTTCGGCGTCGCGGCGATCATCGCGGTGCTCCTGATCCCCTACGGGGCAGTCACCGCGGTACAGGGCATCGCCTACAGCACCGGGAACACGGGAGCCATCGACTGGCTGGGCCTGTTCTCCCCGATCACCCTGATCGACGGCGTGCAGACCGCGTTCCTCGGCGCCACCTCCGCCTTCCCCGGCGGTGAGGGCCCCTCGGCCGGCATCGGCTTCGTCTACCTGCTCGTCGCCCTCGGCCTGATCGCCGGCTCCTATGCCGCCCTGATGGCCCGCTACCGGAAGGCCGGGCTGTGACCACCATCGACATCGACCACACCTCCCGCTGGTTCGGGAACGTCGTCGCCGTCAACGACGTGACCATGCGCATCGGCCCCGGTGTCACGGGACTCCTGGGCCCCAACGGCGCGGGCAAGTCCACGCTCATCAACATGATGGGCGGCTTCCTCGCCCCCTCCACGGGCACCGTCACCCTCGACGGCGCTCCGATCTGGCGCAACGAGCAGATCTACAAGCACGTGGGCGTCGTGCCCGAGCGCGAGGCGATGTACGACTTCCTCACGGGCCGTGAGTTCGTCGTCGCCAACGCCGAACTCCACGGCCTCGATGACGCGGCCGCGCAGCGCGCACTGGCCACCGTCGAGATGGAGTACGCGCAGGACCGCAAGATCTCCACCTACTCCAAGGGCATGCGCCAGCGCGTGAAGATGGCGTCCGCCCTCGTCCACGATCCGTCCGTGCTGCTCCTGGACGAGCCGTTCAACGGGATGGACCCCCGCCAGCGCATGCAGCTCATGGACCTGCTGCGCCGCATGGGAGCCGAAGGACGCACCGTCCTGTTCTCCTCCCACATCCTGGAGGAGGTCGAGCAGCTCGCCTCGCACATCGAGGTGGTCGTGGCCGGACGGCACGCCGCCTCCGGCGACTTCCGCAAGATCCGCCGCCTGATGACGGACCGCCCGCACCGCTATCTCGTCCGCTCCTCCGACGACCGGGCCCTCGCAGCGGCCCTGATCGCCGACCCCTCCACGGCCGGTATCGAGGTCGACCTGAAGGAGGGCGCGCTGCGCATCCAGGCCGTCGACTTCGGCCGTTTCACCGAACTGCTGCCCGTCGTGGCCCGACAGCACGGCATCCGGCTGCTGACGGTCTCGCCTTCCGACGAGTCCCTTGAGTCGGTCTTCTCCTACCTCGTCACGGCCTGAAAGGAGCTGGCACCCATGTACGTGTACAACCCCACCGTCGCCCGGCTCACCTACCGGGCCCTGCTCGGCCGGCGCCGAGCGCTGATCCTCTTCGCGCTCCCCGCCCTGCTGATCGTCATCGCCATCGCCGTCCGCGCCTTCACGGGTGTGGACGACAAGGTCGCGGCGGACCTGCTCGGAGGCTTCGCCCTGGCCACGATGGTCCCGCTGATCGGCGTGATCGCCGGTACCGGCGCCATCGGTCCCGAGATCGACGACGGCTCCATCGTCTATCTGCTGGCGAAGCCGGTGAAGCGCCCGACGATCATCATGACCAAGCTGATCGTGGCCATCGCCGTCACCATGGCCTTCTCCGCGATCCCCACCCTGATCGCCGGATTCATCCTCAACGGCAACGGCCAGCAGATCGCCGTCGCCTACACGATCGCCGCGCTCGTGGCCTCGATCGCCTACAGCGCACTGTTCCTGCTGCTGGGCACGGTCAGCCGGCATGCGGTCGTCTTCGGCCTGGTCTACGCCCTGATCTGGGAGTCGCTCTTCGGCAGCCTCGTCTCGGGCGCCAAGACCCTCAGCGTCCAGCAGTGGGCCCTGGCCCTGGCCGAGAAGGTCGCCGGGCAGGGTTACGTCGACGCCACGGTGGGCCTGCCCACCGCCTCGGTCCTGCTCGTCGTGGTCACCGTCGGAGCCACGGTCTACGCGGGCCAGAAGCTGCGCCGCCTCACGCTGGCCGGCGAGGAGTAGGCCCGGCCGCCGTACTCGCGCAACCGTGCCCCGCCCGGCCCATCGGCCAGGCGGGGCACAGCTTTGCGGGTCATCATCGGTGCATGAGCGAGCGAACCGACCCGGAGCCTTCCCGGCCCCTGCGGTCCTGGATACGCTCCTCGCCCGGAACGCACATCTGGCTGCTGATCATCGCCGTGACCAGTGTCATCGTCGCGATAGCCCCCGACCAGGTGGACCGCGTCCTGCTCCACCGCAACAGCAGCAACATCCACCAGCTCGTCCAGCACCCCGTCCGAGCACTCATCAGCAGCGCGTTCTGGATCGCCAACCCCGCCTCACTGGCCCTCTACGCCGTGCTCTTCGAGGTGTTCCACGCCCCCGTCGAACGCTGGCTCGGAACCCCGCGCTGGCTCGTGATCGTGGCCACCGCTCATGTCGTCGCCACCCTGATCAGCCAGAAGGTCCTTCTGACGGCCATCCAGGACCACCGGGCCCCGCGCAGCATGACCCATGTCGTCGACATCGGCGTCAGCTACGGGCTCGCGGCCTCCATCGGTGTCCTCACGTACCGGCTCCCCCGCCCCTGGAGATGGTTCTACCTCGCCGGCGCGATCGCCTTCTTCGGGATTCCCCTCGCCACCGGCGGCACCTTCACCGACCTCGGCCACGCCATCGCGCTCGCCGTCGGACTGCTGTCCTGGCCGCTCATGCGCCGCGTTGTTTCACGTGAAACAACGCCCGCGTTTCACGTGAAACGTGACTAGTCGGCCTCCGCTTTCGCGATGCCGTGCTCCCATGCCCACGCGGCGATCCCCACCCGGTTCCTGGCCCCGGTCTTCGCCTGGACGCTCGCGATATGGGTCTGGTGATGAACAGATCCGCGCCGATCTCGGCGTTGGTGAGACCCCGCGCCACCAGCCGTACGATGTCCAGCTCCCGCTTCGTCAGCGGATGGTCCACGGGCCGGGTGACCGGGGCAGACTGCGACAGCCGGCTCAGCAGCCGCACCGTGATCTGCGGACTGATCAGGGTGTCCCCCGCCATCGCGGCCCGTACGCCCTCGGTCAGCAGCGCCGGTCCGGACCGCTTGAGCAGGAAACCGCAGGCGCCGTTGCGCAGTGCGGTGTGCACGTATCCGTCGAGGCCGAAGGTGGTCACGACCACCACCCGCGTCCCGGGCGCCAGCAGCCGGGTCACCTCCAGCCCGTCGAACCGAGGCATCCGGATGTCCCCGAGCACCACGTCGGGCCGCAGCTGCCGGGCCAGCGCCACGGCGCTCTCGCCGTCCGGCGCCTCCCCCACGACGGTCATGTCCGGCTGTGAATCGAGGATCAGCCGGAATCCGCTGCGGATGTCCTCTTGGTCGTCGGCCATCAAAATGCCTGGGCCTGTTGAGCCTCGGCCTGGTGCGGCGCTGGGGCGAGGAGCTGCCACGTTGGATTCCCCGGCTGGGCGGGCGCCGGTTCCACCCGCTGGTGGCGGTGGTCCCCGCGGCGCCGGGCGCGCTCGCGCTCACCGGCATCACCTGCCTCGGCGCCGCGACGTGGACCGAGGTCAACGCCGCGAACCCCGACGCGCCCACCGGACTCGCCCTGCGGATCTTCAGCCTGTCCTACGCGCCCCCTGCTGCTGTGGGGGCCGTTGCTGGGCGTGCTCACCCTCGCCTACCGGCGGCGCCCCCGGATTAACGGCTGATGCGCGGAAATTCGCTGGTAAGGGGTCTCGGGGCGGGGCAGAGTGAGTTGTGCGGGGAGCAACAAAAAGGTCCGGGGCAGCCACTTCGAGCGCGCCTTCTGGCGCGGGCTGCCCCGGACCTCTCGTACGTACTGCGTGCTACGCGGCGCCCATCAGGCGCTCCAGCACGACCGCGATGCCGTCCTCCTCGTTGGAGGTCGTCACCTCGTCGGCCACCGCCTTGAGCTCCGGATGGGCGTTGGCCATGGCCACCCCGCGAGCGGCCCAGCCGAACATCGGGATGTCATTCGGCATGTCGCCGAAGGCGATCGTCTCCGCGGCCTTCACCCCGAGCCGGCGCGCGGCCAGGGACAGGCCGGTGGCCTTCGTCAGGCCCAGCGGCAGTATCTCGACGATGCCGGGACCCGCCATGACCACGTCGACCAGGCTGCCCACGGTCACGCGTGCCGCCTTGACGAGCTGGTCGTCGTCCAGCTCGGGGTGCTGGATGTAGAGCTTGTTGAGCGGGGCCGTCCACACCGCGGCGGTGTCCTCCAGGTAGAGGGCCGGAAGGCCCTCCTGCACCTGGTAGCCCGGTCCGAACAGGACTTCCCCGTCGACCCCGTCCCGGCTGGCGGCGAGAGCCAGTGGACCGACCTCGGCCTCCAGCTTGGAGAGCGCCAGCCCGGCCAGCTGCCGGTCCAGCGTCACGGAGGTCAGCAGCCGGTGCGCACCCGCGTCGTAGACCTGGGCGCCCTGCCCGCAGACGGCGATCCCCTTGTAGCCGAGATCGTCCAGTACGTGCCGCGTCCAGGGCACGGCTCGGCCGGTGACGATGATGTGGGCCGCGCCCGCCGCGGTGGCCGCGGTGAGCGCTTCACGGGTGCGTTCCGAGACGGTGTCGTCGCCACGCAGCAGCGTGCCGTCGAGGTCGGTCGCGACGAGCTTGTACGGGAACGGGGCCGGGCTCACTTGGTGATCGGCTCCAGGACCTCGCGGCCGCCGAGGTACGGACGGAGCGCCGGGGGCACCCGTACGGAACCGTCGGCCAGCTGGTGGTTCTCGAGGATTGCGACGATCGTGCGCGGGACCGCGCACAGGGTGCCGTTCAGCGTGGACAGCGGCTGGGTCTTCTTGCCGTCGCGGTATCGGATCGACAGGCGACGGGCCTGGAAGCTGTCGCAGTTCGACGCGGAGGTCAGCTCGCGGTACTTGCCCTGCGTCGGGATCCACGCCTCGCAGTCGAACTTGCGCGAGGCGGAGGCGCCCAGGTCACCGGTGGCGACGTCGATCACCTGGAACGGCAGCTCCAGGCTCGTCAGCCACTGCTTCTCCCATTCCAGGAGCCGCTGGTGCTCGGCCTCGGCGTCCTCGGGCGCGACGTACGAGAACATCTCGACCTTGTCGAACTGGTGGACGCGGAAGATGCCGCGGGTGTCCTTGCCGTACGTACCGGCCTCACGGCGGAAGCACGGGGAGAAGCCGGCGTACCGCAGCGGCAGCTGGTCGCCCTCGATGATCTCGTCCATGTGGTAGGCGGCGAGCGGGACCTCGGAGGTGCCGACCAGGTAGTAGTCGTCCTTCTCCAGGTGGTACACGTTCTCCGCGGCCTGGCCGAGGAAGCCGGTGCCCTCCATGGCACGCGGGCGGACCAGCGCCGGGGTCAGCATCGGGATGAAGCCGGCCTCGGTGGCCTGGGCGATGGCGGCGTTGACCAGCGCCAGCTCCAGCAGGGCGCCTACACCGGTCAGGTAGTAGAAGCGCGAGCCCGATACCTTGGCGCCGCGTTCGACGTCGATGGCGCCCAGCAGTTCGCCGAGTTCCAGGTGGTCCTTGGGCTCGAAGCCCTCGGCGGCGAAATCACGGATGGTGCCGTGCGTCTCCAGGACGGTGAAGTCCTCTTCCCCGCCGACCGGCACGTCCTCGTGGACGATGTTGCCGAGCTGGAGGAGAAGGCGCTTGGCGGCTTCGTCGGCCTCGTTCTGCTCGGCCTCGGCGGCCTTGACGTCCTGCTTGAGCTGTTCGGCCTTCTTCAGCAGCTCCGCCCGCTCCTCCGGGGAGGCCTTCGGGATGAGCTTGCCGAGCGACTTCTGCTCGTTGCGCAGTTCGTCGAAGCGCATGCCGGAGGACCTGCGGCGCTCGTCTGCGGAGATCAGGGCGTCGACGAGTTCGACGTCCTCTCCACGAGCGCGCTGCGAGGCGCGGACACGGTCAGGGTCTTCACGGAGCAGCCGGAGGTCAATCACCCCTCCAGGCTACCGGGCTGGGCTTCCTGGGATCACACCGATATCACGCTGCGTGTCGCTATGTCCCAATTGCAACGAATGGATAAGTCTTGATCGCTGACCGGAAGTGACCCTTGTCGTGCTGTCGATTAAAGCGCCCCTTTCCCCGAAAAGGGGCACGATGCCGGATCGTGAGCGGCCCCCTGAGCAGGGCCGCAGAGGGTTCTTGTCCACAGGAATTGCGACCGTCCCCAGCTTATCCACAGGCTGTGTGCTGCCTCTGTGGACACAGGAATAGATCATTCCTGATCGGCGGATGGCCAAGGCGAATCAGGGTTCAAACCGCCCTCACACACTCATTCGGGTGGGAATGGCTCGCCCCAAAGAGTTGAACGGCGATACAGGGGTGACGACGTTCACCTCGCGCTTCCCTGCGTGAAACCTGGGCCGCCCGACCGATTTGTCGACTCCGCCGGACCCTTCTGTCGACTTGTCCCCAGGCCTCCACCCCTGCCTGTGGATAACCCTGTGGACGGTGGAACGACGCTACGCCCGGCCGTCGAGGCAGCGCGCCAGCCAGTCGGAGGCAGCAGTGAAGTCGCCATCGGAGGTTCCGGCCCGCGGGGAGCGGACGTCACTCTGAGCGACACCGGCACGCGGGTAGGAGCCGAGGAAGCGGACCTGCGGACAGGTCCGCTTGAGGCCCATGAGCGCCTCGCTGACCCGCCGGTCCGAGATGTGGCCCTCCGCGTCGACGGCGAAGCAGTAGTTGCCGATGCCCTGGCCGGTCGGACGGGACTGGATCAGCATCAGGTTCACCCCGCGGACCGCGAACTCCTGGAGGAGTTCCAGCAGCGCGCCGGGGTGGTCGTCGCCGAGCCACAGCACCACGGACGTCTTGTCCGCGCCTGTCGGTGCGGCGGGCCGCGCGGGGCGTCCCACCAGCACGAACCGGGTCTCGGCGTTCTCCGCGTCGTGGATCTCGGTGACCAGCGGGACGAGGCCGTAGGTGGCGGCGGCGAACTCGCCCGCGAAGGCGGCGTCGAAGCGTCCCTCCTGGACCAGCCGGGCGCCGTCGGCGTTCGACGCCGCCGACTCCCACACCGCGTCGGGCAGGTTCGCCCGCAGCCAGTTGCGTACCTGGGGCTGGGCGACCGGGTGCCCGGTGACGGTCTTCACGTCCGACAGAGCGGTCCCCGGCCGTACGAGCAGGGCGAACGCGATGGGCAGCAGCACCTCGCGGTAGATCATCAGCGGTTCGCCCGAGGCCAGCTCGTCGAGGGTGGCCGTGACCCCGCCCTCCACCGAGTTCTCGATCGGGACGAGGGCGGCCGCTGCCTCGCCGCCCCGTACGGCGTCCAGGGCAGCCGGGACCGACACCATCGGGACGAGCTCCCGGGTCGCGGCTTCCGGCAGGGTGCGCAGAGCGGCCTCCGTGAAGGTGCCCTCGGGACCGAGATACGTGAAGCGGGTGGCTGACATGCGATCAGCCTAATGCCGGGGTGCCGGCCACCGCGGTGCTGTTCACCCTTCGAGCAGCCGCTGGCCCACGTACTCGCCGCTGCGCGGGCCGGGCGGAACCGCGTACAGGCCGCTGGACTCGTGCCTGATGAACGCCGACAGCGCGTCGCCGCGGTCGAGCTTGCGCTGTACGGGTACGAACCCGCGCAGCGGGTCGGCCTGCCAGCAGATGAACAGCAGCCCGGCGTCGGGAGCGCCGTCGGGGCCGATCCCGTCGTGGAAGGAGAAGGGGCGCCGCAGCATGGCGGCGCCGCCGTTCTGCTCGGGTGCCGAGATCCGGGCGTGGGCGTTGGACGGGATGACGGGCCTGCCGTCGGCGCCGATCTTGTCGAGTGCCATCTCGGTGGTCTCCCCGCCACCGGTCAGCGGGGCGCCGGTGGCCTTGGTGCGGCCGATGACCTGCTCCTGCTGTGCGAGGGACTGCTTGTCCCAGTCGTCGAGGAGCATTCGGATGCGACGCACGACGGCGTACGAGCCCCCGCCCATCCAGGCGTGCTCCGCGGGTCCCGGTCCCGTCGCGGGTACGAAGATCCGCTGGTCGAAGTCGGGGTCGGAGGGCTTGGGGTTGCCGGTGCCGTCGACCTGCCCCATGAGGTTGCGGGCGGTCATCGGGGTGTCGGTGGCACCGGGGGACCGGTTGAAGCCGTTCATCTGCCAGCGGACGCGCGCGGCGTCCCCGGCGTCCTTCTGGAGTGCGCGCAGGGCGTGGAAGGCGACGAGTCCGTCGTTCGCGCCGATCTGTACCCACAGGTCGCCGTTGCTGCGCTGGGCGTCGAGCCGGTCGGAGGAGAAGTCGGGCAGCGGGTCGAGGGCGGTGGGCCGGCGGGCGCTCAAACCCGTGCGCTCGAAGAAGGAGTGTCCGAAGCCGAAGGTGACGGTGAGGGAGGACGGCCCGGCGTCGAGGGCGATACCGCTGTCGGCGGTCGGGGCGGTCTCGCCCGCCATGAGCCGCCGCGCGGTGTCGGACCAGCGCCGCAGCAGCGCGACGGCCTCGGTGCGGCCCGCTCCCGCGGCCAGATCGAAGGCGGCGAGGTGTCCCCTGGCCTGCAGGGGTGTGGTGATGCCGGCCTGGTGGTCCCCGTGGAACGCCACCTGGGTGGCTCCGAGGGAGGAGAGGCTCCCTGCCGCTCCGGCGGTGGAGCCGCTCCCGGAGCCGGCGAGCGCGGAGTGCGCGAGGGCACCGCCGGCGCCGCCGAGGGCCAAGCCTGCGGCGCCTGCGGCGCCGACGGTGCCCAGCAGCCGTCGCCGGGAGATTTCGATGTCGGGGTTGCTCTCGGTCACGCTGGTCAGCCGATCTTCACGGTCTTCTGGACGGTGGTCTGGTCGATGTCTGAGGTTCGGACGGTCACGTCGATGCGCCATTCGCCGGCGAGCGGCAGTTGGACGCCGGATGCGGTCCAGTGCCCGGGGGCGGCCTGGTCGGGCACGACCGGCAGGGGGCCGATGTCCTTGGCCGGCAGGGTGAAGGCGATCTTGACCTCGGGGAGGCCGAAAGGCTGTCCGTCGCCGGTGTCCGCCCAGAGGTGCAGGGTGTTGGCGCCGACCCGGCCGGGATCGAGCTCCAGCCGGACCGACCCCTTGCCGTTGTGGCCGCCGGTGTCGAACGGCAGGGTGATCTTCACCGCGCGGTCGGGGACCGCGGTGGCACTGGAGCCACGGGCCGCCTCCTGCTCGACGGTGCGTCCGGGCTCGGTGCTCGTGAGGACCGTGGTCACGACGAGCAGGATCACGGCGATCGCCGCCTCTACGAGGACCGAGCGCCGCAGACCGGCGCGGTCCGGGTCCGCGTCCCGCACCCGCTTCTCGCGTGCGCTCTCCAGGGCGGCACGCTGCCTGGCGAGCTGGGCGGCACGCTCCGGGTCCGCCGGGACGGTGACGGTCGCGGCGGCGGGCGATGTTTCACGTGAAACATCGTCGGCTCCGGCTCCGGCTGCGGCTCCGGCCGCCTCCGCGGCCGCCCCGTCGCGGGCAGCGGGAACCTCCGCGAGCCGGGCGGTCCACTTCCGGGACATGGAGGCGACGCCGATGAGTACGGCGACCAGGGCGACCTTGAGGAGCAGCAGCCGCCCGTAATCGGTGCCGGTGAGGGCGGACCAGCTGCCGGTCTGCCGCCAGGCCTGGTAGACGCCGGTGCCGGCCAGGCCCACCACGCTGACGAATGCGACCCCGGCGAACCGCTGCACCGCCGAGCGCTCGATCCCGGGGACCTTGTGCAGGGCGACGAGCAGCGCGGAGAGCCCGCCGAGCCAGGTGGCGACGGCCAGCAAGTGCAGGATGTCGGCGGGCATGGCGAGCCCGGGCTGGAGACCGGTGGACGCGTGCTCGGAGAGGGCCCAGGTGGCCGCGATGCCGCCGGCGACCACGGCGCCGCCGATGGCCAGGCCGAAGGTGAGGTCGCTTGTGTCCCTGTCCTCCTCCTTGCTCCCGGCGTCCTGAACACGGCGCGCGTACACGCCGAAGAGGACCGCTACGAAGAGGGCTGCCGCGCCCAGCAGAAGCAGCCGGGAGACCAGCGACGCGCCCGTCTTGGTCTCCAGGACCGCCCTGAGCCCGTCCAGGTCGAAGGCGTCGGCGAACCGGCCGGACCCCGTGTACGGAGTCCGGAGCACCAGCATCGCGAGGGTGGCGGCGGTCAGGGTGACCCAGGCCCGCACGACGAGCTTCTGGAGCGGCCGCTCCGCGGCGCCCCGGCGCCAGCACAGCAGGATGAAGGCCGCGCCGCCCACCAGGACGGTGAAGCCGGCGTAGGCGGCGTAGCGGGCGATGCCGTAGGCGATCCCGACCGGTCCGCCACCCGCCGTCGTGCTGGGGAGGGAGACCTCGGTGGCCGAGGGCGCACCGATGGAGAAGGTGAACGCGCCGGAGATCGGGTGGCTGTCGGCCGAGACGGCCTGCCAGGCGACGGTGTAGGTGCCGTTGGGCAGGCCGGAGTGCAGGGCGGTCCCGTAGCGGACGGTGTTCCCGCTGCACATGTCGCGCATCTCACCGGTGTCCGCCCGCCTGCCCTGGGGGTCGAGGACACGGATCGAGTCGTCGCCCATGGCGACCTGCTCCGAGAAGGAGAGGGTGACCTGGGCGGGTGCCGTGGCGACCACCGCCCCGTCCGCAGGGTCGCTCGCGGTGAGTGCGGCGTGTGCCGTGGCCGGTGAGGCCGCGGTGAACAGGGTCGCCAGCAGCGCTGCGAGGACCAGCGCGAGCCGTGGCAGCAATGCCGTGGCACGGGCGCGGGCCGTGGAGGGGGCGGTGGCCGTCATGGCGTGTCAGTCCTCGTCCGTCAGTGGCCGCTGTGGGCCGTGGATGTCGGAGCCTGCGCGTTGTACGTGCGTTCCTTCACGTCCAGCTCGACCTTGACGGCACCGGCCTTCTCGAAGCGGAGCTCGACGGTGACCTTGTCGCCGACCTTGGGGGTGTTCTTCAGCCCCATGAACATGATGTGGTTGCCGCCGCGCTCCAGCCGGAGCTCGCCGTTCGCCGGCACGTCCATCGACTGGACCTGCTGCATCTTCTGGTCCTTGGTCTCGTGGATCTGGAGATCGTCGGAGAGCGGGGAGGCGGCACCGGTGAGCTTGTCGGCGGTTCCGGAAACGTTCTCGATGACCATGAAGCCACCGGCCATCTTGTCGTTGACCGGCTGCGGCATGAAGGCGCCGCTGACGGTCATCTTCGGCTCGCTGTCGCCGGAGCAGCCGGATATGGCGAGCACCGCGGTCAGGGAGAGGGCGGCGGCGAGGATGCGGGTGGTGCGGGCGTTCACGGGTTCTCCCCCTTGATGAGCTTCGGCAGGTCCTTGGCGTAGTCGTCGACGGTCGTGCCCTCGCCGTAGAGGACGTAGCCCTCGTCGGTCTTGGGCGAGAAGGCGATGACTTGCGCGCCGTGCATGGAGACGACCTTGCCGTCGGCGTCCTTCGTGGCGGGATCGATGCCGATGCCGAGGGTCCGGGCGGCTGCCTGGATGGTCGCGAAGTCCCCGGTGAGCCCGATGAAAGACGGGTCCTGCGCCTTGAGCCACGCGCCGAGGGACTCCGGAGTGTCCCGTTCGGGGTCGGTGGTGACGAAGACGACCCGGAGGTTGTCCTGGTCCTCCTTGGGGAGGTTCTTCTTGGCGACGGCGATGTTGCTCATCGTCAGCGGGCACACGTCGGGGCAGCTGGTGTAGCCGAAGTAGATGAGTGTCGGCTTGCCCTTGGTCTGCTCGCGGAGGTTCCACGGCTTGCCGGTGGTGTCCGTCAGGACGATTTCCGGCTTGTTGAAGGGGCGGTCCAGAACGGTGGCGGCCTTGTCGCCGCTCTGGCCGCCGGCGATCTGGGTTACCCCGCTGCTCTTGGCGGGCTCGCCGCCGCCGCAGGCGGTGAGGGTGAGTACGGCCGCGGCGAGGAGCGCGGCGGCCGTCACACGTGTGGTGCGCATGGAGAGATGTCCCTGGGTTCGGGGATGTAGGGGTGCAGGGCTGCTGGAGATGTACGGAGCGACAGCGCCCGGGGCGCGGTTACGTCAGGCGGAGCGGCGGCGCGAGGCGAAGCCGAAGGCGACACCGCCGAGTCCGATGACGATGCCGGCGATGCCGAGGGCGCGCGCGGTGGTGTCGGAGCCGTGGTCGGCGGCGGCCTCGTCGTGGCCCTGCCCGGCGTCCTTCTCCGCGTTCTTCGCCTCGTCGGTCTTGGCGCCGGCATGGTGGTCGTCGCCCTTCGCGGCGGTCAGCTTCAGTACCGGTGCGGGGGTCTGCGGCTCCGCGGCGCCTTCCTTGGCCTCCTCGATCCAGCGCACGACCTCGTTGTTGTCGTAGGTCTGGATCGCCTTGAAGACCATCTGGTCGGCGTTCTCGGGGAGCTTGCCGACGGAGACCGGGAACTGCTGGAACATGCCCGGCCCGATCTTTCCGCCGGACCAGGTCACCTTGGTGACGACCTCGGCCACCTGCTTGCCGTGCACGGTCAGCGGCTTGTCGAGCTTCGTCTTCTCGACGTTCACGGTCCAGCCGGGCACGTCCTGCGGCATGACGGACGTGAGGGGCTGGTCGACCGGGAAGTTGACCTCGAGCTGTGTGGTCGAGGCGTTGTCGCGCTCGTTGGGGACCTTGAAGTTGAGCGTCGCGTACCCGCCCTTGGCGGCTTCGCCGACCGGCTGCACGCCCACGTGCGCGACGGCGGTGCCGGAGAAGAGGAGGACGGAGCCGGCGGCGAGGGCGGCGGCGAAGGAGACGCGAGAGGTCTTCATGGCGGAAACACTCCACGGAAGTTGTGGTGGCGGTTGGTCCGCGCACGGGCGCGCGGAGCAGGCGGCACCGGTGCTCCCGATGTGTGGTCCGGGGAGGCGGATGCCGCGTCAGGCTGCGAGGGCGAGCGCCGCGGGCGGCCCACGGCGGATCACCGTGTGCTGCAGTGCTTCCCGGCCCGTGGAGGCCGCGGGGTCGGCTTCGGTCCGACCGGTCCGCGGGGTGCGGGCGGGCTCGCCGAGTCCGGCGCCGAGGGCGCGTACGAAGGCCAGTGCGGCGCGCAGCGGGCGTATCGGGGCGGCCTCGGCGGTGAGCCGGGACAGTTCGACGAGCCGGAAGAGCGCGGCGTCGCCGCGGCTGAGCAGCCAGCCGGCGACGAGCGCGGCCAGCAGGTGCCCGAGCAGCATGGCCGGGCTGAACAGGCCGGTCTCCGGTGCGGTGGTGACGGCCCCGGCCACGTGCGCGTGCGCCCCGTGGCCCTGCTCCGCGGCCTGCCCGGCTTGTGCTGCCAGAGCGGCCGGGTCCAGGCCCGCGGCCTCAAGGATCCGGCGGGCGTCGGCCGGGCTCAGCGGGACGGAGTTGCCCCCGCACACCAGCCGGGCGGCGAGTTCCGCGAGCGAGGCGTCGGATGCGCCGCCGGGTGCCTGAGCGGCCGCGGTGCTGTGCTGGCCGAGGCCGAACAGCGCGTGCAGGGAGAGCTGGCCGGCGGTGAGCCCCGCGGCGAGGCCGGGCAGCGTCCGGCGCCGTCCCGCGAGCGGGGCCGCGACCGCGAAGACGGCGAGGAAGCCGACGCACAGGGACCACCACGGCACGGTGGCGCAGGACGCCAGGGCGTGCCCGGCCGCGGACAGCACGACACAGACCGCGGTGAACACCGCGGCCCGGATCAGCCGGAGGCCGGCTCCGGCGTGCGTCGCGTGGGGGTCAGACATGGCCGGGTCATCATCGCACTGCGCTGATGTCCTCCATACGGCAGGTCCGGAAGGTCCGCATGAGCCCGCTCTGCGAAGGCGGTCCCGACAGGTCCGGGCCCGCCGCGGACGTGGCCGGCCTCCCCGGCGGCGTGGTCCGGGCCGCACGCCACCGCGTACACCGCCCTCCGGGCGAGCCGCATCCGCCGGACGGGCGCAATGAGGTCCCGGACGGGCCCCGGGGCGCTTACGGGCCCTCGCGGGCGGCAATAGGTACCCGTATGAGCATCTGGTGGTCTCTCCACTTGAGGCGCGAAGCCGCGAGCGTCTCGCTCGCCAGGCGACTGCTGCTGGGGACGATGGAGACCGCGGGGGTGGACCCGGACATCTCCTTCGATCTCTCGGTGGCGCTGAGCGAGGCCTGTGCGAACGCGGTGGAGCACGGCGGGCGCGGCGACGTCCCGGACGAGACCGAGGGGTACCACGTCACGGCCTATCTGGAGGGGGATTGCTGCCGTATCGAGGTGACGGACTCCGGTCCGGGGTTCCCGCCCGCCACGGTGGCCCGCCACAGACCGGCCCTGGCCGAGCACGGCCGGGGCCTGCACCTGATCGCCGAGCTCTCCGACCACGTCCGTTTCCGCAACCGGCCGGGCCGGGGCGCCGTGGTGAGCTTCGACAAGATGCTGAAGTGGCGCGACGACGCGGTGCTGAAGGTGTCGTGATACGCCGGTGGGCGGGACCCCGTTCGGGATCCCGCCCACCGACACGCTCCGGCGCCGACATCGGTCCTCGGGCCGTCGGTCCCGCGGACGTCAGCCCTTCAGGCGCGCCATCCAGGCCTCGACGTCGGTCGAGGTGCGGGGCAGCCCGGCCGACAGGTTCCGGTTGCCGTCCTCGGTGACGAGGATGTCGTCCTCGATCCGGACGCCGATGCCCCGGTACTCCTCGGGCACGGTCAGGTCGTCGGCCTGGAAGTAGAGACCCGGCTCGACGGTGAGGCACATGCCCGGCTCCAGCGTCCCCTCCACATACGCCTCGGTGCGCGCGGCGGCGCAGTCGTGGACGTCCATGCCGAGCATGTGGCCGGTGCCGTGCAGGGTCCAGCGGCGCTGCAAGCCGAGCTCCAGGACCCGCTCGACCGGGCCCTCCAGCAGACCCCATTCGACGAGCTTCTCGGCCAGCACGTGCTGGGAGGCGTCGTGGAAGTCGCGGAACTTCGCACCCGGCTTCACCGCGGCGATGCCGGCTTCCTGGGACTCGTAGACCGCGTCGTAGATCTTGCGCTGGATGTCGGTGTACGTGCCGCTGATCGGCAGCGTGCGCGTGACGTCGGCCGTGTAGAGGGAGTGGGTCTCCACACCGGCGTCGAGCAGCAGCAGGTCACCGGAGCGGACGTCACCGTCGTTGCGGACCCAGTGCAGGGTGCAGGCGTGGGAGCCGGCGGCGCAGATCGAGCCGTAGCCGACGTCGTTGCCCTCGACGCGGGCGCGCAGGAAGAAGGTGCCCTCGATGTAGCGCTCGGACGTGGCCTCGGCCTTGTCGAGGACCTTCACCACGTCCTCGAAACCGCGGACGGTGGAGTCGACGGCCTTCTGCAGCTCGCCGATCTCGAACTCGTCCTTCACGGCGCGGGCCTCGGAGAGGTAGACGCGCAGCTCCTCGTCGCGCTCCTTGGTCACCTTGTCGCTGAGGGCCGACTCGATGACAGGGTCGTGGCCGCGCACGTTGCGCACCGGGCCCTCGGCCTCGGTGAGGGCCTCGGCGAGTTCGCGGACGTCCTTGGCGGGGATGCCCAGGAGCTGCTCGGCCTCGGTGAGGGAGTGGCGGCGGCCGACCCACAGCTCGCCCTGGCCGGACAGCCAGAACTCGCCGTTCTCCCGGTCGGAGCGCGGCA
The DNA here is from genome assembly GCF_042726555.1 of Streptomyces sp. NPDC060232. Classification (NCBI taxonomy): domain Bacteria; kingdom Bacillati; phylum Actinomycetota; class Actinomycetes; order Kitasatosporales; family Streptomycetaceae; genus Streptomyces; species Streptomyces sp. NPDC060232. The sequence goes on along the minus strand of NZ_JBHXAG010000012.1, from coordinate 125,155 downwards.
GCAGGTAGATGGTCGCGGTGTGCCCGGTCGGGCCGGCCGGCTCCAGGACCAGCACGCCGTTCTCGGTCTGGTCGCCGGTGAGGTACGCGTACTCGGTCGAGGCTCGGAAGGGGTACTCGGTGTCGTTCGAGCGGGTCTTCAGCCGGCCCGCGGGGACGACCAGGCGCTCACCGGGGAAGCGCTCGGACAGCGCGGCGCGCCGGGCGGCGGTGTGCGCGGCCTGCGCGATCGGCTCCAGGCCGTGCAGCTCGGTGTCGGCCCAGCCGGTGCGCATGTTCTCGGCGAGTTCGTCGCTGACGCCCGGGTACAGACCGTTCTTGCGCTGCTTGTGCGTCTTCTTGGGCTGCTCTTCTTCCGGGGTCTCCGGGGTGAGCTCGTCAGCCACGTCTTCTCCTCAGCTACGACGGTACGGACCTGGGTGTGGACCTCATCCATCGTATGCGTGTACGGGGAAGGCGTGGTCCGGATCGTGCGGGTTGTCACGGTCCGGGACCCGCGGTGGATCACTCGAACCGGGCTGCCAGCAGCACGATGTCCTCAGGGGCGTCGCCCGGCTCCCCGTCGGGCAGCACGATCCGCAGGATGTGGTCGCACAGAGCCGCCGGGTCCTCCCGGGCGGCGCGTGGCACCCCTGCGGCCGCCGCGTGCAACCGCGCGTACGCCCTGTCCATCGGGTCGCCGGTGTGGCGCAGCAGCCCGTCGGTGTACAGCAGCACCGTTTCTCCAGGCGCGGGTTCGATCTCCATGCTCGGTGCCTCCCAGCAGGACAGCATGCCCAGGGGAGCGGAGAGCGAGGTCTCCACGTACTCGGTGCGGTGCTCGCCGATGAGGAGCGGCGGGGTGTGTCCGGCCCCCGCCAGAATGATCTTGCTGCCAAGGCCGCCGGACTGAGGCCCTCCGGCGGGCTCGCAGTAGGCGAAGAGTGCGGTGGCCGAGCGGGCGGGCTCGGTCAGCCGCAACAGCAGTTCCAGGTCGGACAGGACGGCCACGGGATCCTCGCCTTCCATGACGGCGTAGGCGCGCAGTGACGCGCGCAGCCGTCCCATGGCTGCGACGGCGCTCGGGCCGGACCCGGTGACGGATCCGACGGCCAGTCCCAGGGCGCCCTCGGGCAGCGGCAGCGCGTCGTACCAGTCGCCCCCGCCGCGCGGTCCCGCGTGGTGGCGGGCCGCGAGCTGCACCCCGGGAATGCGGGGGAGCCGGCTGGGCAGGAGTTCCTCCGCGACGGTGGCCAGGCGGGTGCGGGATCGTTCCACCTCCAGCATCCGGGCCAGGTGCTCGGCGGCGTGCCGCACGTACAGGCCGGCCAGGTCGCGCTGGCGGTCGTTCGGCTCGGCCTGCTCGTCGTAGAGCCATACGGCCGCACCGAGCCGGCCGGTGGCCTCGGCGGTCAGCGGGAGCGCGTAGCTGGCGGCGTACCCGAGGCGGGCGGCGACCTCGCGGTGTCGCGGGTCCACGGGGGCGGCGAATCCGCTGGTGCCGGGGGGCGCGTCCGGTTCGGGGAGGAACTCGGAGCCGCCCTGCGCGTCGGGCAGTCCGTCGAGGATCCGCCCGTAGGAGGTCGCGCTGCGCGGCACGGTCTCGATGTGGCCCAGTTCGGCGTGGCCGAGGCCGAGGCCGATCGTGGTGGTGGGGCCGAGCCCGTCGGAGGGTTCCATGACGATCAGGCCGCGGCGGGCGCCGACGAGTGAGGCTCCGGCGCGCAGGAACTCGCGGAGGGAGGTGTCGAGGTCGCCTGTGCGGGAGAGGCGTTCGGTGAGCTCGTGCAGCGTGGTGAGGTCCGAGACCATGCCTGCCAGACGGTCCTGGATGAGGCTGCCCGCGGCCGGCGGAGGGGCCGGTGCGGGGGTGGTCCGGGCGGGCGCGGGCGCCGCAGTGTCCGGTGACGCGGTGACTGCTGGATCGATTCCAGCCACTTTCGGCAGATGCGGGGCGCTCATGGCGTCCGCCTTTCCACCTGGTGCGATTCGCCGAATAGCATCGCAAACCCCCAGATCGTGCTGCACCGCCATCAAGGAATCCACATCTACACGCACACATGGATGCATGTCCAGCATTGCCCAGCTGGGAATCCTGGTGTCCGTGAGGCGGCAACTCACCGTCCGGCCAAGGCTAGAACTTGGCCGGAAAAAACTGGAAGCAGTCGGTTTTTGAGGTCGACTGGACGAGCCCCGCAGGGGGGTCGGGTACGTACTCGATGGTGGGCGAGGCCAGTTGGCGTACCGGGAACCACTCGGCCGCGGGCGGTCGTCCTTAGCGGCGGCGGCCGGTCTCGGCAGTCGGCGCGGGTCGCGCTTCCTACCCGCCGGGCGTTTGATGGACCCCGTAAGAAGACTGTACGAACCGTGTGAACCTGCCTCTGGCGGACAGTGACGCGAAACCTGTACGTGTGGTGAGTCTGCGGTTACATGGTGTGATGGCCCTCGGCGTTCAACGGAAAGGAACGAGCGCACATGCGCGAGATCCTCGGAAGGCGTCTCCAGCGGCTCCGCGACCGCTTTCAATCCCTACGCCCCGACCGGGTACAGAGCGGCGGCACTCCCTCCCTCCTCGAAGCGGCGCTCACCTGCGCCACCACATTCCAGTGGCCCGTCCTTCCCGGCGTCGGCCGGTCCGGTACGGACGGCGGGCGCTGTGCCTGTCCCGACCCCGACTGCGCTGTCCCCGGCGCCCATCCCTTCGACCCGGGTCTGCTCGCCGCCTCCACCGACCCCCGGATGGTGGCCTGGTGGTGGACCAACCGGCCCGCCGCGCCCGTCCTGATGGCGACCGGCGGATCCGCCCCGTGTGCGGTGAGCCTCCCGGCCGGCGCGGCCGCGCGGGCCCTCGTACGACTCGACGCGCAGGGCATGCGCCTCGGGCCGGTCGTCGCCACACCCACCCGGTGGGCGCTGCTCGTGGCGCCGTACTCGCTGGAGCGGCTCGGGGAACTGCTGTACGCCAAGGACCACGTGCCCTCCTCGCTGCGGTTCCACGGCGAGGGCGGCTACCTGCTGCTGCCGCCGTCCGCGGCGTCCAGTGGCGGCCAGGTGCGCTGGGAGCGCGGGCCGCGTCCGCTGCCCCGGCGTCCGGCGGGTCCGAAGTCCCTTGGCGCGCGGGCGTCGCAGGCCGCGGGGACTGAACTCTGGCTGCCCGACGTCGAGGCGGTCGTGGACGCGTTGGTCGAGGCGAGCAGCGGAGCGTCCGGCGGCGGCAGCCGACTCGCGTACTGACCTGCGAGGTCCCGCAGGATCACTCGTACGGGTGCCAGCGGGGCGAGTTTCCAAGGGAATTGGGCGCGGGGATCTCCGCGCCCCTTTCCCGCATCGCTATCTTCGGCGAATGAATCTCCGCCTGATCGGTATCGGCGCCGGTGTGCTGATCATCTTGTCGCTCCCGCTCGCCGGCGCGATCGCCGGGCCGGGTTTTGCCGGTCAGGATGACGGGAAAGGCGGGGGCCTGTTCAAGGCCCTCGGCCTTTCGGAGCCTGCTCGCACCGCCCCCGCCCGGGCTGCCCGCCCGGCGGGGCCCGCCGAGACCGAGCCGTCCGGCCGGGCGGAGCAGCCCCGTACGGATTCCCGTTGCGGCCCCGAGGTGTCCTCGCCTCACGGAGTGGAGGCGCAGACGTGCGTGCTGGTGGCCGAAGGCCGGACATGGGGCAGGAGTTACTACCGGAACACGAGTGGTCGCGCACTGGAGGCCGTGCTGGCGGTGATGGGGCCGGCCGGGCGCACGGTGCAGATCGCATGCGAGGTCGGTGCCGGTGACGAACCCGGTCTGTGCGAGACGCCCAAGGAGGCCTCGGCCGGCGAGCCGGAGAGTTACTCCGCAGTTGCGGAGTTTGCAGTTCCGGATGATGAAGGGCAGCTGCTCTTGCGGTCCGGGAGCAACTCACCGGCACCGGGCGACGGTTGAGTACCGCCGTAAATGGAAGGGCCCGGTCGCTGGCGACGGGGGATGCACCAGCGACCGGGCTACAAGAACGGTAACAAGAGATCGCCTGTTCGCAAATTCGATCTCTGATATTCAGACACCGATTTGCAGACGATTAGCGGGAGTTGTGACTCCGGTCACCGGCTCCGTGCGTGCGCGCGGCGTCAGCTGAGGGTCACCTGGCGGTTGGTGAGGCCGCCGCGCGCCCGGCGCTCCTCCGTGGTCAGCGGAGCGTCCGTGGCCAGCGCCTTGGCCAGCCGCTCGGCGAACTCCGCCGCCGGCTTCTCGACGTCGTCGGCCGTCACGCCGGTCGGCAGGTCCCAGACCGGGACCATCAGCCCGTGGGCGCGGAAGGAGCCGACGAGCTTCGTGCCCTCGCCCAGGGAGGACATGCCGGCCGCGTGCAGTCGCGCGAGGGCGTCGAGCAGCTTCTCCTCGGGGTGCGGCATGACCCAGCGCAGGTGGTTCTTCTCCGGGGTCTCGCACCAGTAGGCGGCGTCTACGCCGGTCAGCTTGACGGTGGGGATGGCGGCCGCGTTGGCGCGCTCCAGCGAGGCGGCGATCTCCGGGGACGCGTTCTGGCCGCCCTCCGATTCCGGAATCCAGAATTCGAAGCCGGTGTGCACAACCGGCTCGAAACCGCCGTCGGCGTCCAGGAGATCCTGAAGTCGGTGACCTTCGGCGGGGACCCGGCGAGCCGCGACCGGAGTTCCCGGCTCCGCCACGAGAGCCCGCTCCAAGGTGTCGGCCATGTCGCGACTCAGGTCCCCGGTGGACGTCTCGTTCTGGAGGCCGAGCAGGACGGACCCGTCGTCGCGGCGCAGCGCCGGCCAGGCCATGGGCAGTACGGTCACCAGCGTGACGGAGGGGACGCCCTCGGGCAGGCCGCCCTTCAGCGACAGCGGGATGGTGGCCGCGGGCACCAGCTCGCGCAGCGCGACCCAGTCGCACTCGCCCGGCAGGCCCTCGAAGGGGCGCTGGACGTGCTCGGTGACGGCGTGCGCGGCGGCTGCGCCGTGGCAGGCCTTGTAGCGGCGCCCGGATCCGCAGGGGCAGGGCTCGCGTGCGCCGACAACGGGGATCTCGCCGTTGTTGAGCTGCGGCTTTGCAGACTTGGCTGCGGGGCGCTTCTTAGCCATCGTGCGTGTCTCCCGGTTGCGGCGGTACGGCGTCGTGTCTGGGCGCGAGCCTAGCCGTTCGTACCGCCGGAACCGGTGGGGTGCGGCCGGGAGCACGGTCGGCGTGCGCTCCCGGGCGGCCGCCTGTACGGATGACCGGTACTGCTGTGCTGATGTTGAGCTGTTGTGCGGTCAGGGGTCCCGGTGCCAGGGTGTCCTGGGTACCGGTTTCGCGGGTTCAGACATCGAGGTCGTCGAACGCCGTGCTGAAGTCGATCGCCGGGGGCGCAACGCGCGTAGCGAAATCCTCGTGCCGGGTCCCACAGGCGACGACCACCCAGACGGTGACCTCACCCGCCGCTCCGTCCCGGACACCCCAGTCCTGGGCAAGGGCGCTGATGATGTTCAGCCCCCGGCCGCCGCGTGCGGTGACCGAGGGCGTGGAAGGAACAGGCCGGGTCGGCCCACCCCCGTCCGTGACCTCGACCGTCAGCCGCCCTGCCCTGTCGACGCGCCACGCGGCGCGTATCTCCCCGTCCCCGACTTCCCGCGCGCCCAGGGGCCTGCCGTGTCGGCAGGCGTTGCTGAGCAGTTCGGAAAGGATCAGTACGGCATCGTCCACGACCGATTCCGCCACGCCGCTGATGCGCAATTGTTCGCGCATCCGGTGTCTGGCCTCACCCACGCCCGCAGGACCATGGCGTACGTCCATGCACGACGACGTGGGCACTTCTTGTGCCACCACCAACGCCACCCCCGGAACCTCCTTAGCCCCACGCATGGTCTGGATGCCCCTTTGGCCTGGACCGGAAACCGCCGAAGCGGGCCGCTCTGGCGCATTCGCGCCCACTGAATACGGAGCGGATGCGCCGGAGCACGCCATGTGACGGGTGGAGTGTGGGTGGCGCGTGCGCAAATGGGTACGTCAGCGGCCCAGTTGGGACAGAACCTGTCGAGGTCTGTTCGTGATGATCGCTTCCACGCCCATGTCAGCGCAGAGCTGAACATCTTCTGGCTCGTTCACTGTCCATACGTGCACGGAATGGCCGGTGCCCTGGAGCTTGCGGATGAAGCCGGGATGATTGCGGACGATCCGCATGCCGGGGCCTGCGATCGTCACCCCGGCCGGCAGCCGCCCGTCGCGCATCCGCGGCGAGATGAACTGCATCAGGTACACGGTCGGGATGGTGGGCGCGGCGGCCCGCACCCGGTGCAGGGAGCGTGCGGAGAAGCTCATGACCCGGACCGGGTGGGGGCCGCCCGGCGGCGGGGTGTCCAGGCCGAAGCGCTTGAGGAGAAACAGGAGGCGCTCCTCCACCTGTCCGGCCCAGCGGGTCGGGTGCTTCGTCTCGATCGCGAGCTGTACCGGCCGTCCGGTGTCCGAGACCAGCTCCAGCAGGCGCTCCAGGGTGAGGACGGAGGTGCGCTCGGGGTCGGCGTCCCAGTCCGGGGACTCCTCACGGTCCTTCCAGGAGCCGAAGTCGAGGGCGGCGAGATCGGCCAGCTCCAGGGCGGAGACGGCGCCACGGCCGTTCGAGGTGCGGTTCACCCGGCGGTCGTGGACCAGGACCAGATGGCCGTCGGCGGTGAGCCGGACATCGCATTCGAGGGCGTCGGCGCCGTCCTCGATGGCCTTGCGGTAGGCGGCCAGGGTGTGCTCGGGGGCGTCCTCCGAAGCGCCGCGGTGGGCGACGACCTGGATGGTGCGCGGCATTGCGTGGGTCACCGGGTCATGGTGCCACCATCAGCCCCTCGGCGGTCCAGGTCCCGCCCTGCGAGTGCATCCGAAATGCCGGACATAAAGAATGGGGGGACATGCACAGGTCCGGCTTACAGTGCTCTGACGGGGCATGGGAAAGGCTTTGCCCTGGAACTTGTACGGCACGTCGAACGTTCAGCCGGATCGATATCGCCAGATTCTGCAGCTGTGTGTGACGAGGAGAGAGAGCTGTGAGCACCGAGAACGAGGGCACCGCGGCCCCCACACCCCCCGCGGCCCCGTCTGTAACCCCTGCTCAGGGCTCCGAGACGGCGGCACCCGCGCCCGCCCCGCGGCCGGACCACGCCCCGCAGGACGCCGCCCCGACCGCCCCGGCCGCCCCGCCTGCCGCACCCGCCGCAGCTCCGGCGCCCGCCGCCGGGGAGCAGGTGACCCAGCAGCTTCCGCCGACGCCCGCACCGGGCACCGAGCCGACCCAGCAGATCCCGCCCGCGGCGCAGGCGCCCGCCTACGGTCAGGACCCCGCCTACGGTCAGGACCCCGCCTACGGCCGGCCTCCCGCCCCAGCCACGCACGGAGCCGAGGGCTGGCCGCCCCCGCCGCCCACCGTGCCGGCCTACGGCGCCGGCGGTGTGGGAGGCGGACCCGTCTGGGGCGCTCACCCGACCGCAGGCGGCGCCCCCGGGCCGGCGTCCAAGGGCAAGGGCAAGGGCGGCATGATCGCGGCCGTGCTCGTGGCGGCTCTGATCGCGGGTGGCATCGGCGGCAGCGTCGGCTACTGGGCCGCCGAGCGCAGCAACAACGGCAGTGGCTCGACCACCATCAGCGCCACCAACACCCCGAAGGACCTCAAGCGCGAGGCCGGCTCCATCGCCGGACTCGCCGCGGGCGCGCTGCCCAGCGTGGTCACCATCGAGGCCTCGGCCGGCGACGGCGAGGGGGGCACCGGCACCGGGTTCGTCTACGACCAGCAGGGCCACATCCTCACCAACAACCACGTGGTGGCCTCCGCCGCGAACGGCGGCAAGCTCTTCGCGACCTTCTCCGACGGCAAGCGGTACGACGCCGAGGTGGTCGGCCGCGCCCAGGGCTACGACGTCGCCGTGCTCAAGCTGAAGAACCCGCCGGCCGGCCTCAAGCCGCTGGCGCTCGGCGACTCCGACAAGGTCGCTGTCGGCGACGCCACGATCGCGATCGGCGCACCGTTCGGCCTGTCCAACACGGTCACCACCGGCATCGTCAGCGCGAAGAACCGCCCGGTCGCCTCCGGTGACGGCACCGGTAGCAAGAACTCGTACATGAGCGCCCTCCAGACGGACGCCTCGATCAACCCGGGCAACTCCGGCGGTCCGCTGCTCGACGGCCGCGGCGCGGTCATCGGCATCAACTCCGCGATCCAGTCGGCCGGGAACGGCGGCTTCGGCGGCGGGCAGGCCGGCTCCATCGGCCTCGGCTTCGCTATCCCGATCAATCAGGCCAAGAACGTGGCCGAATCGCTGATCAAGACGGGCAAGCCGGTCTACCCGGTGATCTCGGTCTCCGTGGACCTCCAGGCCAAGGCCGAGGGCGCGAAGATCTCCGAGCAGGGCGCCGCCGCCAACGAGCTCGTCGACCCCAACGGTCCGGCCGGCAAGGCGGGCCTCAAGCCGGGCGACATCATCACGGACTTCGGCGGCAAGCCGGTGGACAGCGGTCCGACCCTGATCAGCATGATCTGGACGTACAAGCCCGGCGACACGGTGAAGCTGACCTACCTGCGCGACGGCAAGCCGACCACCGTCGACATCACACTCGGCTCGCGGGTCGGCGACAAGTAGCACCACCGGCCACGGCAGTGGCCTGGTGACGAGGGGTCGTGGGCGGGATTCCGCCTACGACCCCTCCAATGTCCGCTTATGCTTCGCTGGTGTTCGATTCTCGGCACATACGGACGTTCCACACGGTGGTCGCCTCCGGTTCGTACTCGGCGGCGGCTCGCGTGCTGGGGTACACCCAGCCCGCCATCACCCAGCAGATGAAGGCGCTCGAACGCGCCGTCGGCACCCCGCTGTTCACCCGCGTGGGCCGCAGGATGCAGCTCACCGAGGCCGGGGAGTCGCTCTCCCGGCACGCCGAGACCATCCTCGGCAACCTCTCCGCAGCCGAGGCCCAGCTGAGGGCGTACACGCGCCTGCGCACCGGCCGCGTCAGGCTGTGCGGCTTCCCCAGCGCCAATGTCACCCTCGTCCCGGAAGCCCTCAGCGGGCTGGCCAAGGACCATCCCGGCGTACAGGTGGAACTGCTGGAGGGAGAGCCCCCGGAGTCGCTGCGCCGGCTGGAGCGCGGCGAGTGCGACATCACCCTGGCCTTCACCTATCCCGGCCTGCACGAGGAGATACCGGAGGAGGTCGCCGAGGTCAGGCTGCTGGAGGACCAGCTGACGGTGCTGCTGCCGACCGGGCACCCGCTGGCCCGGCGCCGCGCCGTCCATTTGGCCGACCTCGCCGAGGAACGGTGGATCGCGGGCTGCCCGCGCTGCCGGGCGAACCTGCTGCACGAGTGCGCCGAGCTGGGCTTCGTGCCCGACATCCGTTTCGCCACCGACGACAACCTGGTGGTGCAGAGCCTGGTGGCCCAAGGCCTGGGCGTGGCGATGATGCCCGCGCTGGTCCTGCCCTCGCTCTCGCTGAACCGGGTCTGTGGAAGAGCCCTCCAGCCCGCCGCGCGCCGGCATATCGCCGCATACGTCTACCGGGACCATCTGCGGATCCCGGCGACGGCCGTGGTGCTGAACGCGCTGAAACAGGTGGCGGCGAACCGGGTCGGCTGCTGACCAATTCATAAGCGCTGCTTGGGATTTCCCGTCACAACTGTCGTTGGACGCGATGGAACGACGCCCGCACGCTGCCCGTATGACCACCACCACACCGGCCCGTACCACCACGAGGATGGCCGCCCTCGTCAGTGAGATCCGCACGGTCGTGGAGCGGGGACTGGCTCCCGACCTCACCGCCTACCTGGTGGGCGAACGACTCGCCCCGCATCTGGGGGCGCCCGACCTGCTGACGCCGACGCAGCAGGAGGGCGACCCGGAGCGCTACCGGCAGCACATCCTGCACGCGGAGTCCGACGGCAGTTTCTCCGTGGTGGCACTGGTGTGGCTCCCCGGACAGGAGACCTGCATCCACGACCACGTGTCGTGGTGCGTGGCCGGGGTGCACCAGGGCGAGGAGAGTGAACGCCGCTTCCGGCTCGCACCCGGCGCCGGCCCCGCCCGCCTGGTGGCGACGGAGGACGTGGTCAACGCCCAGGGTGACGTCTGCGGTTTCGCGCCGCCCGGAGACATCCACAAGGTCCGCAACTCCTGTTCCGCGAAGGCGATATCGGTGCATGTGTACGGCGCCGACGTCTCCCGACTGGGCACCAGCATCCGTCGCGTCTACAAGCTCCCCGTCGACTGATGGCCCTCCTCCATCGCCCACAGGGCACGGCAGTTCGGCATGTTTCACGTGAAACATCGACTCCCTGGCCCGGTTTGGCGCTGGCCGCGGGCGGAGCCCTGGTGGCCTGGTGCATCCACCGCCTCATACCGGCCGTACCGATGCTGACCGCGTCGGTGGTGCTGGGCATCGCGGTGGCGCACGTTCCCGGGCCGCGGACCTTCGTACGCGGAGCCGCGCGCGCCGGTCTCTCCCTGGCCGGCCGGCGGCTGATGCGGATCGGCATCGTCCTGCTGGGCCTCGGCCTTGGGCTGGACCAGGTGCTGCGGCTGGGCTGGACCACGGTGGCCATGGTCGTCGGGGTGGTCGCGGCCACCTTCTTCGGGACCCTCTGGCTGGGCCGTCGGCTCGGGCTTCCGGGCGATCAGCCACTGCTGATCGCCACCGGATACTCGATCTGCGGAGCCTCGGCCATCGGCGCGGTGAGCGAGGTCTCGGGCAGCGACGAGGAGGACGTCGCGGCCTCGGTGGCACTGGTCACCCTCTGCGGGACCCTCGCCATCGCCGTACTCCCCCTCCTCCAGGCCCCGTTGACACTCTCCGACCCGGCCTTCGGGCGGTGGGTCGGTGCCGGTGTCCACGACGTCGGACAGGTGGTGGCGACGGCGCAGACCGCGGGCCCTGACGCCCTCGGTGAGGCGGTGCTGGTCAAGCTGATGCGGGTGGCCCTGCTCGCTCCGCTGGTGGCGGCGGTCGCCTTCTCGGTACGGGCCCGACGGTGCGGGGTGCGTACCTCCTCGGGGCGTCGGCCGGCTCCGGTGCCGCTGTTCGTGGCCGGGTTCCTGGCCGCGGCCGCGCTGCGCGCCACCGGCGTGCTGCCTGACGTGGCGCTGGAATGGGCGCACACCGCTCAGGAGGCACTGCTGGCGGCGGCCCTGTTCGGGCTGGGGAGCGCGGTCCACCTGCCGACGCTGGCGCGCACCGGAGGGCGAGCGGCGTCGTTGGGGCTCGGCGCGTGGGTGGTCGTCGCCGGCGTCTCGTACGTGGGCGTGATGCTCACCGTATGAGGCTGCAACGGCCGGGAGTTGGCCATTTCCTGGCCGGAACCGACCGAGCGTTCTGACTGGCCGCTGACTTTGACGCGGGGCCGTGCCACTCTGCCCCGGCAAGCCGCACACGTACGGCGCACCACGCACAGCCGATCCGCACCGACCGCTCTTCACCCCCACCCTGCCCGGCTCCGACCGGTCCGGGCACGGCAGAAGGAGTCATGCGTGAATCGTCATCGCACGGCCTTGTCCGTCCTGCTCTCGGCGGGCGCCCTGGTCGCGGGCGTCCTGACGGCGGCTACCCCCTCGATCGCGGCGGACGCCCCGGCGTCCTTCCGCCAGCAGCACACCCAGGGCTTCTGGACCCCCGAGCGGATGCGGGGTGCCACTCCGCTCGACGTGACGGCGGTCCCCGGCGCTGCCCGCACCCCGGTGGCCACCTCCGCGACCCCCACCGCCATCGCCCCGACCGCTGCCGCGCCAGCCGCATCACCTACGGCGTTCCCGCAGGCGGGCGGGGCCTGGACGGGCGGCGGCGCGGTAGTGAAGACCTCGGGCCGCGTCTTCTTCACGATGGGCAGCCGCACCGCCTCCTGTTCCGGCAACTCGATCACCAGCGCCAACGGCAGCACGGTGATGACCGCCGGCCACTGCGTGAAGTACCAGGGCGCCTGGCACACGAACTGGGTCTTCGTGCCCGCCTACGACAACGGGTCGGCGCCCTACGGCCAGTGGTCGGCCACCAAGACCTTCGCCACCGACCAGTGGGCGGCGAGCGAGGACATGAACATGGACGTCGGCCTCGCCGTCGTCGCCCCGCTGAACGGCCAGACCCTCAGCCAGGCCGTCGGCGCCCAGGGGGTCCTCTTCAACGGCGGCTACAACAAGAAGATGTACTCCTTCGGCTTCCCCGCGGCTGCCCCGTACGACGGAACGAAGCTGGTCTACTGCAGCGGCAACAGCGGCAAGGACTTCCTTCTCACCAAGGACCACAGCCTGGGCTGCAACATGACCGGCGGCTCCAGCGGCGGCCCCTGGTTCCAGGACTTCAACGAGGCCACGGGCCTGGGCACCCAGGTCTCGGTGAACAGCTTCGGTTACACCTTCCTGCCGAACCGGATGTACGGCCCGTACCTCGGCAACGAGGCGAAGGCCGCCTACGACAAGGCCCAGACCTCCTGACCTCACGGTCGCCCGCCACCCCCGCCCGGCCGGTACTCTGTACCGGCCAGGTGGGTTGCCCGAGCGGCCTAAGGGAACGGTCTTGAAAACCGTCGTGGCAGCGATGTCACCGTGGGTTCAAATCCCACACCCACCGCAGATGAACGGCCCCTGACCGGTACAACCGGGCAGGGGCCGCTTTCGTGTCCGGGAGATCACCACCGGGGTAAGGCGCGCGGGGGGAATCTCGGATTGCGGGCAGGCCGCCGGTGTGCGGGGGCAACAGGGCAGGCCGGGCCGGTGCTGGAGCACCCTGAGGGCCTCGCCCCGAGGGGTTGGGAGAGGGGGTGAAAGGCTCGATTGGTACTTCCGAGTGGTGTTTGTCGGAAGATCGGCGCGTGTGATGAACGCAGTGCGGTTGCCCCCACATCATGACGAATGTATTCAGATCCGCCCGTCGGAACATCGCGAATCGAGGCACCCCGTCATGACTGACCGCACCATCCTCACGTCGATCTGGACCTCCGTCCTCGCCGCCCTCGTGGCCGTCCTCTCCGCCCTCGGTATCGGTGGCAAGGCGGCCCCGGTCGCCGCCTCCACCGTCAGTGGCGGCGTCGCCGCAACCGCCGCCGCCCCCGTGCGGCGGCCGGTCGTCACGGCCCCGCGGAGCTGGCGGGAGATGATGCGGGGCGGTTCGCTCCCGCCGACCCTGAAGCAGCGCATCCGGGCCGAGGCCCACGGCAAGACCCCCGGTGTCCGTCGCTCTACCACCGCCGCAGCCATGGGTGCCGCCCCGGGAACCGCCGCCCGCGTCCAGACCTCTGCCGGAGAACCCGCCGCCCGCCTCCTGAGCCCCGCCGCGGCACCCGCCGTCCGCGAGACGCTGGCCCTCGCCGCGTAGCCCCGTGCGGGCAGGTCGGACGAACGAAGCAGGACCGCAGGCGGCAGCACCAGGTGCGTCAGCAGAAGCAGGATCACAGACGGAAGCAACGTACGCAGAAGTAGCAGCGTAGGCAGGCGCTGGAGCCCGGTCGGTCGTGACCGCGGATCGCGCCACATGGTGTCCCGCCGTGGGGCACGGATGGATCGCCCCGGCGTGCGCCGGGGAGCGTGCAGGGGGCGTGAGCTTGGCATTGCAGGGCCGCAGGCCCGGGAGACGGTGGGGTTCCCGGACGGCGCGGCCCTTTTCGGCATGTCCGGGCGCGGCGGTCCGGCGGAATGCCTCCTCCCTCGCGCATGCCCGGCTCCCCCCGCTCCTCCCGACCTTGACACCACAGGTAAATCTGACGGACAGTCAGGTACCTCGATGATGCGATGCCGGGAGGCCTGCGCCGTGCACCTCGCCCCGACCGAAGCCCAGTTGCGGCTCCGTGCCGCACTGCGCGCGTACTTCAAGGAACTACTGCCGGACGGGGTCCCGGAGGATCCGGCCCGCCAGCGCGCACTCCTGCGCCGGATCGGCGCCGACGGACTGCTCGGCCTCGGCTGGCCCGTCGAGTACGGCGGGCAGGGCCGCGGCTCGGACGAGCAGTTCGTCTTCTTCGACGAGGCCTACCGGGCAGGCGCCCCCGTGTCCATGGTCACGCTGAACACGGTCGGCCCGACCCTGATGAAGTACGGGACACCGGAGCAGAAGGACCACTTCCTCCCCCGGATCCTCGCGGGCGAGATCGTCTTCGCCATCGGCTACTCCGAGCCCGAGGCGGGCACCGACCTCGCCTCCCTGCGCACCCGGGCGGTCCGCGACGGAGCCGACTGGCTGGTCGACGGACAGAAGATCTTCACCTCCAACGCCCAGAACGCGGACTGGATCTGGCTCGCCTGCCGGACCGACCCCCGGGCCCCGAAGCACAAAGGCATCTCGATCATCCTCGTCCCCACCGACGACCCCGGCTTCTCCTGGACCCCGATCGACACCGTGGGCGGGCTCACGACCACAGCGACGTACTACGACTGCGTCCGCGTGCCGGCCGGAAACCTCGTCGGCCCCGAGCACGGCGGCTGGGGACTGATCACCAACCAGCTGAACCACGAGCGGGTGGCCCTCGCCGCCATCGGCATGCAGGCCGAGGACTTCTACGAGCACGCGCTCCGGCACGCCCGCACCCCGGACCCGGCCACCGGAGAGCGGCCCGCCGACCTGCCCTGGGTGCGGTCCCGCCTTGCCGAGGCCCACGCCCGGCTGGCCGCCGTACGCCTCCTCAACTGGCGCCTCGTCCAGGACGTGGGCAGCGGCAGCCTGGCCCCCGGCGACGCCAGCGGTGTGAAGTTCCTCGGCACCGAGTCCGCCGTCGAGGTGTATCGGATGTGCCAGGAGGTGGTGGGCGAGGAGGCGCTCATCCGGGGGCCGGCGGCCTTCGCGGGCGGCGAACTCGAGCGGATGAACCGGGCAGCGCAGATCAACACCTTCGGCGGCGGCGTGAGCGAGGTCCAGCGGGAGATCGTCGCCATGATGCGGCTCGGCATGAAGGGGAGGAAGCGATGACGGCGGAAGCGACCGGCACAGCCGAGGAGGCGGCCCGTTTCCACACGTTGCTGGCCGCCTTCGAGGGACAGCCGGCCGCCACCGCCGGCCGGGGCAAGGACGTGGTCAACGAGCCGATGATCCGCCACTGGTGCGAGGCGATGGGCGACACCAACCCCGCCTACTGGGGGCCGGACGCCATCGCTCCCCCCACGATGCTCCAGGCCTGGACCATGGGCGGGCTCTCCGGTCACACCGACCGCTCCTCCGCCGTCGACGAGCTCTTCGCCCTCCTCGACGGCGCCGGCTTCACCTCCGTCGTCGCCACCGACTGCGAGCAGGAGTACCTTTGCCCGCTGCGCCCCGGCGACACGATCACCTTCGACGCCGTCATCGAGTCCGTGTCGCCGCGCAAGACGACCAAGTTGGGCACCGGCCACTTCGTGACGACCCGGATGGACGTCCAAGCGGACGGCCGGCCCGCCGGAACCCACCGCTTCCGGATCCTCAAGTACACGCCCGCCGGCAGGCCGGCGAAGGATCCCGAGCCCCGCACGAAGCCCGCGGCGCGACGCCCGCGCCCCGTGGCCAACCGCGACAACCAAGGGTTTTGGGACGGGGTTCGGGACCACAGGCTGCTGATCCAGCGCTGCACCTCCTGTGCCACCCTCCGCTTCCCCTGGCTTCCCGGGTGCAACACCTGCACGAGCCCCGACTGGGACACGGTCGAGGCCTCCGGCGCCGGCACCGTGTTCAGCTACGTCGTCATGCACCACCCGCCCTTCCCGGCCTTCGATCCGCCCTACGCGGTCGCGCTCGTCGAACTCGCCGAAGGGGTCCGCATGATCAGCAACATCACCGGTGTCCCGCACGACAAGGTGCGCATCGCAATGCCCGTCCAACTGGAGTTCCTACGCGTCGACGACGACCTCGAGCTCCCCGTCTTCCGCGGGAGCGAGGGCTGATGGACTTCCACCCGACCGAGGAACAGGCCGCCGCGGTCGGCCTCGCCGCCCGGATCTTCTCCGACCTCGCCACCCACGAACGCCTCGCCGCCACCGGCACCGGCAGCGACGCCGAGCTGTGGAAGGCCCTGACCGCCGCCGGACTGACCGCCGCCGTCGAGGAGATCGGCCTGCTCGGACTGGTCCTGCTGCTGGAGGAACAGGGGCGCACCACAGCGCAGGTCCCCTACGCCGCCACCTGCACTTACGGGATCCTCCCCGTGGCTGCCCACGGCAGCGCGGAGCAACGCGCCCGCCTGCTGCCCGCGCTCGGCAGCGGGGACGCGGTGGCCACCGGAGCCTTCCCGGCCCGCGGCCGGTTCACCGCCGAGGACGGCCGGCTCACCGGCACCGCCCCCGCCGTCCCCTGGCTGCGCGACGCCACGCACGTACTGGTCCCGGACGCCGAGCGGGCACTGTGGCTCGTACGGACCGACGCGCCCGGCGTGCGGACGTCCCCCGTCGAGACCACCGCCCCCTGGTCGGCGGGCCGTCTGGTCCTGAGCGGGGCCGCCGCCGAACGCATCGGGTCCGACGGCGCCTACGAGCACACCCTCGCCGCCGCGCGCACCGCCTTCGCCGGACTCCAGGCGGGCGTCTGCGCCGGCTCGCTCGCCCGCGCGGTGGAGTACACCTCCACCCGCGAGCAGTTCGGCCGGCCGCTCTCCACCAACCAGGGGGTCATGCTGCGCGCGGCCGACGCCTACATGGACACCGAGGCGATCCGGGTGACCACGTACGAAGCGGCCTGGCGCATCGACCAGGGGCTCGAGGCGTACGAGCACGCGCTGACGGCGGCCTGGTGGGCCTCGGAGGCGGGCAAGCGGGTCGTGCACGCGGGCCAGCACCTGCACGGCGGCATGGGCGCCGACCTGGACCACCCGGTCCACCGGCACTTCCTGTGGGGACGCCAGCTGGATGCCTATCTGGGCAGCGGCAGCGAGCTGCTGGCCGAGCTGGGAGCTTCGATAGCCGAGGGAGAACAGGCATGAACGTCGGCGACACGCTGCCGCCGCTGGAGATCGCGGTCACCCGCACCCTGATCGTGGCGGGTGCGATCGCCTCCCGCGACTACCAGGATGTGCACCACGACACAGCGCAGGCGCGGGAGAAGGGCTCCCCTGACATCTTCATGAACATCCTGACCACCAACGGACTGGTCGGCCGCTACGTCACCGACCACCTCGGACCGCGGGCCGTCCTGCGCAAGGTGGCCATCCGCCTCGGCGCCCCCAACTACCCGGGGGACACCATGACCCTCACCGGCACCGTCACCGCCGTGCTCGGCAACACCGTCGAGATCCGGGTCGTCGGCGCCAACGGCATCGGCCACCACGTGTCGGGAACGGTCACCGCGGAGGTGGCGGCATGAGCGTCCGCACCCGGGACCAGCTCGGCGGCCGGGCCGCCATCGCCGGCATCGGCGCGACCGAGTTCTCCAAGGACTCCGGCCGCAGCGAGCTCAAGCTCGCGGTCGAAGCCGTGCACGCGGCCCTCGACGACGCCGGACTCACTCCCGCCGACGTCGACGGCATGGTCACCTTCACCATGGACACCAGCCCCGAGATCACCGTCGCGCAGGCGGTGGGAGTCGGGGAGCTGTCCTTCTTCTCCCGCATCCACTACGGCGGGGGCGCGGCCTGCGCCACCGTCCAGCAGGCCGCCCTCGCCGTCGCCACCGGGGTCGCGGAGGTCGTGGTCTGCTACCGCGCGTTCAACGAGCGTTCCGGACGCCGCTTCGGCTCCGGCGTCCAGCAGCGCGAGCCCTCGGCGGAGGGCGCGGCGCTCGGCTGGGCACTGCCCTGGGGGCTGCTGACCCCCGCCTCCTGGGTGGCCATGGCCGCCCAGCGCTATCTGCACACCTACAGCCTCACCCCCGAAGCCTTCGGGCACGTCGCGGTCACCGACCGGCGGCACGCCGCGAACAACCCGGCCGCCTATTTCCACGGCAAGCCGATCACCCTCGCCGACCACGCCGCCTCACGCTGGATCGTCGAACCGCTGCGGCTGCTGGACTGCTGCCAGGAGACGGACGGCGGCCAGGCCCTCGTCGTCACCACGACCGAACGGGCCCGCGCCCTGCGACACGCGCCCGCCGTGATCACAGCGGCGGCGCAGGGAGCCGGACGCCGTCAGGAGGGCATGACCTCCTTCTACCGCGACGACCTGACCGGCCTGCCGGAGATGGACGTGGTCGCACGCCAGCTGTGGCGCACCAGCGGGTTGCGACCCTCCGACATCGACGTCGGCATCCTCTACGACCACTTCACCCCCTTCGTCCTGATGCAGCTGGAGGAGTTCGGCTTCTGCCGGTCGGGCGAGGCCGCCGACTTCGTGGCCGCGGACGTACTCGCACTCAACACCCACGGCGGCCAGCTCGGGGAGGCGTACCTGCACGGCATGAACGGCATCGCCGAAGCCGTCCGCCAGCTGCGCGGCACCTCCGTCAACCAGGTGGCGGGAGCCTCGCACGCACTCGTCACCGCCGGCACCGGGGTGCCGACGTCCGGGCTGATCCTGGGCGCCGACGGCTGAGACCCTGGTCCGTGCCGGGCCCCCGCCCCCTCCACCTTCAGGGGGTGGGGATGGCCCTACTCCTACAACCTGAGATGGATCCCCCATCGGCACCTGCGGCCGATTCCAGGGGTGGCGGACGCTCCTAGCGTGGAGACATGACCCCGCCTGTGTGCACGCTCGCCTCGAACCCGACGCCGTACCCGTCGTTCTCGGCGTACGTCCGGACCCGCGGCACGGTCCTGCTGCGCACCGCGCGCTCCCTCACCGCCAACCCGTGCGACGCGGAGGACCTGCTCCAGACCGCCCTCGCGAAGACATACGTGGCCTGGGACCGCATCGAGGACCACCGCGCACTGGACGGCTACGTTCGGCGGACCCTGGTCAACACCCGTACCTCCCAGTGGCGCAAGCGCAAGGTCGACGAGTTCGTATGCGACGAGCTCCCGGAGACCGAGCCGGCCCCCTCCTCCGATCCCGCCGAGGCCCAGGCCCTGCGCGACGCGATGTGGCGTGCGGTGACCCGGCTGCCCGACCGGCAGCGTGCGATGGTCGTCCTGCGCTACTACGAGGACTTGAGCGAGGTGCAGACCGCCGAGCTGCTGGGAGTCTCGGTCGGAACGGTCAAGAGCGCTGTCTCCCGTGCGCTGGGCAAGCTCCGTGAGGACCCGGAGCTCACCCCGGTTCGCTGAGACGGGCGGTGTTTCACGTGAAACGTGGGGATGTTTCACGTGAAACACGAGGCGGATTCTACCCTCGGGTAGTGACAGACCGACCGGTACGTGCGCAGAATCGGCAGCATCCGTAGCCGCCGCAGCGCCGCAGCGCTCACCGGGAGGACGCTTTGCTCAGCACCATGCAGGACGTACCGCTCCTCGTCACCCGCATACTTCGTCACGGGATGACGATCCACGGGAAGTCCCAGGTCACGACCTGGACCGGGGAGGCCGAGCCGCACCGCCGGAGTTTCGCCGAGATCGGCGCCCGGGCCACCCGCCTCGCCGGCGCCCTGCGCGATGAGCTCGGAGTGCAGCAGGACGACCGGGTCGCGACCCTCATGTGGAACAACGCCGAGCATGTCGAGGCGTACTTCGCGATCCCCTCCATGGGCGCCGTCCTGCACACCCTGAACCTGCGGCTTCCCCCGGAGCAGCTGGTCTTCATCGTCAACCACGCGGCCGACCGGGTCGTCCTGGTCAACGGCACGCTGCTGCCACTGCTCGCACCGCTGCTGCCGCATCTGCCGACCATCGAGCACGTCGTCGTGACCGGTATCGGCGACCGCTCCGTACTCGACGGCCTGAACGTGCGCGTGCACGAGTACGAGGAGCTCCTCGAAGGGCGCTCCGACAGCTACGACTGGCCCGAGCTGGACGAGCGCCAGGCGGCCGCGATGTGCTACACCTCCGGCACGACCGGGGACCCGAAGGGCGTCGTCTACTCCCACCGCTCGCTCTACCTGCACTCCATGCAGGTCAACATGGCCGAGTCGATGGGGCTGACCGACAAGGACACCACCCTGGTGGTCGTTCCGCAGTTCCACGTGAACGCCTGGGGCCTGCCGCACGCCACCTTCATGACCGGCATCAACATGCTGATGCCGGACCGCTTCCTGCAACCCGCCCCGCTCGCCGAGATGATCGAGCGGGAGAAGCCCTCGCACGCCGCGGCCGTTCCCACCATCTGGCAGGGGCTGCTGGCCGAGGTCACCGCCAACCCGCGTGACCTGACCTCGATGAAGCAGGTCACCATCGGCGGCGCGGCCTGTCCGCCCTCCCTGATGGAGGCCTACGACAAGCTCGGGGTCCGCGTCTGCCACGCCTGGGGCATGACGGAGACCTCCCCGCTGGGCACGATGGCGCACCCGCCGGCCGGTCTGAGCGCCGAGGAGGAGTGGCCCTACCGGATCACGCAGGGCCGTTTCCCCGCGGGCGTCGAAGCCCGTCTCGTCGGCCCTGGCGGCGACCTGCTGCCCTGGGACGGGGCGTCGGCCGGCGAGCTCGAGGTGCGCGGCAACTGGATCGCGAGCGCCTACTACGGCGGTGCGTCCGGTGAACCCTTCACGCCCGAGGACAAATTCAGCGCCGACGGCTGGCTCAAGACCGGGGACGTCGGCGTCATCAGCCCCGACGGCTACCTCACCCTCACCGACCGCGCCAAGGACGTCATCAAGTCCGGCGGCGAGTGGATCTCCAGCGTCGAGCTGGAGAACGCGCTGATGGCGCACCCCGAGGTCGCCGAGGCCGCGGTGGTCGCCGTACCCGACGAGAAGTGGGGCGAGCGGCCGCTGGCGACGGTCGTCCTCAAGGAGGGCGCGACCGTGGACTACACGGGGCTGCGCGATTTCCTCTCGCAGTCGATCGCCAAGTGGCAGCTGCCGGAGCGCTGGACGATCATCGAGGCCGTGCCGAAGACCAGCGTCGGCAAGTTCGACAAGAAGGTGATCCGCCAGCGTTACGCGGACGGCGCACTCGACGTCACCAAGCTCACCTGACGCCCAGGCCCGAAGGGCCCGAAGGGGTCTACCCCCGCGTGAGCCATGGCCGCAGCAGCCTGCTGACGGCGGGCATGGCCACGTAGGTCATCAGCGTGCTGAACACGACGGCGAGGGCGGCCGTCCGCAGTACGAAGTGCAGATCCACCAGGTACGGCCCGAGCACCGCGTTGCCGGCGAGTGAGATCGGGAAGATGGCCAGCCCCGAGCTGATCGCCATCTTCCACCGCGGCGGCGCGGGCCGGGTCGTACCCGGCTTGGCGAACCAGGTCTCCATGCCGTGGAGTTCCCGCCGGGCTATCTCCGTATGGTGGTGGCCCAGGCAGTTGGAGAACATCTGGCTGCGTACGAAGAGGTACGACGCAAACGGCAAGGTCAGAGGCGGTACGGGGGGTGTCTGCTACATCTTCTGGCCGGTCAAGTCAGCACCAAGTCAGCACCGCGCGCTGCATGTGCGGCCCCACGGCCGTCTCGGCGACCTGACGGCAGCGCTCCTGGCCGTCCTGTGTGAGGTGGCCGTACCGGTCCACCGTGACCTTGATCGAACGATGTCCGAGCCAGCGAGACACCTCGTGAATGGACACTCCGTTGGTCAGGGCCTCGGTGGTCCATTTATGCCGCAAGTCATGCGGGTTGTATACAGGAAGCTCGAGCCGCCTGATGGCGCGGCCCCACGACTTGCGCAGAAGATCGGGATACGGCATTCCGTCGCTCGCATTGCGGATCGGAAGCCGGTCGATGAAAGACTCAAGGCAAGCAGGAACGGGTATGTCGCGCCACTCGCCTTCTTTCCGATGCTTCAACGGGGCGTATTTCGGCGTGTACTTTCTGGAGGTGTCCTTGTAGCGAATCACCTGCCGCCGGATTCGCAGGGTGCCATCGCGCATGTCCTCCGGGAAGACTCCCAGAGATTCCCCTATATGAAGTCCGCAACACGTCATCAGTCATATCGCCGGAGACAGGCGAGGTCCGATCTCCTTGGCGATGGCGGTTATCTCGTCGAAGCTGGGAAGTTTCCTGTCGTCGACAGGAATGACAGGGTTCTCCAGCTTCTCGGCCTGCGTTATGGGATTCACCGGAATCCGCCTGTGACGCACAGCGTGGGAGAATAGCGCCGAGAGAGCTATGTGCCGGGACTCGATGGTGTTGAGGCCGCCCCATCCCGGCGCCAACGTGCGTACAGACCCTCGATGTGCGCTGCGGTGACCTGCGAGATCATCTTGCTCCCCAGGTGGGGAACCACGTGGAGGCGGACGATGCGCTCGTGCGACTCGAGGGTGCCGGCGGAAGCGGTCTTCTTCGCGAGCCAGTCGTCCGCGTACCGGCGGAGCGACACCTTGCCGGCGTCGGGGTCGACGTAGATGTTCTCGCGCTTGTCGCCTTCCATCTTGGTGGCGAAGTCGACCGCGTCCTTCTTCCGGGCGAACGACTTCTCCCGCTGACGCCCGGTGCGTCCGCCCGGCTCCCTGTAGCGGACGGTCCACCGCTTGCCGGACACGGCAGAACCGTTGTCGATGATTTGAGCCAACCTGTTCACCCATCTCTACTCACACGCCCCTTGGTCGTGTTTTTCGGTGTGGGTGGTGTTGTAGTCGATGTTTCCGGCCACGCCAAATGCCTGGGCACATGAAGATTTGACGACCCATGTCTCCGCGGTCCGTAGGCGCGCGATGCTGCCCACGCGCCGGCGCCCTTCTACCGCTCAGAAATCGTCCCGGCCCGCCGAGATCGAGGCGAGTTTCCTGCATGCGTCCTCACCGAGCTGGACGGGCAATATTTGTCCCGTCTCATTGAAGGTGAACCACGCCGAGGCCGTGACCGGCGATAGGCCACCTTGAGTGAGACGCGATGCGGTCCGGCCCGGTACCTCAGTCAATCCGAGGATGGTGGACCCTGCGCCGCTTCGCTGCACCTGGGGGAAGTACCCCTCAGCCCCCGCCCCGCCCCCCGTCCGCCCCGGGTACGCCGATCAGCAGCAGCGTCACGTCGTCGTCGTGCGCGGACATGTCCGGGATGAGGGTGCCGACCACCCGGTCCGCCTCCTGGTCGAGGAGCTCGGGGTCCGCGGGAGCGTCCTTCGGCGCGCGGTCCACGGTGCGGGCGAGGACGTCGATCCGGGCCTCGATGTCGGTGCCGGGGCGTTCGACCAGTCCGTCGGTGTAGAGCACGAGGAGGCTGCCCGGCGGCAGCGCGTGCGTGGCCTCCTCGAACGGCACCCCGCCGCCGCTCGCGTCGTTGACTCCCAGGGGCACACCGATCGGTGCCGGCAGCCGGCGGGTGGGCCCGTCGGGGGGCCGGACGAGGACGGGCGGGTGGCCCGCCGAGCAGAGGGTCACGTCGCCGGTGTCCCGGTCCAGAATCAGGTAGACGCAGGTGACGAGCTGGCCCGCCAGGTCGCCCACGAAGCTGTCCAGCGCGGTCATCAGCCCGCTGGGCGTGGACCCTGTGTGGGCGAGCGCATGGGAGGCGGCCCGCAGCTGCCCCATGACGGCCGCCGCCTCCAGTCCCCGGCCCATCACGTCGCCGACGACGACGCCGGTGCGGCGGCCGTCGAGGGGGATGACGTCGAACCAGTCGCCGCCCACCCCGGGGTCCTGGAGGGAGGCCAGGTACCGGTACGCGCTGGGCAGGTACGGGAGGCTGGGCGGCTCCCCCATGAGGCTGTGCTGCAGCGCGTAGGCGATGCGCCGGTGCTGTTCGTAGCGCTCGGCGCGCTCGGCCTCGGCCCGTCTGCGCTCGGTGATGTCCCGGACGGACAGGACCACCAGCGTCTCCCGTTCGGCCTGCAGTTCGGCCTGGAGGCTGCTGATGCTCACCTCGACGGGGAAGTGCGTGCCGTCGCGGTGCAGCCCGTACAGGTCCCGGTCGACGACGGTCGGCTGCGGGTCGCGCAGGCCGAGGTAGGCGCAGAGGAGCGCGCCGTGCCGCCGGCGCCACGACTCGGGCACCAGGTCGACGACCTGGGTGCCGACGAGGTCGTCCGGTGTCCGGCCGAACAGGGGCTCCACCTGCGCGTTGGCCATGACGATGGTGCCCTTGCCGTCCGCGATCAGGGTGGCGTCGGGCGCGGACTCCAGCAGGGCGCGGAACCGCCGGTGGGCGCGTTCCAGCTCGCGCTGGGCGGCGGCCCGTTCGGTGACGTCGGTGACCACGCCGCACACGGCGTAGGGGGTGCCGGAGGCGTCGTGGAGCGGGAAGAGCGTGGAGAGGAACTCCCGCGGGCCGTCCGGGAGGGTGAGCAGCTCCTCCCGTTGCAGGGGTTTGCCCGCCCGCAGCACGGCCAGGTCGGAGGCCCGCACCTCCTCCGCGAGGGGCGACGGCATGACGTCCTTGTCACAGCGGCCCAGCACCTGCTCGCGGGAAAGGTTCAGGCTCTTCTCGAACGTGGTGTTGACCGCCAGGTAGCGGCCTTCCACGTCCTTGACGAACACCACCGCGGGCGTGTTGTCCATGAACGCCTGGAGCAGCTGGTTCTGGCGCACCTGCCATTCGAGACGGGCGTGCGCCACCTCGACGCGGCGGCCCACGTTCAGCGCCGCGAAGATCAGCGCGGTGAACGCGACCGTGTGGCCGCACACCAGCAGCGCGGTGCCGAGCCGGGCCCCGAACAGCTCCGCGTCCTCGCCCACGAGGATGCCCCAGCCCAGCAGCGGCGGCACGATCAGGGCGGTGACGAACAGCCGGCGCCCCAGCGTTCCCGTCGTTCCCGCGTTCGTCAGCAGGCCCGCTGGCCCTTCGTCCGGCCGGATCAGGAAGAGGGCCCCGCCGAGCAGTACAAGGGCCAGCGCGGTGTGCAGGGCCATGCCCGTGTAGGGGACGAAGCGCTCCAGCTCGGACACCCGGTAGGCGGCCCCGTACAGCCGCAGGGTGCCGAGGGCGAGGACGGCCAGGCCCGCGATCTGGCTGATCCAGGCGGGGACGCGGCGTGCGCTCGCGCAGAGGGCCGCCGCGCCGCCGAGGGTCAGTGCCGCGGCCGTGTTCGGGGCCATCCGGCCGGGGGTGCCCGGGTCGGCGGTGTTGTCGTTGAAGAGCAGCTCGTCGACGTGGAGGTCCGCCCCGGTCACGTACTCGACGAGGACGAGGGCGCCGATCACCGTCGTCAGGGCCGCCGCCGCACGGGCCGCGGCGGCGGCCCGCGAGCGGACGGGCCCGCGGCCGACGACGTAGAGGGACAGGCCGAGGGCGATGACGGCCACCGCGGTGTTGGCCTTCATGGCCGGCGTGACGCCGGGCAGGACGCGCTTCAGCGCGACGATGTCGAAGATCCAGCCGGTCAGGCTCAGCACGCCCACCCCAGCGGCGATCAGCGCCGCCGCACTGGCCGCCGCCCGAGTGGCGGCCAGTGCGTGCGGCTGGAACGGCAGGCCGTCGGCCCGCTCCGCTCGTTGGGCGCCGGGCAGACCGGGCACCTGCTGGTTGCTCGTCACCGCATTCTGTCCTTGCCGGATGACACCCCCGCCCGCCTCCATCAGCTTACGTACTGCGGACGGTCCGCGCCCGGCGCGATGCGGGGTGCCGCACAGCGGCCGGAAGCCTACGAGCACAGCGGCACGGGCTCAGGGGCGGCACCCGTACGTTCGCGGCGGACCCCCGCACGCGCAGGCCGGCAGTCCCCGCGCGCGCTGGGCGCAGCCCCCGCACGTGCTCGGCGGCGGGGACCGCGCGGGGCGCGGCGCCCGCCGGCAGCCTCCGTCCGGCCAGGGCACGCGACCGTGTCGTCCCGGCGCCCTCCGCCAGGACACGCGACCCGGCGCGTAGGACGGTAGAAGTAGAAGAGACGCAGGGGGCGACAGACCCGGCTTCGGGGACCGGCGCGACCGGATCGTCACGTCGGACGACGCGTGGCCCCGACGGCTTCACCCGTCGGCCGGGCCGGCTCCGAGGACAGAACGGGCGATGATCGACATGCGCGACGCCATCCCGCTCGACGGCGACGCCGACGACCTCCCGGATCCGACGATGTCGGCCACGGCCGTCGTCGACGCCCGGGGCGTGGTGACGGGGTGGAGCGAGGGTGCGGAGCGCCTGCTCGGCTATCCGTCCCGGGCGGCGATCGGGCGCCCCGCGGCCCGGCTGCTCGGCACGGACCGGGACACCGGCGGGGCGGTCCGCGCGGTCCTCGGCGGCCGGAGCGCGACGGCGTCGCTGCGGCACCGGGACGGCCGGCGCGTGGCGGTGCGGCTGCGGGCGTTCCCGTGGTCGGACGGTGAGGGCCGGGACCAGCGGCTCCTCGTGGCGACGCCGACGGAGCTGCCGGGACCGCCTTCCGCGTCGGCGGAGGCGGTGTTCACGCAGTGCCGCCTCCCCGTCATGGTGTTCGACGCCGAGCTGCGGGCCGTACGGGCGAGCGCGGGCGCCGAACGCGACCTCGGTCTCAGCGAACGGGAGCTGGCGGGCCGGCGCGTCACCGACGTCCTGCCGCCGCACATCTGCCACAAGGTCGAGGACGGCATGCGCCGGGTGCTCGACACGCAGGAGACCGAACAGTTCCACGTGCGGGGCAGGTCCCGGCCGGACGCCCCCGACCGGGTCTGGTCCATCACCGTGTCCCCGCTGAGGGGCCCGACGGGACAGGTGCGCCATCTGGAGCTGTCCGCGCTCGACGTCACCGAGCAGCACCTGGCCCGGGAGCGGCTGACGCTGCTGAACGACGTCAGCGCGCACATCGGCAGCACCCTGGACGTGATGCGCACCGCCCAGGAGACGGCCGACGTGGCGGTGGGCCGGCTCGCCGACTTCGTCACCATCGACCTGCTGGACTCCCTGTTCCGGGGGGTCGAGCCGAAGCCGTCCGCCACGGGCGGCGTCACCCTGCGGCGCGCGGGGCAGCAGTCGGTGCTACCCGGTGTGCCCGAGGCGCTGGCCCGGCCCGGGGACCTGGACGACTACCCCGAGTCCTCGCCGCCCGCCCGCTGCCTGGCCACCGGCAGGTCCTCGCTGCACCGGACCGACGACGAGGCGGTCAGGGCGTGGGAGGCGGCCGACCCCGGGCGGGCGGGCGTGGTCCGCGCCTTCGGCGTCCACTCGCTCATGGTCGTCCCCCTGCGGGCGCGGGGCGTGATCCTCGGGGTGGCGCTGCTGGTCCGGCACCGGCGGGAGGAGCCCTTCACGGAGGACGACCTGTACCTGGCGGAGGAGATCGGTGCGCGGGCCGCCGTGGCCGTGGACAACGCCCGCCGCTACACCCTGCAGCGCGACACCGCGCTCGCCCTGCAGCGCAGTCTGCTCCCCAGCCGGCTCGCCGCGCAGGAGGCGGTGGAGGCGGCGCACCGCTATCTGCCGGCGCGCACCCGGGCGGGACTGGGCGGCGACTGGTTCGACGTGATCCCCCTGTCCGGGGCACGGGTCGCGCTCGTCGTGGGCGATGTGGTGGGGCACGGGCTGCGGGCGTCGGCCACCATGGGCCGGCTGCGGACGGCGGTGCGCGCCCTGGCCGACGTGGACCTGCCGCCCGACGAACTCCTCACTCAGCTCGACGATCTGGTCACCCACGGGGCGGCCGAGGAGGACACCCGGGTGCCGCACGAGCCGGAGCTCGACGGGCCCACCGATCTCATCGCCACCTGCCTGTACGTGGTCTACGACCCGGTGTCGCGCCGCTGCGCGGCGGCCACCGCGGGCCATCCGCCGCCCGCCGTGGTCACCCCCGACGGCGCGGTGGACTTCGCGGGCATCCCTCCCGGTCCTCCGCTGGGCCTGGGCGGCCTGCCCTTCGAGTCCCACGAGTGGGAACTGCCGTCGGGCGGCCTGCTGGTGCTGTACACGGACGGCCTCGTCCAGGGGGAGGAGCACGATCTGGGCAGTGGTCTCGCGCTGCTGCGGCGGTGCCTCGAACGGCCCGTCCGGTCGCTGGAGGCGGCCTGCGACGACCTGATCCGCACGCTGCTGCCCGAGCAGCCGCTGGACGACGTCGCGCTGCTCGTCGCTCGGACCCGGGCGTTCGACACGGAGCGGGTCGCCACCTGGGAGCTGCCGTCCGACCCGGCGGCGGTCGCCGACGCCCGTGCGAAGGTGCAGGGCCGGCTCGCCGCGTGGGAGCTGGAGGACGTGGCGTTCACCGCGGAACTGGTGGTGAGCGAGCTCGTCACGAACGCGATCCGCTACGGTCAACCACCGGTCCAGCTGAGGCTGTTGCGGGGTCACGCGCTGATCTGCGAGGTGTACGACAGCAGCGGCACCGCCCCGCATCTGCGGCGGGCCCGTGCCTTCGACGAGGGCGGCCGCGGTCTGCTGCTCGTCGCCCAGTTCGCCCAGCGCTGGGGCACCCGCCATCGCGCCGACGGCAAGACCATCTGGGCGGAGATCGCGCTCCCCTCCCGGCCGGATGAGGGCGCCCCGGTAACGGCCGGCCCCTTCGGTGCGCTCCTCCGGTGAGGGGTTCGCCCCTCTCACCCTGCGGGACAACATCGACATATTTACTCATTGTTGCGTTCATGAGTTCATAAAGTAGCTGTCAATCCCCGTGGTTGACGGGGCACCCGGGAGTACCGTTCCGGCGCTCGGCATAGGAGATGAAGCGCGGCCGTAGGGGCGGTCGCGGCTTACGCCGAAGAAGCCGGAGACATGTCCAAGCGTGTGACTTCCACGCGGCGCGGATCGCGCCGCGGGACGGAGAACAGCGGCAGATCGGTCCTCGCCGTCGCCGCGCTCCTGCTGGCCGGGACGGGACCCGTCGCCGCCTACGGAGTGGACGCCGACTCGGGGAACGGCCGTCACGAGGTGGCGGGCGGCGAGTCCCACGAACTGATGGAGTCCCTCGCCGCGTTCGACGAGCCGAGGCTCTCCTCGGGCGGCCGCGTCACGGCGGGCGCCTACGCCGACGCCTGGGCGCACATCGGGAGCATGCCGGTGGCGTCCGGTTCCTGGAGCGAGGTCACCACCTCGCCGTACTGGGTTCCGATGCGGGCGGCGCGCAGCGGCGGCAGGCCCGCGTCGCCGTTGCTGTGCTGGGTGATGTGGTGGGCCATGGTCCGCAAGGCCGTGTCCAGGCGGGCGGCGCCGCCGGGTTCGGTGACCGCCGCCAACTGCGCCTCTGCAGGCGAAGATTCTGGTGCGATGGCGATCTTCTCGCCTGGTTTGCGGCGGCGCCGTTGCAGCGTTCGGCGCAGGGCGAGGGCGCTGGTGACGGCCGCCGCGAGGAGCGCGCCGGCGCCGAGGACGATGCGCAGGCCCAGTCGGCCGCCGTCGGCCGGGCTCGTGGCCGGGTTCTCGGGCACGGCAGCGGCGGGGGATGAGGCGGCAGGGCCGGGCGTTGCGAAGGCGGCGGTGGCAGTGCCGAGGGTGAAGCGCTGCCGGCGTCGGGTGAGGGGATCGCGGACGCTGCCGCAGACGGCGTGGACTCATCCGGCCCTGGCTGTCCGGCCCAGTTGCCGGACGGTGTACTGGGCGCTGATGACCGCGGTCCGGGCACGGCTACGGGCGCATCCCCCGCGCCCCAGCCCGGCTTGTTGGACGGTGACGACGTGCTCAGCCTGCCGGGCGACGAGGGCCCCGGAGTCAGCACCGATCCAGCACGACGCACCCGAACGGGCCGGAACGGACGTCAGTGGAAGTCAGCACCAGGTCAGCACCAGCGCATCCGCGATCGGCAAGGCGGCCTGGTCGCGGAAGCGGTGGACCAGGAACCACGGACCGCCTTGCGTCGCGGGCCGGAAGAGCCCGTAGCCCAGATGGTCCGGAAAACCGGCGGCCGTCTCCAGAATGCCGTGGGCCCAGGCCTCGAACGTCTCCTCGTGCCCCGGTTCCACCTGTCGAGCGATGAGCAGGCTCACCTCCCCGTTGTCGGCGGGGACAGTGTGCTCGGTCGTGTTGGTGAGGGCCATCGGGCCAGGATCGCTAGTTGGTGCCGATCTTGGCCAGCAGGTCCACGATGCGGCCCTGGACGTCCGTCGTGGTGGCCCGCTCCGCGAGGAAGAGCACGCTCTCGCCCGAGGCCAGACGCGGCAGTTCGGCCGGATCGATGCCGGTCGCCGTGTAGACGACCAGCGGGGTCCGGTTCAGCTGCCCGTTCGCCCGCAGCCAGTCCACGATCCCGGCCCGCCGGCGGCGCACCTGCATCAGGTCCATGACCACCAGGTTCGGCCGCATCCGCGTCGCCAGCTCCACCGCGTCGGTGTCTGCGCCTGCCCGGGCGACCTGCATGCCGCGCCGCTCCAGGGCCGCGGTCAGCGCGGTCGCGATCTCGTCGTGCTCCTCGATCAGCAGGACCCGGGAGGGGTGCTGCTCGCTGTCACGCGGCGCCAGCGCCTTGAGCAGCACGGCCGGATCGGCTCCGTACGCCGCCTCGCGCGTGGCGTGTCCCAGCCCGGCCGTGACCAGTACGGGCACCTCGGCGGCCACGGCGGCCTGCCGCAGCGACTGCAGGGCGGTCCGGGTGATCGGCCCGGTCAGCGGGTCGACGAACAGTGCGGCGGGGAACGCGGCGATCTGCGCGTCCACCTCCTCACGGGAGTGCACGACCACCGGCCGGTAGCCGCGGTCGCTGAGCGCCTGCTGAGTCTGCACATCGGGGGCAGGCCACACCAGGAGCCGGCGCGGGTTGTCCAGGGGCTCCGGCGGGAGTTCGTCGTCCACTGGCTGCGGCACGGGCCGGTTGACCACCTCGACTGCACCGCCCGGGCCGTCCAGCGGCTCGGGGCCCTCGTCGGCGCCCGCCTCGGGGGCGCCTATGGCGAAGGCCCGGCCCTGCGGGCTGGGCTCGGCGAGCCGGCGGCGCCGGCCGGACCCGGAAGCCGCAGCGGGGGCCGCGGCGGCCGGGTCGACGACGATGCCCTGGCCGAGGGTGCCCAGAGCGCGCACACTGATCGGCTGCGCGGCCTGCCCCTGCGCGGGCGTGTCCTGCGACTGGCGCGCTCCGGGGACCGCGACCTGGCCGGTGGCCCCGTCGTCGTCGGAAGCGGAACGGGCTGCCGGAACCGGCCACGCGGGGGCGTTGGACAGCGCGCGCCGCCGCCCGGTCGGGTTCTCGGCGGGAGCGTCGGACGGCGCGGCCGGCGCCTCGGGCTCGGCCGCGGGGGCGCCCAGCGCCCGGCGGCCACGCCGGCCGGCCGGTACCTCGGCGCCAGGGCCGGTCTCCCCCTCGGAGGCGGCGGCACCCGGGCCCGTGAGGGCAGTCGGAGCAGAGGGAACGGGGGCGGGACCGGCCGGCAGCGCGAAGCCGCCCTCCGGGGCGATGGGCCGTGCCGGGGCGGGCGTCGGGCCGAGACCCGTCGCCGGTACGGGACCGCCGGGCTGCACCGGACCGGCCGTACCCAGCGCCCGTCGCCGGCCGGCCGGGTGCTCGGTCACCGGCACCGCGGGCACGGGCGGAAGCGCGGGCATGGCGGTGCCCTGCGGCTGCGGGGGACGCCCGGGGCCGCCCTGGCCCTCGGCACCGCCGCCCCCGCCGTTGTCGTCACCGGCCCGGCCGCGCCTGCGGCCGGTTCCCAGACCCGCCGGGTTCACCGGGGACTGCGCGAGCTCGGGCCCCGCGGGCGGCCCGGCCTCGCCCGCCCGCCGCCGGCCCGACGGCAGCGCCAGCGCGCTCCCGCCCTGGCCGGCCTGCGCGGCTTCGGGACCCGCGGTCTCGTCCTCCAGGAATGCGTCCACTCCGCGTCGGCCCCGCCGACCGCCGGAGACCTTGCCGGGAGCGGCAACCGAGGCCGTCCCGGCGCCGTCCGGGCCGGTGCCCGCCGGGGGCTCCGCCGGCTCGGGCAGGGTCACCGTGCCCGCACCTGAGCCGAGCGGGAGTTCCAGCACGTAGGCACCGCCGGGCGCGCCCGGGACCTCCACCGTCTGCAGCACGCCGCCGTGCGCGGCCACGATGCCCCGGACGATCGGCTCGTGGACCGGGTTGCCGCCCTCGTAGGGGCCGCGCACCTCGATCCGTACGACATCGCCGCGCTGCGCGGCGGCCACCACGATCGTCGAGTCGCTGTATCCGCTGCCTTGACGGGTCTTGCCGGTGGCGTCCACGCCGGCGACGTCCGCGACCAGGTGTGCGAGGGCGGTCGCGATCCGCGCTCCGTCCACCTCGGCCTCGATGGTCGGCGCGTGGACGGCGAACTGCACGCGACCGGGCCCGATCAGCTCGACCGCGCCGTCGACACCGGCCGTGACCACGCCGTTGATCAGGACCTTCTTCTTGGCGAGCTTCT
The DNA here is from genome assembly GCF_042726555.1 of Streptomyces sp. NPDC060232. Lineage (NCBI taxonomy): Bacteria > Bacillati > Actinomycetota > Actinomycetes > Kitasatosporales > Streptomycetaceae > Streptomyces > Streptomyces sp. NPDC060232. The sequence goes on along the minus strand of NZ_JBHXAG010000012.1, from coordinate 93,165 downwards.
CGCGGCCGGCGTCCAGGCGCTGGAAGCCCAGCACGTTGTCCACCAGGGTGGTCATCCGTGAGTAGCCGGCGGCCAGGTGGTGCAGCAGCTGGTTGGCCTCGGGCCACAGTTGTCCGGCGTCGTCGGCGGCCAGAGTCGCCAGCTCTGCGCGCAGCTCGTCCAGTGGGCCGCGCAGCGAGTCCCCCAGGACGGCGAGCAGCTGCGCGTGCCGGGCGGCGAGGGCGTCGTAGGGGCGGCGGTCCGTGAAGGTCATGACGGCGCCCACGAGCTGCTCCCCGTCCCGTACGGGAGAGGTGGTCATGTCGACGGCGACCGGCTGCCCGGCCTTGTTCCACAGCACCTGCCCGCGTACGCGGTGCTTGCGCCCGCTGCGCAGGGTGTCGGCGAGCGGGGACTCCTCGAAGGGGAAGGGCGAGCCGTCGGCGCGGGAGTGCTGGACCAGGCCGTGCAGTTCGCGGTTGCCGAGGTCGGTGGCGCGGTAGCCGAGGATCTGGGCGGCAGCCGGGTTGACGAGCACCACCCGTCCGTCGGTGTCGGTGCCCACGACGCCCTCGGCGGCGGCGCGCAGGATCATCTCGGTCTGCCGCTGGGAGCGGGCCAGCTCGGCCTCGGTGTCGACGGTCTGCGAGAGGTCCCGGACCACGAGCATCAGCAGCTCGTCACCGGTGTAGGCGGGTTGCGGCTCGCGGTAGGCGTCGCGGCCGTCGAGGTGGGCGCTGGTGACCTCGACGGGGAACTCCGAGCCGTCGGTGCGGCGGGCGACCATCCGCTTGGGCTTGGTCCGGCCGCCTTCGTCGTCGCCGGGCCGGCGCATGGAGCCGGGGATCAGCTTGGAGTCGAACTCGGGCAGGAGGTCGAGCACGCCCCGGCCGACGAGCCCGGTGCCGGGGCTCTCCATGATCTCGAGCGCAATCGAATTGGCGTTGACGACCGTGCCGTTGGCGTTGACGAGCAACAGCGCGTCCGGAAGGGCGTCGAGTATTGCTGCGAGGCGAGCAGCGCCTCGGGATGGCCTGCTGCTCACGACGAGCTTCCTCCCTGACCAACGACTACCGGCAAGTCACGGGAGGAGTCTAAGGCCACAGGCTCGCGGCGGGGTGGCCGATGTGGGGTCGGCCACGCCCCTTCCGGGCATCCTCCCAGGTCAGGAACTCCCACTCGGAAGCAGAGGTTCCAACTCGTCCCAGCGCTTGATTTCGCATCCGTCCGTCCGGCGGAAGGTGGCATTCACCTTGTATCCGTTCCAGGTGCCGGTCACGCGCGCGGTCGCGGGCCCCCCGTACTGCTTGGTGCAGATCTGGTCCGGGGGGACGGGGGCGAAGGGGTCGCGCCCCTCCTCGGCGAGCTGGTCCAGCCGCGCGCAGGCGCCCTCGGCCTCCGGGTGGTCACCGCCGACGGGGCCGCATTCGAGCCTGTACTCCCGGTCCAGCTGACGGTTGCCGGTGTTGGTCATGGTCATGGTCAGCCGGTCGGGCGGGGCCAGCAGCTGTCCCAGGGGAAGTGGGGGCAGCGGCCCGGCGACCGCGGTGGCCAGGGCCGAGGTGGCGGCGAAGGCGGCGAGACGCAGCATGGGGCACTCCAGGTCGTCCGTACGGCATATGCCTGACCAACGACGCGGGCGCGCCGACGTTGCGTGCGGCGGGGCCTTTAAGGCTTTGCCCTCGGCCCGTCCCGCCTAGTACCGTGGGAGCGGATTGGTGAGGGGCCCCGCGCCTGTGTCATCATCTGCACGCACCCTCGTACGCGGGGGTGTGCTGGAGGCGTCGCCTAGTCCGGTCTATGGCGCCGCACTGCTAATGCGGTTTGGGTCTTACCACCCATCGAGGGTTCAAATCCCTCCGCCTCCGCAGTTCGTCGAAGCCCCGGTCCATCAGGACCGGGGCTTCGATGCGTTCCGGGGCTTGCGCGCCGGCCCGGGATCGCGCGGCCGACGGAGGCGTTCCGGCCCGGCCCGCCCTTCCCGTGAAGTCGTGCAGACGATCTTCATCCTGGGCGTTTTCGCAGGTCAGGGTGGGTTTGGGTAATGGATTTCGCGTCCCGGCGCGGTCCATGTATTGTTGTTCTCGCAAGGCCAACGGGGCGAAAAACCCCGGGAAGCCCAAGCACTCGTAGCTTAACGGATAGAGCATCTGACTACGGATCAGAAGGTTGCAGGTTCGAATCCTGCCGAGTGCACAGCAGGCCAGAGGCCCCGGACGATAAGTCCGGGGCCTCTGGCGTTTGTCCTGGATGTGCCGGGTGGGATCTGGATCTCCTCCTTGTTGGGGAGGGCTCCCCCGGAAGATGTCAGGGGCGGGATGGCTCCGGCGGGGGACGTCGGCTACCCGGTGGCGTCGGTACGGTTCTTGGAGATCGTCCGAAGCTGGAAAACGGGGGCACTCATGGGACTGTTCGGGAATGCGCACACCGTCGACCCCGTGTCGGCGCAGCGGGACTACGCGCGGCTGCTGGGGCAGGGGGAGCAGGTGCACGCCGCCTACCTGCTGATCCGGGACACGATTCTGTTCACCGACCGGCGGCTGGTGCTCGTCGACAAGCAGGGGATCACGGGCAAGAAGGTGGAGTATCACTCCGTCCCGTACCGGAGCATCACCCACTTCTCGGTGGAGACCGCCGGCCACTTCGATCTCGACGCCGAGCTGAAGATCTGGATATCCGGCAGCTCGACGCCGATCGAGAAGACCTTCACCAAGGGCGTCGACATCTACGAGGTGCAGGCGATCCTGACGCAGTTCGTCGCCCGGTAGCCGGACGTCCGGCCGATCTCAGAGGACCCGGGGGAGGCCGGTCACTGACATCACCAGCGAGTAGAGGGAGGTGGTGGCGGTGATGAAGAGGCGGTTGTTCTTGGGGCCGCCGAAGGCGATGTTCGAGACGGGCTCGGGGACGCACAGGCGGCCGATCAGGGTGCCGTCCGCGGCGTAGCACTGGACGCCGTTCTCCATGGCGGCCGCCCACAGCCGGCCCTCGTCGTCGAAGCGGATGTTGTCGACGCCGGGGCAGGTCGCGAAGACCCGGTCGTCGGTGAGGGTGCCGTCGTCGGCGACCTTGAAGGCGCGGATGTGGCCCGCCCTGGTGTCCGCCGCGTACAGCTCGCTCTCGTCCGGGGAGAAGACGAGGCCGTTCGGGCCGAGGAACCCGTCGGCGGCGATGCGCACCTCTCCGGTCGAGGGGTCGGCCCGGTAGAGGTTGCAGGCGCCGATCTCGCTGGGCGCGCGGTGGCCCTCGTAGTCGTTGGTGATGCCGAAGTCCGGGTCGGAGAACCAGATGGAGCCGTCCGAGCGGACCACTGCGTCGTTCGGGCTGTTGAGCCGCCTGCCGTCGAAGCGGTCGGCGATCACGGTGATGCGGCCGTCGGGTTCGGTGCGGGTCACGCGGCGGTTGCCCTGTTCACAGGAGATCAGGCGGCCTTCGCGGTCCAGGGTGTTGCCGTTGGAGTGGCCGGCGGGCGAGCGGAAGACGGAGACCGCCCCGGTCGCCTCGTCCCAGCGCAGCATCCGGTCGTTGGGGATGTCGCTCCACACCAGTTGCCGCCAGGCCGGCAGGTACAGCGGCCCTTCTGCCCAGCGGCAGTCGTCGTAGAGCCGCTCCAGTCGGGCGTCGCCGTTGGCGCAGCGGCCGGTCTTGAAGCGCTCGTCCAGGATCTCGTACAAGGTGAGGTCAGCTATGGCAGACATGATTCCCCCTGAGAGAATACCGCCGAATTCTGTTCGGTCTGATGGTGAGATTGCAGGATCAGGTACCGTCTTCGCAAGGGTTCTCAGGCCCATGAGAGGAAGATTGCGTGGACGACATCGACCGGGCGCTCGTCCTGCGCCTGCAGCAGGACGCCGGGCAGTCCTACGCGGCTCTCGGTACGGCTGTCGGGCTTTCGGCCGGGGCCACCCACGAGCGCGTGCGCAAACTGCGCGAGCGCGGGGTGATCCGGCGGACCACGATCGACGTCGACCCGGCGGCGGTCGGCAGCGGGGTCCTCGCCTACGTGATGGTCGACTCCAACGCGTGGATGGGCGAGTCGGCTGACGACTTCGCCGCCATCCCGGAGATCCAGGAGGCGCACATCATCGCGGGCAGCGCGTCGGTGCTGGTGAAGGTGCGCGCGGCCTCGACCGAGCAACTGCAGGACGTCCTGCGCCGGCTCTACGCCATCGACGGCGTCAGCGGTACGCATGCGACCGTCGTCCTGGACACCTTCTTCGAGCGGCCGCTGCCGCTGTGACCTGGTGGTGTACCGGCATTCGGTGGAAGGACTCCGCCCCCGTCATCGGGTGGTACGGCCGGGGGCGCGGCGAGCGGGTGAGCGCGCCCGCGTACGGGCAGCGGCTGGCCTTCGTCGCACGCGGGGAACGGCACTGCCTCGGCGTGTGGAGAGCCGGTAAGCGGACGCCCTGCCCCACCGCCGCCACCGTGCCCGGCCGCGGAGGGAGCGCGCAGTGCCCCGAATGCGCCCGCCTCGACCGGTCGTTCTCCGTGGCGGCCGACACCAACGCCGCCGATCCGCGGACCTACCGGGTCTATCTGGCCTGGTTCGGGCCCGGCATGGTCAAGGTAGGTATCACCGCCGAGGAGCGCGGCTCCGCCCGGCTGCTGGAGCAGGGGGCGATGTCGTGGACCTGGCTGGGGCGTGGGCCGCTGATGGCGTCACGGCGCACCGAGGAGTTGCTGCGGGCGGCCCTCGGGGTGCCCGACCGGATCGCGTACGCCCGCAAGCGCGCCCTGCGGGCGCACCTGCCGGATGCGCCGGAGCGGGAGCGGGAGGTCGCCGAGCTGCACGGCCGGGCGGCGGCGCTGGCCGGGTGGCCGGAGTCCCTGGAGCGGCTGGGGTGCGAAGTCGCCGACCACGCGGCGGTGTTCGGGATGGACGGCTGGGCGGGGCTGCCGGCTCCGGACCGGGTGGTCGCGGAGATGGTGGCCGACAGGGCTGTCGTGGGGCGGCTGGTCGGCGCCGCCGGGCCCGACCTGCACTTCGAGGACGGGCTCGTGGTCGACACCCGGCTGCTGGCCGGCTGGGAGCTGGCCGCTCCGGGCGAGGGGGCGGTGACCTCGGTGCCGGTGGCGCAGATCCCTGCTGCGGCTACCCCTCCCGCCGAACAGGACGGGCTGTTCTGACGTTGCGGACGCCGACGACCGCGAGCGACCATGACGGTCCACGGAGGACGCGCGTGCCCTGCGTGCCAGGTCAAGACTTGGATCCCTTTGGCTGTTCGGGGCCGATCCGGGTGGACATGCCGGGGGCCCTCCACCGAGGGTGGAGGGCATGACCACTCAGCCGGTGGCGGCCTTCGAACCGCCCTATGTCATGGCCGTTTTCACCAGCATCCGTACCGCGGACGACACCGGGTTCGACGAGCGCAACGACCGGATGGAAGAGATCGTCCAGGCGATCCCGGGCTACCTCGGCTACGAGTCCGCGCGCAATCCCGGCGGCCTGGGCATCACCGTCGCCTACTTCCAAGACCACGAGGCCCTCACCGCCTGGCGCGAGGACATGGAGCACCAGGCGGCCATGGAGAAGGGCCGCGCCGACTGGTACGAGAGCTACACCCTGCACGTCGCCACCGTCGAGCGGAGCCACGGCTTTGTCCGCAACGACTGATGCGGTGCGCGCCTTCCGGGAGCGGCTCGGGCTCCCCGGACTGGTCGACGTCCACACGCACTTCATGCCCGAGCGGGTCCTGGAGAAGGTGTGGGACTACTTCGACGCGGTCGGCCCGCTGACCGGCATCGAGTGGCCCATCATCTACCGGCACGAGGAGGAGCAGCGCGTCGCGCTCCTGCGGGAGTTCGGGGTCCGGGCCTTCACCTCCATGCTCTACCCGCACAAACCGGAGATGGCAGCCTGGCTCAACGCCTGGTCCGCCGATTTCGCGGCCCGCACCCCCGACTGCCTGCACACTGCGACCTTCTACCCGGAGGACGGCGTGGCCGCGTACGTCCGCCAGGCCGTCACCACCGGGGCCCGGATCTTCAAGGCCCACCTCCAGGTCGGCGACTACGACCCGAACGACGACCTGCTCGACCCCGTCTGGGGGATGCTGGCCGAGGCCGGCATCCCCACCGTGATCCACTGCGGCTCCGGGCCGGCGCCCGGCAAGTACACGGGCCCCGCCCCGATCGCCCGGCTGCTGGCCCGCCATCCGCGGCTGCCGCTGGTCATCGCCCACATGGGCATGCCCGAGTACACGGACTTCCTCGACCTCGCCGACCGCCACACCGCGGTGCGTCTCGATACGACCATGGCCTTCACGGACTTCGCCGAACGGCTGAACGGATTCCCGCCCGGAGACCTCGGACGGCTCGCGGACCTCGGCGACCGGATCCTTCTGGGCACCGACTTCCCGAACATCCCCTACCCGTACGAGCACCAGCTCGTCGCCCTCGAACGGCTGGGCCTGGGAGACGGCTGGCTGCGGGCGGTCTGCCACGACAACGGCGCCCGGCTGTTCGGCCTTGACGGCTGACCCGCCCTTTCTCAGGAAATTCACAGGTTGGGGCAAGAACGCTCTCAGAGGCACCGGGGAGCGTGTCCGTATGACTGCGACGACCACCTCCCATGCGTCCACGTCCACCAGCAACCACACGGCCCTGGTACGGCCGGACGGCGAGCCCTGCCGGGTGCTCGTCGTCGACGACGAGGCCTCCCTCTCCGAGCTGCTGTCCATGGCCCTGCGCTACGAAGGCTGCGAGGTCCGCAGCGCCGGCGACGGGGCCGGGGCGGTGCGGGCCGCGCGCGGTTTCCGCCCGGACGTGGTGGTCCTCGACGTCATGCTTCCCGACATGGACGGCCTCGCCGTCCTCGGGCAGCTGCGCCGGGAGATCCCCCAGGTCCCCGTCCTGTTCCTGACGGCCAAGGACTCCGTGGAGGACCGGATCGCCGGCCTCACAGCCGGCGGTGACGACTACGTCACCAAGCCCTTCAGCCTGGAGGAGGTCGTGGCCCGGCTGCGCGGCCTGGTGCGGCGTTCGGGCGCGGCACAGGCGGCGCGCGGCGGCTCGGTCCTGACCGTCGGGGACCTGCGTCTCGACGAGGACAGCCACGAGGTGGTCCGGGACGGCCGGGAGGTCCACCTCACCGCCACCGAGTTCGAGCTGCTGCGCTATCTGATGCGCAACCCGCGGCGCGTGCTGAGCAAGGCGCAGATCCTGGACCGGGTCTGGTCCTACGACTTCGGCGGCCAGGCCAACGTGGTCGAGCTCTACATCTCCTACCTGCGCCGCAAGCTGGAGAGCGGCCTCGGCCTGCCCTCGATGATCCACACCCGGCGCGGGGCCGGATACCTGATCAAGTCGGCCGAGTAGTGGCCCCGCGCGGGAGCGGGCGACCGCGCGGGCGCCGGCCCTGGTCGCTGCGGACCCGGCTCGTCGTCTCGGCGGTGGCGCTGATCGCCGTGGTGGGTGCGGCGATCGGAACCGTCACCACCCTCGCGCTGCGCTCGTACCTGGTCACCCAGCTCGACGAGCAGCTGGCCTCGTCCATGCGGATGGCCGCCCGGGCGCCCGGTGGGAAAGCGACCCGCGAGAGCGGCGCGGGCTTCGTCATGCCCCCCGGCAGCCCGCTGGACGCCGCCGGAATCCGCCTGGACCCGGGCGGCGCGGTTCTCGGGAGCGCCCGCAACACCCGCGGCGAGGGATGGTCGCCCGACCAGGCGCCGCCGGCCCTCACCGAGGGCCAGAGCGCGGCCCTCACCCAATCCGCCCTGAAGGGCGCACAGGCCTCACCCGGGCATGCGGTGGGTGCGGACCTGCCGGGACTCGGCGCCTACCGGGTGCTCGCCTCCCCCGACCGCGGCCTCGTCCTCGCCTTCCCGCTCCGGGAGGTCGACTCCACGGTGCGCACCCTGGTCGGGGTCGAGGCCTGCGTCACCCTCGCAGGGCTGATAGCCGCCTCGCTCGCCGGGCAGGCCCTGGTCGGTGTCGCCCTGCGCCCGCTGCGCCGGGTCGCCGCCACCGCCACCCGGGTCTCCGAACTCCCCCTGCACAAGGGCGAGCCCGCCCTAAATGAACGGGTCCCCGACGCCGAGGCCGACCCCCGCACCGAGGTGGGCCAGGTCGGCGCCGCCATCAACCGGATGCTCGGCCACGTCTCGTCCGCCCTCACTGCCCGCCAGGAGAGCGAGACGCGGGTACGGCAGTTCGTCGCCGACGCCAGTCACGAGCTGCGCACGCCGCTCGCCTCCATCCGCGGCTACGCCGAACTCACCCGCCGGGGCCGCGAGGAGCCGGGCCCCGCCACCCGGCACGCCCTGGGCCGGATCGAATCCGAGGCCACCCGGATGACCGGCCTGGTCGAGGACCTGCTCCTGCTGGCCCGGCTCGACGCCGGCCGCCCGCCGTCCACCGACCACATCGACACAGACCTCGTCCCGCTCGTCATCGACGCCGTCAGCGACGCCCGCGCCGCCGGGCCCGAACACCACTGGCGCCTGAACCTGCCCGATGAGCCCGCGCCCGTACGCGCCGACGCGGCCCGCATCCAGCAGGTGCTGGTGAACCTGCTTGCCAACGCCCGTACCCACACGCCGCCCGGCACCACCGTCACCGCCCATGTTTCACGTGAAACATCCGCCGTCCGGCTGCGCATCGAGGACGACGGCCCCGGAATCGCGCCCGAGCTGCTCTCCCGCGTCTTCGAGCGCTTCGTCCGCGGTGATGCCTCCCGTTCCCGTGCCGCCGGTTCCACGGGCCTGGGGCTGGCCATCGTCCATGCGGTGGTCACGGCCCACGGCGGGAGTGTCGGCGTACAGAGCGAGCCGGGGCGGACCCGCTTCGAGGTCGTTCTGCCGCTCGCCGGGGCCACCGGAGCGGCGGGTCCGGACTCACAGACAGGCCACAGGCTCAGCACACTGAGGTGACAGGCGGCTCCACGAGGGTCGGAGCATGCCAACCGACACCTCTCCCGGGGCCCTTCCGGTACGCGCGCCCCTCGCGCCCGTACCCGGTGAGCCCGTCCTCGACGTGGTGATCCCGGTCTTCAACGAGGAGAAGGACCTCGGGCCGTGCGTGCGCCGACTGCACGAGCACCTGACGCGGACCTTCCCCTATCCCTTCCGGATCACGGTCGCCGACAACGCGAGCACCGACCGCACCCCCGAGGTCGCGGCCGGGCTCGCCGCGGCACTGGACTGCGTACGCAGCACCCGTCTGGAGGAGAAGGGCCGCGGCAGGGCCCTGCGCACCGTCTGGTCCGGTTCCGACGCCCCCGTCCTCGCCTACATGGACGTGGACCTCTCCACCGACCTGAACGCGCTGCTGCCCCTGGTCGCACCCCTGATCTCCGGTCACTCCGATCTCGCCATCGGCACCCGCCTGGCCCGGTCCTCGCGGGTCGTGCGGGGAGCCAAGAGGGAGTTCGTCTCCCGCGCCTACAACCTCCTGCTGCGGTCCTCCCTCGCCGCCCGGTTCAGCGATGCCCAGTGCGGCTTCAAGGCCATCCGGCGCGAGGTGGCCGAGCGGCTGCTGCCGCTGGTGGAGGACACGGGCTGGTTCTTCGACACCGAACTGCTCGTGCTCGCCGAGCGGGCCGGGCTGCGGATCCACGAAGTGCCCGTGGACTGGGTCGACGACCCCGACTCCACTGTGCACATCGTCAGGACCGCCACCGAGGACCTCAAGGGCGTCTGGCGCGTGGGCCGGGCACTGGCCGTCGGAGCCCTACCGCTCGACCGGCTCGCCCGCCCCTTCGGCGACGACCCGCGCGACCGCACCGCAGTGCCCGGGGTGGACGGCGGACTGGCCCGCCAGCTCATCGGCTTCTGCACCGTCGGAGTCCTCTCCACCCTGTTCTACCTGGTGCTGTACTCCGCCTTCCGGGGCGGGGCCGGCCCGCAGCTGGCCAACGGCGCCGCCCTGCTGCTCTCCGCCGTGGCCAACACGGCGGCCAACCGACGCCTCACCTTCGGCGTCCGCGGCAGGGAGCGCGCCGTCCGCCACCAGGCCCAGGGGCTGGTGGTCTTCGGCATCGGCCTGGCCCTCACCAGCGGCTCCCTCGCCGCCCTCACCGCGGCCGCGCCCCATCCCGCGCACGGCACCGAACTGGCCGTCCTGATCACCGCGAACCTCGCAGCCACCGTCCTGCGCTTCCTGCTCCTGCGCGCCTGGGTCTTCCCCGAGCGGCGCGGCACCGATCCCCGCACATCTACTTCCAAGGAGGGCCGATGACCACGGCAGCACTCCCGATCTTCCCGGCTGCCGTGGCCGGCGCCCATGCCGCCCGGCCCCGCTGGGAACGGCCCGCCCTCGCCGGGCTGCTGATCGCCACCGCAGCCCTGCTCCTGTGGGACCTGGGCGCCTCCGGATACGCCAACTCCTTCTACTCGGCCGCCGTTCAGGCCGGCAGCGAGAGCTGGAAGGCCTTCTTCTTCGGCTCCTCCGACGCGGGCAACTCCATCACCGTCGACAAACCCCCGGCCGCCCTGTGGCCGATGATGCTGTCGGTCCGGCTCTTCGGGCTGGGCTCCTGGCAGATCCTCGTCCCACAGGCACTGATGGGGGTGGCGACCACCGCAGTGCTGTACGCCTCCGTACGCCGCCAGTTCGGTCCGGGAGCCGCGCTGCTGAGCGGCGCCGTCTTCGCACTGACGCCCGTCGCCGCCCTGATGTTCCGCTTCAACAACCCCGACGCACTGCTGACCCTGCTGCTGACCGTCACCGTGTACTGCCTGCTGCGGGCCCTCGAAGGGGCGCACACCCGCTGGCTGCTCTGGGCCGGGGTCGCGATCGGTTTCGCCTTCCTGACCAAGACGCTGCAGGCTTTCGTCATCCTGCCGCCGCTCGCCGTGCTGTACGCCGTCTGCGCGCCCACCGGGCTGCGCCGCCGACTCGGGCAACTGCTGCTCGCCGGGGGCGCGATGGTGGTGGCGGGCGGCTGGTGGGTGGCCGTCGTCGAGCTGTGGCCTGCCTCCTCCCGTCCGTACATCGGCGGCTCGCAGAACAACTCCTTCCTGGAGCTGACCTTCGGCTACAACGGTCTCGGCCGGATCAACGGCAACGAGACAGGCAGCGTCGGCGGCGGTGGTGCGGGTGGCCCGGGTGGGGGAGGCGGCGGCGGACGCTGGGGAGAGAGCGGGATCGACCGGCTGTTCTCCGGCAACATCGGCGGACAGATCTCCTGGTTGCTGCCGGCGGCCCTGGTGCTGCTCGTGGCCGGGCTGGTGATCACCTGGCGGGCCCGCCGGGCCACCGACTCGGTGGACGGCATGGCGCGTGCGGCCTTCCTGGCCTGGGGCGGCGCGCTGCTGATCACCGCGGTGGTCTTCAGCTATATGCAGGGCATCTTCCACGAGTACTACACGGTGGCGCTGGCGCCCTTCGTGGCCGCGCTGATCGGCATGGGCGTCGCGGTGCTGTGGGAGGAGCGGGGCAGCACGGCGGCCGCCGTCACCCTCTCCGGCACGCTCGTGCTCACGTCGGTCTGGTCGTACGTACTGCTCGGCCGCGCCACCGGCTACCTGCCGTGGCTGCGCTGGGCGGTGCTGGTGGGCGGGCTGCTCGCCGCGGTCGCGCTGCCGCTCGCGGGGAGGGCCGGGCGGCGGGTGCTGCGGGTCACGGCGGGTCTCGGGGTGGCGGCGGCCCTGGCAGGGCCGTTCGCGTACTGCCTGACCACCGTGAGCACCGGGCACACCGGGTCCATCGTGACCGCCGGACCGGCGGTGGCGGGAGGCAGGGGCGGACCCGGCGGGATGGCGGGCGGTCCCGGCGGTCCGGGCGGCTTCGGTGAACTGCGCCAGGGCGGCCAGGGCGGCCAGGGCGGTCCGGGTGGCGGGCAGCAGCCTGGCGGCGCGCTGCCGCAGGGCCAGGGACAGGGCGGCATGCCCGGTGCGGACGGCCGCGCAGCCGAGCGGGCGGGCGGCTTTCCTGGCGGCATGACGGGCGGCGCCCCCGGCGGCGGCGCCGGCGGTCTGCTCAATGGTGCCCGGGTCAGCGCCGAGGCGAAGGCTGCCCTCACAGCCGACGCCGATGCCTACACCTGGGCGGCGGCCGCCATCGGCTCGCAGAACGCGGCCAGTTACCAGCTGGCCTCCGGTGTGCCCGTCATGCCCGTCGGCGGCTTCAACGGCAGCGACCCCTCGCCGACCCTGGAGCAGTTCAAGGAGTACGTCCGGGACGGGAAGATCCACTGGTTCATCGGCCAGGGCGGCAGCACCGGCACCGCCGCGGGCTCCGGCGAGGACGGCGGACGCCGTGGCGGGGGCGGTCCCGCAGGCCCGGGCGGCGGCGCCAGCTCGGAGATCGAGAACTGGGTCAAGGCCACGTTCGCGGAGTCCACGGTCGGTGGAGCCACCTTCTACGACCTGACGGCCCCGACGTCCTGATCCACTGCCATCCGCCTTGACCGGCGCCACACGACCCGGCGTCAAGAGTGGACCGGGCATTTCGGGCTGGTCCGTCTGTCGCGAGGAGAGGGCCCGCAGGGTGACCGCGGCTGATCCGGGCGAGGCCCGGACCAGCGTGTGGCTGGTGGCCCGGCCCACCACACCCGGCAGACGATGCGGGGGCGGCCGCCGGGGTCGGGGCCGCCGCGATGTCCCTGTGGGGGTATGCGGACACCAAGCACGAACTGCTCGAACTGGCCCTGGACAGCGCACTGCTTGAGACGGCCCTGCCCCCTCCGGAACCGGCCGGCAGGACGGGCTGAGGGACCTGGCCCGGGCTTACCGGCGGATGCTGGCGGGTGCTGGCGGACCACCCGTGGGTGGCTCCGGTCAGCGCCGCCTGCCCGAACATCGGCCCGCACGCGGGCCTTCGACGCCGCCTCCAGCGGCTGATGGACGCCACCGGCCTGGTGGGCGCCGCCCGGGACCGGCGTCCACCAGGCCGTACGGCGGTTCCTGCACGGTTGCGGGGGCGGTCCGGCGGACGACCGAGGGCGACTTCTGCCTGGCGCTCGACATCCTGACCGCGGGCATTCAGGCCAAGGCCAAGGCCACCGCCTGATTCCAGCCGAGCGCCGCCGAAGTCGTCCGGCGGCGCTCTTCTGGGATCGGCGGAGATCGGCTGCGGGTGTCAGGCCTTGACGGCGGCGTCCGTGACCTCGGCGGCCGCGGCCTCCTGCGAAGCCGCCGCCGGGCTGTGCACCGCGGGCTTCGACTTCAGGGCGACCTCCTTGATGAACACCACCAGCACCAGTCCGAGGAGCGCGAACGGGGCGGCGTACAGGAAGACGTCGCCGACGCCGTGACCGTACGCGGACTCGACGACCTCGCGGAGGGGCGCGGGCAGCTTGTCGAGGTCGGGGATCCCGCCACCGGCGGCCCCGCTCTGGCCGATGGCCGCGGCCTTCGGGCCGAGGGCGGTGAGCCCGTCCTGGACGTAGTGCGTGACCCGGTGGGCCATGACCGCGCCCAGCGCCGAGACGCCCATGGCGCCGCCGAGGGAGCGGAAGAAGGTGACGACCGAGCTGGCAGCGCCCAGGTCCTCGGGGGCCACCTGGTTCTGGGTGGCGAGGACGAGGTTCTGCATCATCATGCCGAGACCGAGGCCTGTCACTGCCATGTAGACCGCGATGTGCCAGTACGGGGTGTCGTGGCGCAGGGTGCCGAGCAGACCCATACCGGCCGTCAGCAGCACACCGCCGGAGACGAGCCAGGCCTTCCACTTCCCGGTCTTGGTGATCACCTGACCGGAAACCGTGGAGGAGATGAAGAGCCCGCCGATCATCGGAATCGTGAGGATTCCGGACATCGTGGGGGACTCTCCACGGGCCAACTGGAAGAACTGGCTGAAAAACACGGTCCCCGAGAACATCGCGATGCCCACGAAGAGCGAGGCCATGGAGGCGAGGGTGATGGTCTTGTTGCGGAAGAGCCGCAGCGGGATGATCGGGTCGCTCGCGCGGGACTCGACGAGGACGAAGAGCAGTCCGAGGACCACGGAGCCGCCCGTCATCGCCCAGGTCTGCCAGGAGATCCACTCGTAGGAGTCGCCTGCCTGGGTGACCCAGATCAGCAGCAGCGAGACGGCGGCGCTGATCAGGAACGCGCCCAGCCAGTCGACCTTGACGTCGCGCCGGACCACCGGCAGCCGCAGCGTCTTCTGCAGGACGATCAGCGCGATGATCGCGAACGGCACGCCGACGTAGAAGCACCAGCGCCAGCCCAGCCACTCGGTGTCGGTGATGACGCCGCCCAGCAGCGGGCCGCCGACGGTGGCGACGGCGAAGACCGCTCCGAGGTAGCCGCTGTACCGGCCGCGCTCGCGGGGCGAGATCATCGCGGCCATGACGATCTGGGCCAGGGCCGAGAGGCCGCCCACGCCGATGCCCTGCACCACGCGGCAGGCGATGAGCGTGCCGGTGTTCTGGGACATGCCCGCGACGACGGAGCCGAGGACGTAGATCACCAGGGAGATCTGGACCAGCAGCTTCTTGCTGAAGAGGTCGGACAGCTTGCCCCACAGCGGGGTGGCCGCCGTCATGGACAGCAGCGCGGCGGTGACCACCCAGGTGTACGAGGACTGGGTGCCGCCGAGGTCGCTGATGATCTGGGGCAGGGCGTTGGAAACGATCGTGGAGGACAGGATCGCCACGAACATGCCGAGCATGAGCCCGGACAGTGCCTTCATGATCTGGGGATGGGTCATGTCCACGGATGTGGACATGGGGGCGGTCGTCGTCTCCGACTGGGCCATTTCTTTCCTTCCGCTAGAAGCTCGATCGGAGTCGGGCCAGCAGGGTGTTGAGTACGTCGATGTCCTGGGCGGACCAGTCGTGGAGCGCTCTTTCCAGGGCGGCCGTGTACCGGGCGCCGATCTCGGCGAGCAGCGCCCGCCCGGCCGGGGTGAGCCGCAGGATGCGGCATCGTCCGTCGCCGGGGTCCACCTCGCGCTCGATCCAGCCGCGGTCGGCGATGTGGGTGACGTGCCGGCTGGTGACCGAGATGTCGACGGCCATGAGGTCGGCCAGCCGGCTCAGCCGCATCTCGCCGTGGCGGTCGAGAACGGTGAGCACGGCGGCGGCGCCGGGCGGGCAGTCGGCAGGCAGGTTGCGGGCGAGCTCGCGCTTGACCGCACCGATTCCGGTCAGCCGGCCGGCCAGCTCCTCGTGCGGAGTGGTCCGCGTTGTCTGTGTCGGCACCGGGCAGTCCCCCATCTTGTTGCTTGAGGCAACCATAGAAGCCGGTGGTTGCTACAGGCAAATGAATCGGGGGGTGGGGGCGGTAAAAGAATCGGAAAACCGGCTAGGGTCCTGCTCCATGGCTGAGAACCACAACTCACAGGTCCCCGAGGGCAACTACGACCCGGCGGGCAGCACCCAGATGTTCCGGGCTTTCGTCGAGGAGGCCGCACCGGCCCGGCAGGCGGGCCCGGGGTCGCGCCAGCAGCGCCGTGCCGAGCAGGAGGGGTCCAAGTCGTCGGGCCCGGCCGCGAAGGTGGGGCTCGTCCTCGCGCTCGTGCTCGTGATCGGCGCGGCCGCCTGGGTGGTCCTGCGCTGAGGCCGAGAGCCCACCGCGGTCCGTCCGGTCCGTCCGGTCAGTCCCAGGTCGCGGTGACCTTCCGGGTGTCCACGTGCATGCCCAGCGGCACCCGCCAGGCCTCCAGGCACACCGTGTAGGTCTGCGTCCTCGAAGCTCCGCCCGCGATGGGTGCGGGCAGCGGCTGGGTCGTGGTGATCGTGGCCCAGTCGATGCCGAGGGCGCCGATGACGTGCGTGGCGAAGCTGACCGTGCCCGAGCGGGCCGCGGTGGTGCCGGTGTTGGTGAAGGTCACGGTGACCCGCTCGCACCAGCGGTCGGGCGCGGCGGCCCGGGCCGGCGCGGACAGCGTCAGCTGTGCCGGGGTGGCCGGGGGTGGCGGCGCCGGGGGCGTGGTGCCGGGAGAGCCGGTGGGGCTCGTCGGCCCTGTGGGGCTCGCGGGGCCGGTGGGGCTCGCGGGGTTCGTCGGCTTGTCGGGGGTGCCGGGCGGCGTGGTGGCGCGGCCTGGGCCGCCTGGGGCCGCCGGGGTGCCAACGGAGCCGCCGGGTGTGGTGGTCGTGGCTCCGCCCGGGGTGGAACCGCCCGCGGTCGCCGATCCCGGGGGACCGGCCGACGTACCGGACGACTCGGTGGATCCGCCCGCCGCGGACGGGCCGCCGAGCTGCTGGAACTCCACCCCGCCCCGCGGTGCGACGTTCTCGCCGGCGCCCCGTTCCGGCCCCGGGGCGGCGGCGCCCACGGCGGAGAAGCCCTCGCGCTCCGGGCCGCCGCAGCCGGTGAGGCCGGCGGCGGCCGTGCAGCACAGGGCGAGCAGGGTGGTGGCCGCTCGCGATCCCTTTCGCATCGCGCCAGTGTTCCTGACGTTCCGTCAATTGGGAAGCGGACGGCAGGAAGCGTCCGATCGGGAAGCATCCGCTCCGGAAGTATCCGGTCTGGAGGCGTCCGTCCGGAAGCGCCCGACGCCGGATCGCCCCACCGGCGATCCGGCCCCCGCGTCAGTCCCCGATCAGGCCCACGCGCAGCTGCGCGAGCGTGCGCGTCAGCAGCCGGGAGACGTGCATCTGGGAGATGCCGACCTCCTCGCCGATCTGCGACTGCGTCATGTTCGCGAAGAAGCGCAGCATGATGATCTGCCGTTCCCGGGGCGGGAGTTTGGCCAGCAGCGGCTTGAGCGACTCGCGGTACTCGACGCCTTCGAGCGCGGTGTCCTCGTAGCCGAGGCGGTCCGCGAGCGAGCCCTCGCCGCCCTCGTCCTCGGGGGAGGGCGAGTCGAGCGAGGAGGCCGTGTAGGCGTTCCCGACGGCGAGGCCGTCGACGACGTCCTCCTCCGAGACCCCGAGCACGGCGGCGAGTTCCGGGACGGTCGGCGAGCGGTCCAGCTTCTGGGCGAGCTCGTCGCTGGCCTTGGTCAGCGCCAGGCGCAGCTCCTGGAGCCGGCGCGGGACGCGCACGGACCAGGAGGTGTCCCTAAAGAATCGTTTGATCTCGCCCACGACGGTCGGCATGGCGAACGTCGGGAACTCCACGCCGCGTTCGCAGTCGAACCGGTCGATCGCCTTGATCAGCCCGATCGTGCCGACCTGGACGATGTCCTCCATCGGCTCGTTGCGGCTGCGGAAGCGGGCGGCGGCGTACCGCACGAGGGGCAGGTTCAGCTCGATCAGTGTGTCGCGTACATACGCCCGTTCCGGGCTGTCCGCGTCCAGGGTGGCAAGTCGCTGGAAGAGCGAGCGGGAGAGGGTGCGGGTGTCGATGGCTTCCGAGCGTTCGGACACTGCCGGCGGCGTCACGGGCTTTACGAGCGTGAGCACCTTGGAGCTGCCCTGGTCTACGGACATGCCACCCCCTTGAGGTCGCGGACGGTCGCGTACGGCGCGCCCGTCAGAGGAACGCAGCTTCCACCTGAATACCGGAGGCGGGGCCGCGGCAAACGCGGTTCACGCAGAATGTCACATGTCGGCAACACGCTGTAGCGCCATATCGACATATAGCTCCGACGACAGAAGGGGGCAGAACGTGATCAGCCCGTTCTGTCGGGAAACGCGGGATTGGTCTACACCCGTTCGGGTTAGGCCTCGATCCTGTTTGCGGATCTCAGCCGGGCGAAACTGCGGGCCAGCAGCCGGGAGACGTGCATCTGCGACACCCCCAGCTCGGCACTGATCTGTGACTGCGTCAGGTTGTTGTAGTACCGCAGGAGCAGGATCCGCTGTTCGCGCTCGGGCAGTTGTACGAGGAGGTGGCGGACCAGGTCGCGGTGTTCGACCCCGGCCAGCTCCGGGTCCTCGTAGCCGAGGCGGTCCAGCAGTCCGGGCATGCCGTCGCCCTCCTGGGCGGCCTCCAGTGAGGTCGCGTGGTAGCTGCGCCCGGCCTCGATGCAGGACAGCACCTCGTCCTCACTGATGCGCAGCCGCTCGGCGATCTCGGCGGTGGTCGGGGTGCGGCCGTGGAGGGTGGTGAGGTCCTCGGTGGCGGCGTTGACCTGCACCCACAGCTCGTGGAGGCGGCGCGGGACGTGGACGGTGCGGACGTTGTCGCGGAAGTACCGCTTGATCTCGCCCACGACCGTCGGCATGGCGAAGGTCGGGAACTGCACGCCGCGGTCCGGGTCGAAGCGGTCGATGGCGTTGATCAGGCCGATGGTGCCGACCTGGACCACGTCCTCCATCGGCTCGTTGCGGCTGCGGAAGCGGGCGGCCGCGTACCGGACCAGCGGGAGGTTCGCCTCGATCAGGGCCCCACGGACCCGCGCGTGCTCGCTGGTGCCCGGCTGGAGGCCCTTCAGCTGGCCGAACAGGACCTGGGTGAGGGCCCGGGTGTCCGCACCGCGGCCGGCCGGTCTCGGGGCCGCCGGGACCGCAGGGACCCCCGGGCCCGAAGTGGCTCCCGGGGCTCCCGGGACTGCCGGAAGTCCCGGGGCTCCCGGGACCGCCGGGGCTGTCGGGAGGGCGGCCGGGGGCTCCTCGGGCGGCTGTGGCTGGAGGGTTCCCGTCCGGGGCTCCTGCTGGGGCGGTACTTGGGGGTCCTGTCGGGGTGGCACTTGAGGCGCAGTACTGGCCGGCACGGTCACGCCACCCCTTCAGTCAACTCATCCGTCAAAAGCGGTCATAGCATCACAAGAGATGTGCACTGTGTGCAAGCACCGTATATCTCCGTGTTGAGGGCAAGTTGGGCATATCGGGGCATTATGCCCGGCGATGGGTGCGCAAAAAGCCCCCCACCCGTCGAGTGGGGGGCCGGAAGTCCGGGAACCGCTTCGGCGTACGGGTCAGCGCACCAGTTCGGTTATGAACTCGCCGATGCCGGAGGCGGCATCCGATATCCCCTGGAACCCTATTTCCACGATCTCGGCGGCTCGCTTCGGCTGAGTGATGATCACGAAGAGGGCGAATACGGTGAGGGCACCCGTGATGAGCTTCTTGGTGTCCACGTGCGGGCGGCCTCCCCAACCGGTCCTTGCAAGTCGGGTGAGTCTAACCGGTCAGGTTTGGGCACTCACCTGTCCTTTAAGGACCAATGACCCGGTACTCCGGGCCCTTTGCCGGGCGGCCGGCGGTTGCGGCGGGCACAGGATTGATGTGAGCCCACCGGTTCTGGCAGGAAACCGGCGGGTGAGGGACAGGGCCTCACTGCGGGGTCCGGGCCGCGAGCTTCCCCCTGACCGCGGCCCGGACCGGCAGGCCCGTCCTCGTCGGGGGAAGTGGCTTGTCCCCCCGATGCCACTTCCCCCGTCCTACACGTCGAAGGTCCCGACCCCGGTGGGGGCCTTCTTCGCGTGCCTCGGGTGAGCGGCGGTCACTGGATGGCGCCGGCCAGGTCGGTGAGGGGCTGGACCGGGGCGATCACGGGCGCCAGCTGGTTGGGCAGGTCCATCAGCGCGTTGAGGCCGTTCGCGCCGTCGCCGACCTTCCCGACGACCTCCTGGACGGAGGCGGGCTGGGCCCCGGCGGGCATTCCGGGCGCGGGGATCGGCACGTCCGGGAGGGTGAGCGGGGAGATCGGGGCCGTGTCCGCGGAGGCGGCGGGTGCGGCGAGGCCCGCGGCGGCCCCCGCGAGGGCGAAGGCGGCGAGGATGCGCTGGGTCTTGGTCATGCCGTGTCAACGGCCGACGGGGCGGGCGGTCACGGCGCTGTCCTCCGGAGAGCCGATCGGTCGACCGTCGGACCGGCCGCCGGACGGAGCGTCGGACGGGACGCCGGACGGAGTGTGCGACGCCGGCGGACGGCCCGGAACACCCCCGAACACGCCGAGAGCCCCGACCCTTGCGGGGCGGGGCTCTCGATCGGAGCGGTAGTGGAGGGATTTGAACCCCCGATGGGTTGCCCCATACTCGCTTTCGAGGCGAGCTCCTTCGGCCACTCGGACACACTACCGAGATGGATCCTAGCCTAAGGAACCCCATCCGCTGAAATCGGTATGAGCGAGCCCCGCCGCGAGCCCACCACGGGCCTCACCACGGGCTTCACCAGGCTCCACGCGAGCCCGGTCACAGATCGCGGAAGAAGTCCGTCAGCTGCCGTGCGCACTCGTCGCCGAGCACCCCGCGCACCACCTCCGGCCTGTGGTTGAGCCTGCGGTCCCGTACGAGGTCCCACAGCGACCCGGCGGCGCCCGCCTTGTCGTCGTCCGCGCCGTAGACGACCCGGGCGACGCGCGACTGAACGAGCGCGCCGGCGCACATCACGCACGGCTCCAGGGTGACCACGAGGGTGCACCCCGGAAGCCGCCATTCCCCGAGTTTGGCGGCGGCCCTGCGCAGTGCCAGGACCTCGGCGTGCGCCGTGGGGTCGCCGCTCGCCTCGCGCTCGTTGTACCCGGTGGCGAGGAGTTCCCCGTCCGGGCCCAGCACGACGGCGCCGACCGGCACGTCGCCGGCCGGCACCGCCCGGGCGGCCTCCTGGAGCGCCAGGCGCATGGAGTCCCGCCACGGGTCCCGTACGGGGTCGACGGGATCGGTGGTGTTCGCGGTGAGCACTAGCGGACGGCCTCCAGGACCTCGGTGGCGCCGAGGGACTCGGCGATCTCCGAGAGGGCGTCTCCGTCGAGGGTCATCAGCTGCTTGTTGGTCACGCCGAGATCGTCCAGCAGCCGGGGATCGCCGAGCGGACCGGCCGGTACCGGCTCGGAGCCG
Organism: Streptomyces sp. NPDC060232; assembly: GCF_042726555.1. NCBI lineage: Bacteria > Bacillati > Actinomycetota > Actinomycetes > Kitasatosporales > Streptomycetaceae > Streptomyces > Streptomyces sp. NPDC060232. The sequence continues at coordinate 72,627 of NZ_JBHXAG010000012.1, read as the reverse complement.
GCCCCGCGCTCCCCGTCCTCGTCGGAGTCCTCGTCCGTGAACGCGGCGATGGCGTCCTCCTCGCCGTCCTCGGTGCCGTCCAGGTCCAGCTCGTCGAGTTCGTCGTCCTCCTCGTCGCTGCCCAGCAGCTCTTTGGTCAGCATCGAGCCGTAGGAGCTGCGGGCGGCCGCGGCGGCGTTCGACACGAAATACCGCGGGTCCTCCTCGCCGTCCACGCGGACGACGCCGAACCAGGCGTCCTCCTCCTCGATGAGGGCGACCACCGTGTCGTCGTCGACAGCGGCGGACCGGGCGAGATCGATCAGATCACTGAGGGACTCGACATCGTCGAGTTCCATGTCGCTCGCTTCCCACCCGTCTTCGGTGCGCGCGAGCAGTGCGGCGAAATACACCGTGACTCTCCCACTGGTCTTAGGCGTGCCGGTTGGAGGTCCCCCCGGCCGGAGGTTGGGACGAAAGCGGCCGTGCTGCTCGCCGCCCTGCCCCGCCCAATCGGCATCGTGGCAGAAACAGCGGCTTTGCGAGAGGTCTTCCGCGCTTGCGTCGTGCCGCGCCGTGCCCCGCCGGGCCCGGTGCGGGGTTGCGGCGCCGGGGCGTTTCGGGGTCGACGGGGGTCGCGCCGGTTGCCCGACGGGCCGCTCGTGTCGCGCCGGGGCCGGCCCGGTTCACCAGCGGAACGTGCGCATCCGCATCTGCTGGCGCATACGGGCCGCGCGGGCGCGGCGGGGCTGTACGCGATCACGCAGGGCGCGGGCCTCCATCAGGTCACGCAGGAACTGCGCGCGGCGTGCTCGGCGCTGCGCCGCCGTCTCCGGAGCGTCGTCGCTCGGCTGCGTGTCGGGCATCGGCCACCACCCTGGGCTGGTCGGTCGTTTCCCCCTGCACCCACCTTCCCCCGCACAGGGCGTTTGATGCCACCCCTGTGCAGGTCAGACGTCGTCCTTGAGGGTCGGGACGATCGCGACCGGGCCGTGTGCGTGGTGCAGTACGGCATGGGCCACCGAGCCGATCTGCAGCGACATGGCGGTGCGCCGCGGGTGGTGCCGGCCGACCACCACCAGGGCCGCCGACCGGGAGGCGTCGACCAGCCGGCCGGCGGGGTCGCCGGGGACCGCGGCCTGTTCCACGGGGACGTCCGGGTAGCGCGTGCGCAGCGGCTCCAGGCGCCGGGTCTGGGAGCGGAGCATCTCCCGTTCGGCCGGTACGCCGTCCCCCTCGTCGGCGAGACCCTCCGGCGGGACCACCTCGAAGGGCCTGTCGATCACCAGGGCCGGCGCGGGCGGGACGGCGTACGCGGAGACCACCTGGACGGTGGTCCCCCGCACGGCCGCCTCCTCGAAGGCGAAGGAGAGCACGTCGTCGGGGGTCTCGGCAGCGTGCAGCCCGAGCACCACACGCCCTGCGGACACCTCGGAGCCGGCCGCCCCGGTGTCGCGGCCGGCGTCACGGCCCGTGTCACGGCCCGCGGCGCGGTCGGCGTGCGGGACCACCACGACGGGGCACGGGGCGGTCGAGGCCACCGCCCTGCTGCTCGATCCGAGCAGCAGGCTGGCGAAGCCGCCGCGGCCCCGCGAACCCATCACGAGCATCATGGCCCCCGCTCCGATCACCCGCAGTGCCTCGGGGACGGAGCCCTCCAGCGACTCGTAGCGGACCCCGTCGGGCAGCGCGGCGCTCCCGCCCAGCATGCTGCGGACCCAGTCGTGCACGGGGTCGGGGTAGTCCCCCGGCTCGGAGGCGTCGTGCAGCGCCGCCCGGCGGCCCGCGTACAACTGGGCGTGGTCGGGCAGTACATGGGCGATGAGCAGCCCGGTACCGTGCCGCAGGGCGGCGCCCCGCGCCCACTGGAGGGCCTTGAGGCTGTGCTCGGACCCGTCGACGGCTGCGATCACCGGTGCGTGGCTCATCAGTCCAGCGTGCTGGGCCTCCGCGAGGGCCGCATCCGCAGGCCTTCGCGGGCGTGGCCGCCGCTTCGGACGCGAAGGGGCCGCGTCAGCGCGTAGCCTTTTGGGTGCAGGTCGCGTCGGGCGACCGTTTTTGCAGGTCGCAGGCTGAGTTTTGGAGGATGTTGTGCGTTTGCAGGTCGTCGATCACCCCTTGGTGGCGCACAAACTCACCACCCTGCGCGACAAGCGCACCGACTCCGCCACGTTCCGGCGGCTGGCGGACGAGCTGGTGACCCTGCTCGCGTACGAGGCCACCCGCGACGTGCGCACCGAGCAGGCCGACATCGAGACCCCGGTGGCTTCGACCACCGGCGTGAAGCTCTCGGCCCCCCGGCCGCTGATCGTCCCGATCCTGCGGGCCGGCCTCGGCATGCTCGACGGCATGGTGCGGCTGCTGCCGACCGCCGAGGTGGGCTTCATGGGCATGGTCCGCAACGAGGAGACTCTGGAGGCCTCCACGTACGCGACCCGCATGCCGGAGGACCTCTCCGGACGGCAGGTCTACGTCGTGGACCCGATGCTCGCCACCGGCGGCACGCTCGTCGCGGCGATCCAGGAGCTGATCAAGCGCGGCGCCGACGACGTCACGGCCGTGGTGCTGCTGGCGGCGCCGGAGGGCGTCGAGGTCATGGAGCGCGACCTGGCGGGCACGCCGGTGACGGTCGTGACGGCCGCGGTGGACGAGCGGCTCAACGAGCACGGCTACATCGTTCCGGGCCTCGGCGACGCCGGCGACCGGATGTACGGCTCGGCGGAGTAGCCCCCGGCCGGCCGGATGTCCGGCCGGCCGAACTACCCGGCTGTCCGGCCGTCCGGATGTACGGCTCGGCGGGGGCCTGCGCCGAGCCGTACATCCGCGGGCGGCTCAGCAGTTCTTGGCGGGCGCGGGCACGGGGTTGGCCAGCAGGGCCAGCGCCTTGTCCGCGTCCGCCTCCGTGCTGAGCTCGGTGAAGGCGTCGCCCAGGATCAGGTCGACGTCCGCGGTCTCACGGGTGTCGGTCTGCTGGGTGGTGCCGGCGAGCTGGGTGCCGAGTACGGCGAAGACGGCCTTGTCGGTCGTCGGGGAGCCCAGCAGTATCCCGGTACCGGGGACCTTCTTGTCGAAGTCGGCCGGGGCGTTGCCGACGCTGCCGACGACGAAGCCGCGTTTGGCGAGCTCGTCGCCGACGGCCTTGGCCAGGCCCGCGCGCGGGGTCGCGTTGTAGACGTTGACCGTGATCTCGCCGGGCGGGGGAAGTACGACCGCCGGCTTGACGGGGGCGGACGCCGTGGCGGCGGCCGCGGGCGCGCCGCCCTTGGCAGCGGCCTCGGGTGATTTCGTAGGGCAGTCCTTGGCACCGGCAGCCGTGTTCCGCTTCGGGCTGTCGCCCTGGAACACGTCGATGAGCTGCAGTGCCCCGTAGCCGACCAGGGCAAGCGCGAGGGCCGAGCCGAGCACGGCGAGGACGATCCGACGTCGGCTCCGCTTACGGCTCATGCGGGGGTAGGCGGTCCCCGTGACGCGGTACTTTCCGCCCATGCCGGGGGGAGTGAGCATGCTCATGGGCGCAGCGTAATGCGACCCGGTGGCGATGCCTACTAAATGATCTGCTGATAGGTCAATGGTGACCCGAAAGGCGCAATCTACGCGAAGCGTCAGTCCATCTCGAGGACGCGGGCGTGCAGCACCTGACGCTGCTGCAGAGCCGCGCGGACGGCACGGTGCAGCCCGTCCTCCAGGTAGAGGTCGCCCTGCCACTTCACGACGTGGGCGAAGAGGTCGCCGTAGAACGTCGAGTCCTCGGCGAGCAGCGTTTCGAGGTCCAGCTGGCCCTTGGTCGTCACGAGCTGGTCGAGCCGGACCGGGCGCGGCGCGACGTCCGCCCACTGCCGGGTGGTTTCCCTGCCGTGGTCGGGGTACGGCCGCCCGCTTCCGATGCGCTTGAAGATCACACGGAAAGCCTACCGGGCCCGTGCCTGCGGGCGCAGCCTCGCAAGGGTGGTGCAAAAGTGATGAAGAGTGCCATATGGGGAGTGATCCATGAGTGAGAGCACCGACGCCACCGATGCTGCGGCGGACCGGACGGGCCAGACGGCCCCGGCTGCCGACTCGGCGGACCGGACGGACTCGGCGGACCCGGCCGACGCGGCGGACGCGGCCGACCCGGTGGACCCGGCCGGGCAGATCGCCGCCGGCTACGCCTTCACCGGACCCGCGCTCGACCTGGGGGCTCTCCTCTGGGACGGCGCGTGCCTGCCCGACCGTCAGATCCGCATCCCGCTGGCGATGCTCAACCGGCACGGGCTGGTCGCGGGTGCCACCGGCACCGGTAAGACCAAGACGCTCCAGCTCATCGCCGAGCAGCTGTCGGCCAACGGCGTCCCCGTCTTCCTCGCCGACATCAAGGGCGACGTCTCGGGGATCACGGCTCCCGGCACGCCCGGCGAACGGATCGACGAGCGGGCCCGGGATGTGGCCCAGAGTTGGGAGCCCACCGGATTCCCGGGCGAGTTCTACTCGCTGGGCGGGATCGGCCCCGGCATCCCGGTCCGGTCGACCGTCACCGCCTTCGGCCCGGTGCTGATGTCGAAGGTGCTCCGGCTCAACCAGACGCAGGAGCAGTCCCTCGCCCTGATCTTCCACTACGCCGACACCAAGGGCCTGGAGCTGATCGACCTCAAGGACCTGCGCGCGGTCGTCGCCTTCCTCGTCTCCGACCAGGGGAAGGCGGAACTCAAGGGCATCGGCGGCCTGTCCACCGTGACCGCCGGGGTGATCCTGCGGGCCCTGACCGCCTTCGAGGCGCAAGGCGCCACGGAGTTCTTCGGCGAGCCCGAGTTCGACACCGGCGAGTTCCTGCGTACGGCCGCCGACGGCCGCGGGGTGGTCTCCGTACTGGAACTCCCGTCGGTCCAGGACAAGCCGCAGCTCTTCTCCACCTTCCTGATGTGGCTGCTGGCCGACCTCTACAACGACCTGCCCGAGGTCGGCGACCTGGACAGGCCCAAGCTCGTCTTCTTCTTCGACGAGGCCCACCTGCTCTTCAACGGGGCCTCGAAGGCCTTCCTCCAGTCGGTCACCCAGACCGTCCGGCTGATCCGCTCCAAGGGCGTCGGCGTCTTCTTCGTGACCCAGACGCCCAAGGACGTGCCGGCCGACGTGCTCGGCCAGCTCGGCAACCGCGTGCAACACGCCCTGCGCGCCTTCACCCCCGACGACGCCAAGGCGCTGAAGGCGACGGTGAGGACCTTCCCGCACTCCGCTTACGACCTTGAGGAGCTGCTCACCGGGCTGGGGACCGGAGAGGCGGTCGTCACCGTGCTCAGCGAGAGCGGCGCCCCCACTCCCGTCGCCGCGACCCGGTTGCGCGCCCCGCAGTCGCTGATGGGCCCGATCGGGGCCGCCGGCCTGGAGCGGGCCGTGCACGCCTCGCTGCTCTGGTCGCGCTACGCGGAGCCCGTCGACCGCGAGTCGGCGTACGAGAGGATCAGCGCCGAGCAGGCCGCGGCGGAGGCGCAGGCGGAGGCCGCAGCGGCGGCGGCCGAGGCCGAGGAGCAGGCCAAGGCGGCGGAGAAGGAGAGCACGAGGGCGGACGGGCGCGGCGCCCCGAAGTCGGAGCCCTCGCTGGCCGAGCAGGTGGTGGGCAGCGGGCTGTTCCGCTCGCTGGCCCGCTCGATCGGCACGCAGCTGGGCCGCGAGATCTCGCGCTCCGTCTTCGGTACGGCGCGCAGGCGCAGATGACGCGGTGACAGACTCGGTGCATGCGGACCGAACTCACCGACACCACGTCCAGCAAGGTCAACCGGGCCCTGCTCGCAGCACGCCGGGCGATAGGCAGCCCCACCATGGGTCTGGTGCTGACGCTCGTCGTCGTCACCGACGAGGAGAACGCCTACGACGCCGTACGCGCGGCCTCCGAGGCCTCGCGTGAGCACCCGTGCCGCATCATCGCGGTCATCAAGCGGGTCTCGCGCGGCCCGCACAAGCTGCGCGCGAGCCGGGTCGACGCCGAGCTGCGGGTCGGGTCGGACGCCGGGGCCGGCGAACTCGTACTGCTGCGCCTGCACGGGGCGCTGACCGAGCAGGCCGGGTCGGTCGTACTGCCGCTGCTGGTGCCGGACGCGCCGGTGGTGGCGTGGTGGCCAGGCGATGCCCCCGCCGACCTGGCACGGGACCCGCTGGGCGCGCTCGCGCAGCGTCGGATCACGGACGCGGCCGCCGCCTTCGACCCTGTGGGCGTGCTCGACGAGCGGGCCGCCGGCTACCAGCCCGGCGACACGGACCTGGCCTGGACCCGGCTGACGCCGTGGCGGGCCCTGCTGGCCGCCGCCCTGGACCAGAAGCCTCTGCCGGTGACCGGTGCGGCGGTGGAGAGCGAGCCGGACAACGCGAGCGCCGAGCTGCTGGCGCGCTGGCTGGAGGACCGGCTCGGGGTCCCGGTGGACCGGGTCGCGACCGACGGCCCGGTCATCACCGGGGTGGTGCTGCGCACCACGGGCGGGGAGATCCGGGTGGACCGGCCCGCGGGCGCGCTGGCCACCCTGATCCTGCCGGGGAGCCCCGACCGCAGGGTGGCCCTGAAGATCCGCAGCGGCGCCGAACTGATCGCGGAGGAACTGCGCCGCCTCGACGCGGACGTGGTCTACGGCTCGGCGCTGCGGCGGCGGCCGCTCCAGGCGGGGCTCTCGGCGTAGTGGTTGTCATAGGTCGCCGAGCTGTCCTTGATGTCCTGCACGGTGGCCTCGCCCGCGTTGACCCGGCCGAGGAGGCGGTAGTAGTCGAAGCGGCCCATGCCGGGGGTGAAGCCGACGAAGACGCTCGCCGTGTGGCCGGCGGCGGGGGCGAAGGCGTGCTTGACGCCCGGCGGGATCGCGATGAAGTCGCCGGCGTCCAGGGTCTGGATCTCGTCGCCGACCAGGACGTCGAGGCGTCCGGCGGTGACGTGGAAGAACTCGGTGGCCCTGGTGTGGAAGTGCACCGGGGCGCCTGCCGCGCCCTCCTCGAAGGTGGCGGTGTTGCAGGTCAGCTCGGCGGTGTCGGTCAGCAGCGTGATGAGGCTGCCGGGGGCGTCCTGGATGGCTTCGGCGGTGGCGGCGCGGGTTGCGAACTCTGTCATGTCCCCCAACCTACGGTCCTGATCGACCGGTATCAGGGGTCGATCAGGACCATGTGCGGCCGGTCGACCCAGGCCGGGGGCCAGCTCGGGAGCCAGCTCAAGAATCGGCGTGGGAATCGGCGCGGCAACCGGCTCGGGAATCGGCCCGGCAACCGGCCCGGCAACCGGCGCGGGCACCCGCTCATGCGCCCCCGGCGGCCTTCGCGGCCTTGGCTGCGGCCTTCATCTCCTGCTTGTGCGCCCGCACCCTGGCCAGGGACTCCGGCCCGGTGATGTCGGCCGCCGAACGGTAGACGTTCGCCTGGCCGTAGCCGCCCGCGGCCTCCCGCCAGCCCGTCGGCCGCACCCCGAACCGCTTGCCCAGCAAGGCGAGGAAGATCTGCGCCTTCTGCTCCCCGAAGCCCGGCAGCGCCTTGAGGCGCCCCAGCAGCTCCCGCCCCGTCGCGGCGTCGGCCCACACGGCTTCGGCGCTCCCGCCGTAGTGCTCCACCAGATACGCGCACAGCTGCTGGATCCGCGTCGCCATCGAGCCCGGATACCGGTGCACGGCGGGCTTCTCGGAGAGCAGGGCGGCGAAGGCCTCCGGGTCGTACGCGGCGATGGCGTGCGCGTCCAGGTCGTCCGCGCCCATCCGCTGGGCGATCGTCCAGGGCCCCGAGAACGCCCACTCCATCGGTACCTGCTGGTCCAGCAGCATTCCGACGAGCGCGGCGAGCGGGCTCCGGCCGAGCAGCGCGTCGGCCTCGGGCTGCTGCGCCAGCCGGATGGTGATGTCCTTGTCCATGGCTCCAGCGTCCCGCGCGGGCGCGCTCCCCGCGCGGTCGGCACACCGCGCGCCTAGCGTGAGTACGACGACAGCCGCGAACGAGCCGAGGAGTCGATCGAACATGCAAGAGTTCCCCGAAGGCGCGCCGTGCTGGGTGGACGCGATGTTCAGGGACGTGGAGGCCGCCAAGACCTTCTACGGCGACGTGCTGGGCTGGACCTTCGGCGAGTCCAGCAGCGAGTACGGCAACTACACGCAGGCCTACTCCGACGGCAAGGCCGTCGCGGCCGTCGTACCGCCGATGCCCGGGATCGACGCCCCCTCGCAGTGGTGTCTGTACCTCGCCTCGCCCGACGCGGCGGCCACCGCCGGGAAGGTGACCGCCAACGGCGGTGAGGTCCTCATGGGCCCGATGCAGGTCGGCGCCCTCGGCACGATGCTCATCGCGAAGGAGCCGAGCGGCGCCGTCTTCGGCGTCTGGCAGCCGGGCGAGCACAAGGGCTTCGAGAAGATGGGCGAGGCGGGTTCCTACGCCTGGGCGGAGGTCTTCACCCGGGAGCCGGCCAAGCCGGACGCCTTCCTGCCGAAGGTCTTCCCGTACGCCGTCGAGCAGATGGACCCGGGAGACGATCCGGAGATGGCCGACGTGGACTTCAAGGTCTTCAGCCTCGGCGCGCCGGCGCAGCCGGTGCTGGGCCGGATGAAGATGGACGACGACTTCCCGCCGGAGCTGCCGCCGTACGTCCACGTCTACTTCGGGGTCCCGGACTGCGACGAGGCGGTGTCGAAGACCCAGAAGCACGGCGGGAAGCTGCACTTCGGCCCGATGGACAGCCCGTTCGGCCGCTTCGCGGCGGTCACGGACCCGCAGGGCGCCGCCTTCGCGGTGATCGACATGTCGACGACGGTAGGCGAGATGCCGACCTTCGGCTGACCCCGGCCGAGAGCCCCGCCGGACCGCGTCCGCGCCCGGTCGCATCGGATCGGCGCCCGTCCGGCGGGCGCCCCACCCGTCCTGACCTGCGACGGAGCGTTCGGTACGGCCCCTTCGAACGGGGCTGGACGAGGGTGGATGCAACCAGGACTGCAACCACCGCCCGGCTACTTGCGGCCCGAGGGCCGTACCACTGGAGGGGCTGGCCGGTTACTGCGGCGATGCCTTCGAAGTCGTGGTCACTGTGCAGAAGAGTGAGTCCCTGCAGCTCGGCGGTCGCGGCGACGACGAGGTCCACCGCACCGGCGCTGCGCTGCTTGCCTTGTTCGGCGAGGGCTTCCTGGACCTGCCAGGCCCGGTCGTCGACCGGGACCCAGCCGAAGATCAGGCGGACGTCCTCGATCCCGCGCGTCCGGTCGGCGGCTGATCGGGCGCTGTGGAAGAACTCCAGCTCCGTGATGGGGCACGTGGCGATCAGGCCGGCGGCCGCCGCCTGGTCCCAGCCGTACTGCTCCGCGTCGCCGCGCATGAAGCGGGCGAGGGCGCTGGTGTCGATCAGGTAGAGAGCGGCGTTCACCGTCGGTAGTTCCGCTTGTCCTCGAAGAGTGTCATCACAGTGTCAGGGGTGGCTGTCTGGGCTCGCGCATATCGGCACGTGCGTTCGATGGGATCGATACGCTGCTGCAGCTCTACTTACCTGGCACACGCGGTCCTTGGAGAGACATGCCCCGCTACGTTCGCGTCAAGATCGTCACTCCCGAGATGGAGGCCGCGGAGCGGAGAGCAGGGCGTCGGCTTGCGATCATCTTCTTGCCTAGCCTGGTCCTGATCGGGGCCCTCCTGTACGGCTGGGCCTGTCAGGCATTCGGCTTGGCGCGCGGTGATGTAGCGCTGGTGTTGCAGGGCACGCTGCTGCTGGCTATCAGCAGCCTTCTTCTCCCCTTCCTGGACAAGTGGTGGACCGGTCGCCGCTACCAACTTTGGAGGGCAATCGTGGGCTTCTGCCTGCCGACGTCACTCACCATGGTGCTGATCTACCTGCTTCCCGTACTGAAGGAACAGTAGGGGAACTGCTGGCGGTGCTGCGAGGTGCCGAAGGCTGACCTTCCGGCGACGCCGAGATGTCAGACCTGGCCGTAGAGAGTAGCCAGGTCGATCAATCGGATGTCCGGGTCGGCTGCCGCTACGACGTGTGCCTTGTCGTTGAATCCGGCTCCGCTGAAGCAGATGAGCCGGGTGTTGGTCGTGTCGTAGCGCCCGGCCTGGGCGGTGAGGTCGCGGATGTGCCGGAGGCGCTCGATGTGGGCGATGCCCATGGTGTCGTTCCACTTGGCTTCCCCGATGGCCAGGAGTGGAGGCTTGGCGCCGTCGGCGATTCCGATGGCCGCGACATCGACCTCGTGGCCGGTGCGGGCCTTGGCGTCGTGGACGACGCCGTGTCCGACGCGGGCGGGCAGACCGCCCAGGAGCTCGGGGTCGGCGTGATGCAATGCCCAGTCGCGGCAGACCTGTTCGAAATGGGGCCCGAGGACATTGCTGACGAAGCGGCGACGGCTGGCCTGCCAGACCCGTGGCGCGCTGCCGGGGCGTTCGAGCTGGTCCCAGACCGGTCGCATGATCGCGTGGTAGAAGCCGATCAGCGGTTCGGCGATGCGGTAGGTGGGCCGGTTGTCGCGGAAGACGTCCGCGTCCCGGTGCAGCAGGCCCGCGTCTTCGAGGACGTTGATGGGATGGGCGATGTCGGTGGCCTTGCGTTCCAGGTAGCCGGCCATGCCCCCGCGTGTGGCGTTGCCGTCGGCGACGGCGGCCAGGACGGACAGGTACAGGGCGGTGTCGCGGAGGTCGGGTTCTTCGGCCAGTAGATAGCGGGCCTCGCGGAAGAGAGGGGTTTCGGGATTGAGGACGGTGCGGACGACCCAGTCGTCGAAGTCGTCCGGCCCCTTTGGCGAGTCGCCGCGTGCGAATTCGCGCCGGTAGGCGGGAGTGCCGCCCACGATCGCGTTCACCTTCATGGCCAGGTGGGGGTCGGTGATGCCCCAGAACTCGGCGGCGAGGCGGTGGTCCAGGGGGCGGACGACCAGTTCCAGTCCGGCCCGTCCGCGCAGTGGGGCGTTGCCCGACAGCAGTCGGCCCATGAAGGACAGCGCCGAGCCGCACAGCAGCAGCCGGGTACGGGAGCCGGTGCGCTGGTCACGCAGAGGCCGCAACGCCTCCTGGATGAGCGAGGGCAGCTCCGGGTTGGCCTTGGCGAGGTAAGGAAACTCGTCGATCACCACGGGGACGGGCCGCTCGGCGCCGAGCGCGAGCAGAGCGTCGACGGCCTCTGCCCAGTTGGCGAAGTGGAACGGGCTCGCGGGGCGGACGTGCGCGGTCAGCGCTGCGCTGATCCGCCGTAGCGACTCGGCATCGGCGGCCTCGGTCGCACCGAAATAGAACCCTCCGGCGGCACGGCAGGCGGCATCCAGTAGGAACGTCTTGCCTTGGCGGCGACGCCCGGAGACCACACCCAGGGTCGCTCCTGGCTGAGGATCGGCGATGAACCGGCTCAGCGCCGACCACTCGTAATCCCGGTCGAACATCTCGGCAGGCTTGTCCACGAGCTGCTCCAGATATAGAAGTACGCCTCCATAAAACATACTCCTCTTTCCGTCGGTCTGGCTTGTGGCATGCGCCTGCCGGTCCGGGCGTTAGGCCCTCGCGGGGGAGGCGTCGCGACGCATCCCAAAGAATGTCGCGAATGTCGGAAATGAGTGAGACTGGAGCTGAGACCAGAGCATGCCGAAGACCCCGGCCGCTGAAGCGGTCCGGGGTCTTCGTTTCGCCTGGTCAGGCGACTGCGGAGGATACGAGATTCGAACTCGTGAGGGGTTGCCCCCAACACGCTTTCCAAATGTTCGTACGGGGGTCCGGCGGGGGTCGGGGCGTCCTGAACTGCGGCGGAGGGTTCGGGGTGACCCTGTCCGGACGGGGCTGGACGAGGGCGAATGAGACCAGAACTGAGACCAGGCTGGTTGGGGTTCGCCCGGATCCGACCTGCCCGGCGGCCGACCACTCTAGGCTTGTCCCCAGGTATGGGCCCGCGGACCGCTTCGTGGAGGAGCCGATCATGAGTACTGCCCCGAACCTTCCGCTTCCGCCCCGTCGGCCTGAAGATTCACATCCGCTGCGGACGATTCGGGAGATCCGGGAGTCCTTGCCCGAACAGCAGCTCGGGCACTTCGACGCCGAACTCGCCGACACGGACATCGACGCCCTTCCAGAGATGCTTCACCGCTGGGCCACCCTCGGCAGTGACGGATTCCTTGATCGGCTTGAGTCGGCACCGTTCGAGGGCCTGGAGTTCGGGCAGCGTTCCTACGACGATGCGGCGGACGGCGAGTGATCTATCTGCTCGACACCAACGTGGTCTCCGAGATCACCACCCGGCCGAAGCCGGCTTCGGCTGTTGTCGCCTGCCCGTTCGGTCCCGGCAACCGGCCTCTACCTGAGTGTCATCACGATTGCTGAGATCGGGGCCGGCATCGCTGCGACGCCGGACCAGGCACGGCGTGCCGCTTTCGAGCGGGCGCTCGACGGCATTCGCCTTGACTACGGCGACCGGATCGCGGCCGTCGGAGAACAGGAGGCCCTCGCGTACCTCGCCCTTCATCGGAAACTGAAGAGCGCCGGAACCAGCATCGATCCGCCGGATGCGCTGATCGCCGCCACCGCCCTCGCGAACGGGTGGACCCTTGTCAGCCGGAACGTCAAGCACCTGGCCCGGACCGGCGCACTCTTGCTCAACCCGTGGGAGTACCAGGGCTGACCTGCGGGCGGTTGCGCGAGGCACCGCGAGATCGGCTCCGCGGAAGATCTGCGCCTGGGCGCGGGGCGCCGTGGAAGACCTGGCTGGTGTGCCAGGAGCGGTGGCGCGTCGCCACGGGGCGGACGCCCGGCTGCGGGCCGACGAGACGGCGGCCCGCGAGGGCTATGACGTGCTCGCGGGCCGCGGGGCTGCGCCCGACGAAGTGCTGCGAGACGAGGATGCGGTGGCCGTCGCCGACACCGAGGACGCCCTTGTCGAAGAGCTTGTGGTGCAGTGCGCACAGGCACAGGCCGTTGTCGACGTCATCCGGGCCGCCGAACGCCCACCAGCGCACGTGCGCGGCCTCCAGGCCGACTGGCGCGGCCCCGATCCGCCCGTCGTATCCGCAGAAGGCGCACTGGTACTCGTAGGCCGTCAGTACCAGCTCCCGCATCCGCCGGTCCCTCTGCCGTCGTGCTGACGGGGGCCGTCCGGTCTCCGTGGGCTCCAGCTCCAGCCCGATCGCTTCGCACATTTCGCCGTGCAGCGAGGGTGGGAAGTGCTGGTCGAGCAGTACGCGCGTCATCCGGCCCAGCAGCGCCGGCTCCCGCCGCAGTGCCGCCCGCAGCTCCGGTGCCAGTCGCCCGACAGCCCGGGATGCCCGCAGCTCCCGCACCGCGCTCCCGGGGCTGCCGGGTCCGCGGTCGGTGCGCACCTCCCACACCCCGTCGCTGGTCAGATGGTGGAAGGGGTAGGCGGGCGTCGTCTTGTTGGGCGGACCGTACTCGGCCAGCAGCCGCTTCAGGTCCTCCTCCACCGCGCTGTAGAACAGCTCGCTGTCAGCATCCTCCTGGAACCGGCTGAGGGCGTAAAGCAGGAGTAGCGGCTTGTGGGGAGCCCGCGCCCCGCCCTTGGTCCACTGCCTCAACGTCGCGGTCCGCTCCAGCCAGTCCATGACCGGCGATCGTAGTGGCACCACAGGGGTTCGTGATCAAATGTCCGAAATAAATGAGACCAAGACTGAGACCGGGCGCACGACGAAGACCTCGACCGCGGTGCGGTCGAGGTCTTCGTTTCGGCTGGTCAGCCGTGGCGGAGGATACGAGATTCGAACTCGTGAGGGGTTGCCCCCAACACGCTTTCCAAGCGTGCGCCCTAGGCCTCTAGGCGAATCCTCCGCCGCAAACAATACAAGACGTGGAGGGGTGCTCGCGAACGTGATCGTTCGGCGGGGATCCGGCGGGGGGCGGTGCTGGCTTCCGGGCGGGGGCGGGGTCGATTCCGGGGGTGCGGATCCGCTAGGGTGGGGCCCAGCCCCTCACGTGGCGCTATCTCACCCAACTCCCCCAGGGCCGGAAGGCAGCAAGGGTAAGTGGGCTCTGGCGGGTGCGTGGGGGGCCCTTTGCGTTCCCGGGGCCCTGGGTTCCGGGGTCCGGTGGCGTCGGCGGGCCGCTGTTGTCGGTGGGCCCGGATAACCTCGTAGACGTGTCGTCCCTTGCGCTGTACCGCCGCTACCGCCCCGAGTCGTTCGCCGAGGTCATCGGTCAGGAGCATGTCACTGCACCCCTGATGCAGGCCCTGCGGAACAACCGGGTCAATCACGCGTACCTGTTCAGCGGGCCGCGCGGGTGTGGAAAGACCACCAGCGCGCGCATCCTCGCCCGGTGCCTGAACTGTGAGCAGGGTCCCACTCCGACCCCCTGCGGGGAGTGCCAGTCCTGCCAGGACCTCGCCAGGAACGGGCCGGGGTCCATCGACGTCATCGAGATCGACGCCGCCTCGCACGGTGGTGTGGACGACGCCCGTGACCTGCGGGAGAAGGCATTCTTCGGCCCGGCGTCCAGCCGCTACAAGATCTACATCATCGACGAGGCCCACATGGTCACCTCGGCGGGCTTCAACGCCCTGCTGAAGGTGGTCGAGGAGCCGCCGGAGCACCTCAAGTTCATCTTCGCCACCACCGAGCCGGAGAAGGTGATCGGGACCATCCGGTCCCGGACGCACCACTACCCCTTCCGCCTGGTCCCGCCCGGGACCCTGCGCGAGTACCTGGGCGAGGTCTGCGGCCGGGAGGGCGCCCGCGTCGAGGACGGCGTGCTGCCGCTCGTCGTGCGCGCCGGTGCGGGCTCCGTGCGTGACTCGATGTCCGTCATGGACCAGCTCCTCGCCGGCGCCGGCGAGGAGGGTGTGACGTACGCCATGGCCACCTCCCTGCTCGGCTACACCGAGGGCTCCCTGCTCGACTCCGTCGTCGACGCCTTCGCGTCGGGGGACGGCGCGGCCGCCTTCGAGGTCGTCGACCGGGTCGTCGAGGGTGGGAACGACCCGCGCCGGTTCGTCGCCGACCTGCTGGAGCGGCTGCGCGACCTGGTCATCCTCGCCGCCGTGCCGGACGCCGGGGAGAAGGGGCTGATCGACGCCCCCGCCGACGTCGTGGAGCGGATGCAGGCCCAGGCGTCCGTGTTCGGGGCCGCCGAGCTCTCGCGCGCCGCCGACCTGGTCAACGCGGGCCTCACCGAGATGCGGGGCGCGACCTCGCCGCGGCTCCAGCTGGAGCTCATCTGCGCCCGCGTGCTGCTCCCCGCCGCCTTCGACGACGAGCGGTCCTTCCAGGCCCGTCTGGAGCGCCTGGAGCGCAGCGGAGCCGCCGCCTTCGCCGCCGCGCCGCAGGCCGTGGCCCCCGCGATGGGCTATGTGCCCGGGCCCGAGGCGCACGCCATGGCGCCCGCCGGTCCAGGCGGGGGTCCCGCCGCCGCGCGGGCCGCCGCCCACACCCCGGCGCCGGGCCCCGTCGCGTCGGCCGCCGCTCCCGAGCCGGTACGGGCCCCCGCGCAGCCGGAAGCCGTACCGCCCGTCGCCCCGTCCGCCGTACCGGCCGCCGCACCGCCCGCACCGCCAGCGCCGGCCGCGCCCGCGCCCGGCGCGTGGCCCGGAGCCGCGCAGCCCGGCGGTGGTGCCCCGGCCGCCCGGCCTGCCGCCGCGGCCCCCGCACCCGGTGCCTGGCCCAGTGCGGCCGCCCCCGGGCAGGGCGTGCCCGCGCCCGCGCACGTTCCGGCCACTCCGGCGCCCGCGTCCCCCGCCCCGGCGGCGGCCGCCCCCGCGCCCTCCCCCGGTATGGCGGCCGGAGCAGGACAGGTCCAGGCGATGTGGCCCGGCGTCCTGGAGGCCGTCAAGAACCGCCGTCGCTTCACCTGGATCCTGCTGAGCCAGAACGCCCAGGTCACCGGCTTCGACGGGACCACCCTCCAGCTCGGCTTCCCCAACGCCGGAGCCCGCGACAACTTCGCCAGCAGCGGCAGCGAGGACGTGCTCAAGGCCGTCCTGGCCGAGCAGTTCCAGGTCAACTGGAAGATCGACGCCGTCGTGGGCGGCGGCTCCCCCGCCCCGGCGGGCGGCCCGGGCCCGTCGTACGGGGCGCCGTCCGCGCCCGCGCCGGCGTACAGCCCGCCGCCCCCGCAGCAGCAGCAGGCTCCCGCCCCGCAGGCCCCGTCCGCGCCGCCGCAGCAGCAGCAGTCCCAGCAGCATCAGCAGCCCCAGCAGTCGGTCTCCGCCCCGCCGCCGCCCGTACAGCAGGCGCCCCCGCCGGTGGCTCCCGAGGACGACTTCGCCGAGGACGACGACCCCGACCTCGTCGAGAGCGCGCTGACCGGGCACGACCTGATCGTGCGGGAGCTCGGAGCCACCGTTGTGGAGGAATACACAAACGAGTAGACCGTCCCGGTTGGGTGGCCGCACGAAGCCCGCCCCGCCGTCCGGGCTAGGCTGAGCAGCGTGAAGGTCCTCGTCATCGGCGGCGGCGCCCGCGAACACGCCCTGTGCCGCTCTCTGTCCCTCGACCCCGACGTCTCCGCGCTGTACTGCGCTCCCGGCAACGCCGGCATCGCCGAGGTGGCCGAGCTCCGCCCGGTCGACGCCCTCGACGGCGAAGCCGTCGCCGCTCTCGCGACCGAACTCGGCGCCGACCTGGTCGTCGTCGGCCCGGAGGCCCCGCTGGTCGCCGGGGTCGGTGACGCCGTGCGCGCCGCCGGCATCCCGGTCTTCGGCCCGTCCGCCGAAGCGGCGCAGCTCGAAGGCTCCAAGGCCTTCGCCAAGGACGTGATGGCGGCGGCCGGGGTCCCGACCGCGCGCAGCTACGTCTGCACCACTGCGGAGGAGGTGGACGCGGCCCTCGACGCCTTCGGCGCCCCCTACGTCGTCAAGGACGACGGTCTGGCGGCCGGCAAGGGCGTCGTGGTCACCGACGACCTCGCCGCGGCCCGCGCGCACGCGCTCGCCTGCGACCGCGTGGTCATCGAGGAGTACCTCGACGGCCCCGAGGTCTCCCTCTTCGCCATCACCGACGGCGTGACCGTGGTCCCGCTCCAGCCCGCGCAGGACTTCAAGCGCGCCCTGGACGGCGACCAGGGCCCCAACACCGGCGGCATGGGCGCGTACTCCCCGCTTCCCTGGGCCGACCCGAAGCTGGTCGACGAGGTCATGGAGCTCGTGCTCCAGCCGACCGTCGACGAGCTGCGCCGCCGCGGCACCCCCTTCTCGGGGCTGCTCTACGCCGGCCTCGCGATCACCGGCCGCGGCACCCGGGTCATCGAGTTCAACGCCCGGTTCGGCGACCCCGAGACCCAGGTGGTCCTGGCCCGGCTGCGCACCCCGCTCGCGCGGGTACTGCTGCACGCCGCCAACGGCACCCTGGCCGACGAGCCGCCGCTGGTGTGGCGCGAGGACGCGGCCGTCACGGTCGTCATCGCCTCGCACAACTACCCCGACACCCCCCGCACCGGCGACCCGATCGAGGGCCTGGCCGAGGTGGCCGCCGAGGACGCGCCCGACGCCTATGTGCTGCACGCCGGGACCCGGCGCGAGGGCGACGCCGTCGTCAGCGCGGGTGGTCGCGTGCTGTCGGTGACGGCGACCGGTTCTGATCTGGCGCAGGCCCGTGAGAAGGCGTATAGGGCGGTGGCGCGGATCCGGCTGGACGGCTCGCAGCATCGTACGGACATCGCCGCCAAGGCGGCCGGGCTCGGCTGACCAGCGGTTCCGCAGACCCGCGGGCCCGGTGCGCACGTCTCGCGCCCGGGCCCGCGGGCGTGTCCGCGTGCGACTGCATCCGGCCTCGTTCGAACGCACTCAGCTTTACCCAAAGCCATTCCATCGGGTGATCGTCACCTCGTCTGCCTGACGGCCGGGCGTGCCCCAACTAGGGTGCGGCGCAAGCATTCCGGCACTTGGCCCACCGACCTTGCGATGTCAGTGGCGGGTGTCACAGTGGGGGAGTGAGCAACGCAGCCGCAGGGCAGAGGGGGTGAGACCGGCCGTGTCCGGATTCGGTTCGACCATGGAAGCGGGCGTTCCGTCCGCGCGGTCCCGCGCTCTGGCCGTGCTGCGTGTGCGCAGCCGGGCCCTAGCCGTCGTACTGCTGCCGGCGGCCGTCGCGGTGGTGCTGGCGGCCGCCCTGACGACGGGCCGGCTGTCCGGCGAGCCCTGGGGCACCGTGACCCTCGTGGTGGGCGCGGTCGCGGCGCTGGTGCTGCTCCTCGGCGGGATCTTCGCCGCGGTGGTGCTGCGGGCGAGCCCGGCGGTGACGCCGACGGTGCCGCTGTCCGAGGCCGCCGCGCCCGATCTCTACCGCCTGGTGCGGGACCTGGCCGACCGGATGGATGTGCCGCCGCCCTCCGCGATAGCCCTGACACCGGACTGCGACAGCTGGCTGGAGGACCGGGCCCATGCGGCCCACCGCCGGGGCGGCATAGCCGGCGGCCCCCAGTCCGCGCCCGGCGCGGCTCCCGTGCTGGTGATCGGCTCACCGTTCCTGTGGTGGATGCGGGTCGCGGAGCTGCGGGCGGTGCTCGCGCCGGTCGTGGCCGGTACGGGTCCTTCCGCGCACCCGGACATAGCCGACGCGCGCGGCTTCGTGCGGGGGCTGGACGCGGCCGTGGACGTGGGCGGCCGCCGGGGCCTCGGCTGGATCGCCGCGCCGGCCCGGCTGCTGCTGAGGCTGTGCCGGACGGACGCCGCCGAGATGGAGCGCGGGGTGGCCGCCGCCGCGTCGGACCGTGCACAGGGTGTGGACTACGGTCTGCGCATCGTCGCCCAGGAGCAGGTCGGCCTCGCCTACGCGGGATGGGACCGGCTGCTGACCCGGGTGGCGCTGCCCGCCTGGCGGATGGGTCGCTGGCCGGCGCACCTGGACGCCGGGGTGGTGTCGGCGCTGACCGAGCTGTCGCGGCGGGACCGGCTGGCCGAGGGCTTCACCTCGCGGCTCGGCGAGCGGCCCGCCTGTGATCTGCTGGAGCAGCCCGGCGTGATCGACGAGGCGACCTCGCTGCTGGCCGCCCGGCTCTTCCACGGGGGTCCCGCCGAGGCCGGCCCGGACTGGTCCCCGGTGGAGTGGGCGGCCTATCCGGAAGAGGTCGTGGACCGCAAATGGCGTGCGGAGGCGGCCCGCCTGCACGCCGCACTGGACGCGCTCGCCGGCCCGGCGGGCCTCCCCGCGGGGTCCACCGGACCCGTCGGTCCGCACGGCTCCGCCGGACCCACCGCGCCGGCGGGCTCCGCGAGCCCGGCCGGTGCCGGGTCCGCCGCCCCCGCCGCGGTGGCCCCCGCCGCCGCGGGCGCCGCCGGCTCACCCGCCCCGTCCGGCCCGTCCGGTACGGCGGGACCGGCCACGATCGAGGCCGCCGCCGCGCCCCCCGGCGCGGACGGCTTCACCGGGCCCACGCTGGAGCGGGTGCTGGGCTGCCTGACGAACGCCTCGGGAGAAGGGGCGCTCGGCGAGGCCCTGGCCGGTCGGCTCAGCGCCGACCTCGCCCGCGAGGAGCGGGCCGCGGGCACCGCAGGCGGGGCCGACAGGGCCCGCGGCGCGGACGCCGTACCGCTGTTCCCGCTCCAGCCGCCGCGCAGCGGCCGGGACCTGCTGGCCGACCACGTGACGGCGATGGTGTGCTGCGCCGCCGTGGACTCGGCCGGGGCCGCACCCGGCATGGACTGGCTCGACGGCCCGGTCCTGCTGGTCGGCGGCGACCGCCGGACCGATCTGGCGCCCCGCGTGCTCTGCCTGGTCGAGGACGGCGACCCCAAGCCCCTGCGGGAGTGGCTGTCGGCCCTGGGCGTCCGCACGGAGAAGCCGGTCCGCCTCGTCTGAGACCGTTCCGGTCTCGCCAATTCGCGACGAACGGTGACGGAGTGCGTGCGTTATGTGATGTGCTGGGAGCGGTCGCGGCCGGATGTTCCCGAAACGGAGGTCCGAGAAGGGCCGCACCGGCGCGACGCGCGCCACGCACCGAGGCGATGCACGCCAGCCGGGGGAGCGAGGGAGGGGAGCGGTCATGGGTACGGACCAGATCCGGCGTTGGGAATCCGGTGCGCTCGCGCACGCGGTGAACGACCCTTTCGGCCAGGGCCCCCTGCCCTGGTTCCGGGGCAGCGAGCTCTACTTCGACGACACCGGCCAGGTCGTCCCCTGGTACGTGGACCCGGCAGCGGCGGCCGCCGGCACCGGCCAGATCCCCCGGGCCCGCGGCAACGGCGGCCCCCGCACGGCCGACGACGTGCACCGCCAGATCAAGGGCTTCGCCTCCAACGGCGCCGTCGCGCCGGGCGAGGCCATCGACTTCCACATCACCGTCGACCCGCCCCAGCAGTTCTCCGTCGACGTGTACCGGATCGGCCACTACGGCGGCGACGGCGCATCGAAGATCACCACCAGCCCGCGCCTCTCCGGCATCGTCCAGCCCGCCCCCCTCGCCGCGGACCGCACCGTCTCCTGCCACCACTGGTGGCTCTCCTGGCGCCTGCAGGTCCCGTCCTACTGGAGCGTGGGCGCGTACGTCGCCGTCCTCACCACCGCCGACGGCTACCGCTCCCACATCCCCTTCACGGTTCGCGACGACCACCCCGCCGACCTCCTGCTCCTGCTCCCCGACATCACCTGGCAGGCGTACAACCTCTACCCGGAGGACGGCCGGACCGGCGCCAGCCTCTACCACGCCTGGGACGAGTCGGGCCGGCTCCTCGGCGAGCAGGACGCGGCCGTCACCGTCTCCTTCGACCGGCCCTACGCGGGCGCCGGCCTGCCCCTCCACGTCGGCCACGCCTACGACTTCATCCGCTGGGCCGAGCGCTACGGATACGACATCGCCTACGCCGACACCCGCGACCTGCACGCCGGCCGCGTCGACCCCACCCGCTACCGCGGCCTGGTCTTCCCCGGCCACGACGAGTACTGGTCGGCCCCGATGCGCCGCACCGTCGAGCGCGCCCGCAACCACGGCACCTCGCTCGTCTTCCTCTCCGCGAACACCATGTACTGGCAGGTCGAGCTGGCCCCGTCGCCCTCCGGCGTCGAGGACCGGCTGCTCACCTGCCGAAAACGCCGCGGACCGGGCCGCCCCAGTCTCTGGCGCGAGGTCGACCGCCCGGAGCAGCAGCTGCTCGGCATCCAGTACGCGGGCCGCGTCCCCGACCCGGCGCCGCTGATCGTGCGCAACGCCACGCACTGGCTGTGGGACGCCACCGGCGCCGGCGAGAACGACGAGCTGCCCGGCCTGGTCGCGGGCGAGGCCGACCGGTACTTCCCGCGGACCCAGCTCCCCGAGCACCAGGACCGGATCCTGCTCGCGCACTCCCCGTACCTCGACAGCGAGGGCCATCGCCGCCACCAGGAGACCTCCCTCTACCGTGCGCCCAGCGGGGCGCTGGTCTTCGCCTCCGGCACCTTCGCCTGGTCCCCGGCCCTCGACCGCCCCGGCCACGTCGACGAACGCGTGCAGCGGGCCACGGCCAATCTCCTCGACCGGATCTGCAAGCGCGACTGACACGGCCCGCGCGCCCGACGCACCCCTGTCCCCGGGAGGGGACGCCGGTGCGCGAGAATCGGTGTGCGCTTCATACAGAACCACAGGGAGACCCCGTGTCCGGATTCGTCGAAAAGCCCGAGCCGGTTCAGGTTCCGGGCCTCGTCCACCTCCACACCGGCAAGGTGCGCGACCTCTACCAGGACGAGGACGGCCGCCTCGTCATGGTCGCCAGCGACCGCATCTCCGCCTTCGACTGGGTCCTGCCCACCGAGATCCCGGACAAGGGCCGCGTCCTGACCCAGCTCTCCCTGTGGTGGTTCGACCAGCTCGCGGACCTCGTCCCGAACCACGTCCTGTCCACCGAGCTGCCGGCCGGCGCGCCCGCCGACTGGGCCGGCCGCACGCTGATCTGCAAGAACCTCGACATGGTCCCGGTCGAGTGCGTGGCCCGCGGCTACCTCGCCGGCTCCGGCCTGGCCGAGTACAACCAGACCCGCACGGTCTGCGGACTGGGCCTGCCCGAGGGCCTCGTGGACGGCTCCGAGCTGCCCGGCCCGATCTTCACCCCGGCCGCCAAGGCCGAGGTCGGCGAGCACGACGAGAACGTCTCCTACGAGGAGGTCGCGCGTACCACCGGTGTCGAGACGGCCGCGCTGCTGCGCCAGACCACCCTCGCCGTGTACTCCCGGGCCCGCGACATCGCCCGCGAGCGCGGCATCATCCTGGCCGACACCAAGTTCGAGTTCGGCTTCGACCCGCAGGACCACACCCTGGTCGCCGCGGACGAGGTGCTGACCCCGGACTCCTCCCGTTTCTGGCCGGCCGACCAGTGGGAGCCGGGCCGCTCGCAGCCCTCCTTCGACAAGCAGTACGTCCGCGACTGGCTGTCCTCCGCGGCCTCCGGCTGGGACCCGAAGGGCGAACTCCCGCCGCCGGCCCTCCCGACCCAGGTCGTCGCGCAGACCCGCGCGAAGTACATCGAGGCATACGAGCGCCTGACCGGGCTGAACTGGGCGTAGGAACGAGAGAAGCCCCGGTCCGAGGACCGGGGCTTCTTCCTTACAGAGCGGACAACGCGACTCGAACGCGCGACATCCACCTTGGCAAGGTGGTGCTCTACCAACTGAGCTATGTCCGCAGGCGCCGTAAGGCGAGACCTACTATACCCAACCTCGCTCCCGTGCGAGACGCACTGCCGTGTGCCGGTTCTCGGCACCGAGCTTCGTGGCCGCCGAGGACAGGTAGTTGCGTACGGTCCCCTGCGACAGCGAGGCCCGCTCGGCGATCTCCGCGATCGGCGCGCCGTCCCCCGCCAGCTCCAGTACCTCGGCCTCCCGGGCGGTCAGCGGGGAGTCCCCTGCGCTGATCGCGTCGGCCGCCAACTCCGGGTCCACGTAACGGCCTCCGGCGTGCACGGTCCGGATCAGTTCGGCCAGCCGCTGCGCCGAGACCGTCTTCGGGGCGAAGGCCCGCACCCCCGCGGCCAGGGCCCGCTTCAGGTGCCCGGGACGCCCGTGGCTGGTCACGATCATGGCCTTGCAGTCGGGGAGTTCGGCGCGCAGTGCTGTGGCGACACTCACACCGTCCGCCCCCGGCATCTGCAGGTCCAGTACCGCCACGTCCGGCCGGTGCGCCCGCGCCATCGCCAGCGCCTCGGGGCCCGAGGCCGCCTCCGCGACGACGAGCAGGTCGTCCTCCAGCGCGAGGAGCGCGGCCAGCGCCCCGCGGATCAGGTGCTCGTCGTCGGCGAGCAGTACGCGTACGGGGCTCACGCCCGCACCTCCAGTTCTTCCAGTCGTCGGCCCGGTATCTGCGCCCGCAGCCGGAACCGGCCGTCGCCGACGAGCCCGGCCTGCAGCGTCCCGTCCAGTGCGGCGAGCCGTTCGCGCAGCCCGGCCAGGCCCGAGCCGGGCGGCCCGGCGGGGGCCTGCGGTGCCCCGTCGTTCTCCACCACCAGCGTGACGGCTCCGCCCTCCAGGGCGGTCAGCCGGATCAGGCAGCGTTGCGCGTCCCCGTGCCGCAGCACGTTCGTCGTGGCCTCGCGGACCACCCAGCCGAGCGCCGACTGGACCTCGGAGGGCAGCTCGGGTCCGGCCCCGAAGTCGACGCGGCAGTCCATCCCGGCCGCGCTGAGCACCCCGCGCGCACCCTCCAGCTCCACGGCGAGGTCCGCCTCCCGGTAGCCCCGCACCACGTCCCGTACCTCCCGCTGGGACTCCTGGGCGATCCGCTGGACCTCGATCATCTGCTCCACGGCCTCAGGCCGTTCACGGCGGGCCAGCTGTACCGCCAGCTCGCTCTTGAGGGCGATGACCGCCAGGTTGCGGCCCATCACGTCGTGCAGGTCACGGCCGAAGCGCAGCCGCTCCTCCGCCACCGCGAGGCGGGCCTGGACCTCGCGTGAGCGGTCCAGCTCGTAGACCGTGGTCAGCAGCCAGGCGGAGAAACCGTAGGTGGCGCCGAAGAACATGCTGCCCAGCAGCACGCCGACGGCGTATCCGAGCGCCGTGGTGGCCGGCATGCCCAGGGCGAGCACGGCAAGTCCGGTCGCGACCGCCGTCGCCGGGACGCACCACATGCGCTTCACCGACCGCAGGCACAGCACCAGGGATCCGGAGGCGAACCAGGTCAGCCCCGCCACCAGCGTCGGTGCCACCGTCGGCTCGGAGATGTGGCCGGTCACCCGGAGGATCAGGACGCCGAGGGTGCAGGCGGCCGTCACGGCGGCCGTCGTCACCGCCAGCCGGGTGGGGCGCTCCCGCCGCCCCACCACCCAGTGCAGCGCCTTGGAGGTGAGAACCCCGCACAGGACCGCGTGGACGCACAGCAGCAGGAAGAGCGACACGGCCACCGCGACGGAGGACTTCCCGGCCGTGGAGGCCACGGGCGCCAAGCCGAACGACGTGACCTCCAGGAGCACGAAGAGATGGAACGACCCCCGGGTGTACAGCTCGATCTTCCCCGCACTGCTGCGGTTCTTCCACCACCCCGTCAACTTCGGCACTGGGCCCGTCCCCCGACTCCTCTAGCGACGCGGTTCCCAGCGGAACCACCGCTGGACAGCAAACACGCTGATCACGATCCAGGCCAGCGTGGTGAGCCCGGCACCGAGCAGGTCCCCGCCCGCCGCGCCGCCGCTCCAGCCGGCCCGCACGAGCGTCATCACGCCGCTCAGCGGCAGCAGTTCGCACACCGAGGCGACCACGTCCGGCAGGGAGTCCGCCGGTGCGAACATCCCCGAGCCGAGCACGCTCGCCAGGAACAGCGGCAGCGTGGTGAGGCCCGCGGTCTCCACGGTGCGGGTGAAGGAGCTGGTCACCGCGGACAGTGCAGCGAGCAGCAGCACGCCGGCCAGGACGGCCGCCGCGATCAGCAGCGGGTTCCGCGGCATGCGCACGTCCAGGGCGGCCGCCCCGGCGACCGAGAGGACGGCGATCTGCGCCAGTGCCAGGGCGGCGGCGGGCAGCGCGGTCCCGGCCAGGATCTCCACGTCGCTCGCCTCGCCGGTCCGCAGCCGCTTCAGGACGAGTTCCTCGCGGCGTGCGACGTAGGAGGAGACCAGGTTCATGTGGACGACGAGGAGCAGCACCATGCCGATCCCGCCGGTCAGGGTGGCCTCGCCGACCGCCTGCGCGCCCTCGGAGTCGCCGAGTGAGGAGCGCAGGATGAAGACCATCACCAGGGGCATCAGCAGGGCCAGGGTGAGCGTGGCCCGGTTGCGCACCAGCAGGGTGAGCTCGGAGCGGCCGAGTGCGGTGATCCGGCCGGCGTTCAGGGTGAGCGTGTTCATCGGGTCCCCGCCATCGTGTCCTCGGTACGGTCGCCGGCGCCGCGGCGGCTGTGGGCGATCTCCAGGAAGGCCTCCTCCAGGGAGGCGGACCGGGCGTCGAGCCCGGACAGTTCCACGCCGTTCTCCCCGGCCCAGCCGAGCAGTTCGGCCAGATCCGCCTGGAGGCGTTCGGTACGGATCTCCACGCGCTGCCCGCAGGCCGCCGCCCGCAGCGTCAGCGGGAGCCGGGCCGCGGGCACCCCGGCGGGCAGGGTGAAGCGGATCCGGGCCGGCCGGGTGGCGGTCACCTCGGCCGGGGTGCCGGACAGGACGATCTCGCCGTCGTGGAGGATCGCGAGGCGGTCCGCGAGCTCCTCGGCCTCCTCCAGGTAGTGCGTGGTCAGCAGCACCGTGGTGCCCTGTTCCCGCAGCTCGCGGACCAGGGCCCAGGTGTCCCGGCGCCCTTCGGGGTCCATGCCGGTGGTCGGCTCGTCCAGGAAGAGCACCTCGGGCCGGCCGAGCAGGGCCAGCGCCAGGTCCAGACGCCGCCGCTCACCGCCGGACAGCTGCTTCACCCGTACGGAGGACCGTGCTGCCAGGCCGACCAGCTGCAGCACCTCGGCCGCCGGGCGGGCACCGGTGGTGACCCCGCCCCACATCCGCACGGTCTCGGTGACCGACAGGTCGGAGGGGAACCCGCCCTCCTGGAGCATGACCCCGGTGCGCGGCCGGACCTCGGCCCGCCGCGCGCAGGGGTCGAGGCCGAAGACGCGGACCTGCCCGCCGCTCGGCGCGGCCAGTCCCTCCAGCAGTTCGACGGTGGAGGTCTTACCGGCGCCGTTGGTGCCGAGCAGGGCGAAGACCTCGCCCCGCGCCACGGAGAAGGAGACGCCCCGTACGGCCTCGAATCCCCCGGAGTAGCCGCGGCGCAGGTCCCGCGCTTCGATCACGGTGTCAGTCATGACCCAAGCGTCGCGGCGCCCGGAGCGGGTCGTCAGTGCGCGCTGTCATGACCGGTGATGACATTTGTCAGGGTGCCCGGCGGTCGTATGAGGGGAAATACGCAGAAGGCCCCGATCGCAATGATCGGGGCCTTCTGCTCAGAGAGCGGACGACGCGACTCGAACGCGCGACATCCACCTTGGCAAGGTGGTGCTCTACCAACTGAGCTACGTCCGCAAGCAGTGCACTGCCGGGGCAGTACGTGCATCACTCTACCCGATCCACCGGAGTGGTCTGAAAGTGATGCAGAGCGGGTGACAGGAATCGCACACTGCGCCTTCCCTCTGGAAGAGGGATGTTCTGCTACTGAACTACACCCGCACGGCCTCGGAGGCTCTGACCTGCGGCCTCGCCCCTCGGCGTGATCCACACATTAGCCGAAGGGAGGGGGTGGATGGCAAATCGGCCCTCAGTGGGCCGCGTTGTAGGCCTCGTAGATCTTCTTGGGGATGCGGCCGCGCGGCGGCACGTCGTGCTGGTGGGACCGGGCCCACGCGCGGACGACCGCCGGGTCGGGGGCGACCGAGGTGTGCTTGAAGGCCTTCCCCGAGCGGGACTGGCGGCGGCCGGCGGCCATGAACGGTTCCAGGCTCTCCCGCAGTTTCTTTGCGTTGGCGACATTGAGGTCGATCTCGTAGGACTTACCGTCCAGGGCGAACCTGACCGTTTCCGCCGCTTCTCCGCCATCGATGTCGTCGGAGAGCGTGACCACTACGCGCTGCGCCACGGATATCGGTCCCTTCGTGCGACGCCGCCAGCTGCTGACGTGCGGCGATGTCGCCTGTTCGGATGTTTTGGGGCAATGCAACTTTCGTCCGGAATCCCGGTTGATTCCTTTGTACCTCGATTCTCATTGCATTGCGAAGCTCAGTTAATTCTCTCCGCGTGTCCCGCCGCAATGCCGGGTACGTGGTTTTCCTGGGGATTTTGCGAAGCGTTGGTGAAGCTGAAACGGCTCGGCGATCAAGGGCGCCCGATATCTACCCGCGTAGAAATTTCGGCCGGGTACGCTGATGGAACCGCCTTGCACCAACCACCTCATCGGGAGTGCCAGTGGCACGCGTCGTAGTCGACGTCATGCTCAAGCCGGAGATCCTCGACCCCCAGGGCCAGGCGGTGCAGCGTGCACTGCCGCGCCTGGGCTTCGAGGGCATCGCCGACGTCCGTCAGGGGAAGCGCTTCGAACTGGAAGTGGAGGGTCCGGTCGACCAGGCCGCCCTTGACCGCATCCACAAGATGGCCGAAACGTTCCTCGCCAACACCGTCATCGAAGACTTCACCGTGAAGGTCGAGGCCTGACGGTGACCACTCGCATCGGTGTCGTCACGTTCCCCGGAACGCTCGACGACCGTGACTCGCTGCGCGCCGTCCGCCTCGCGGGGGCCGAGCCGGTCTCGCTCTGGCACCGCGACAAGGACCTGCACCAGGTCGACGCGGTCGTCCTCGCGGGCGGCTTCTCCTACGGGGACTACCTGCGCGCCGGAGCCATCTCCCGCTTCTCGCCGGTGATGGAGACCATCATCGAGCAGGCCAGGGGCGGCATGCCCGTCCTCGGCATCTGCAACGGCTTCCAGGTCCTCACCGAGGCCCACCTGCTGCCGGGGGCGATGCTCCGCAACAACCACCTGCACTTCATCTGCCGCGACCAGAAGCTGCGGGTGGAGAACGCGGAGACCGCGTGGACCGGCGACTACACCGCCGGCCAGGAGATCTCCGTACCGCTCAAGAACATGGACGGCCGGTACGTCGCCGACGAGCGCACGCTCGACGAACTGGAGGCCGAGGGCCGCGTGGCCTTCCGGTACCTGGACATAAACCCGAACGGGTCGCTCCGCGACATCGCCGGCATCACCAACGCCCAGGGCAACGTCGTCGGCCTCATGCCGCACCCCGAGCACGCGGTCGAGCCGCTGATCGGAACCGGCGGCACCGACGGCCTCCCGTTCTTCACGTCGGTCCTGAAGAAGCTGGTCAGCGCATGAGCCTCGACACCGTCAAGAACGCCACCGAAACCCCGGACGCCTCCCAGCCCTGGAAGGAGCTCGGCCTCAAGGAGGACGAGTACGCCCGGATCCGGGAGATCCTCGGCCGCCGCCCGACCGGCGCCGAGCTCGCCATGTACTCGGTCATGTGGTCCGAGCACTGCTCGTACAAGAGCAGCAAGGTCCACCTGAAGCAGTTCGGCGAGAAGGCCCCCCAGAACGACGCCATGCTCGTCGGCATCGGCGAGAACGCCGGCGTCGTCGACGTCGGCCAGGGCTACGCGGTCACCTTCAAGGTCGAGTCGCACAACCACCCGAGCTACATTGAGCCCTACCAGGGCGCGGCCACCGGCATCGGCGGCATCGTCCGCGACATCCTCGCCATGGGCGCCCGCCCGGTCGCCGTCGTCGACCCGCTGCGCTTCGGCGCGGCCGACCACCCCGACACCAAGCGCGTCCTGCCGGGCGTCGTCGCGGGCATCGGCGGCTACGGCAACTGCCTGGGCCTGCCCAACATCGGCGGCGAGGTCGTCTTCGACGCCTGCTACCAGGGCAACCCGCTCGTCAACGCCGGCTGCATCGGCGTCATGAAGCACGAGGACATCCACCTCGCCCAGGCCTCCGGCCCCGGCAACAAGGTCATCCTCTACGGCGCCCGCACGGGCGGCGACGGCATCGGCGGCGTCTCGGTCCTCGCGTCCGAGACCTTCGACGACACCAAGCCGACCAAGCGCCCCGCCGTCCAGGTCGGCGACCCCTTCCAGGAGAAGCTCCTCATCGAGTGCACCCTGGAGATCTTCAAGGAGAAGCTGGTCGCGGGCATCCAGGACCTCGGCGGCGCCGGGCTCTCCTGCGCCACCTCAGAGCTGGCCTCCGCCGGCTCCGGCGGCATGCGGGTCGAGCTCGACACCGTCCCGCTGCGCGACGCGACGCTCTCGCCCGAGGAGATCCTCATGAGCGAGTCGCAGGAGCGCATGTGCGCGATCGTCGAGCCGCAGCACGTCGACCGCTTCATGGAGATCTGCGAGAAGTGGGACGTCATCGCCACCGTCATCGGTGAGGTGACCGACGGCGAGCGCCTGGAGATCTTCTGGCACGGCGAGCAGATCGTGGACGTGCCCCCGGGCACCGTCGCCCACGAGGGCCCGGTCTACAACCGCCCCTACGCCCGCCCCGACTGGCAGGACGCGCTCCAGGCCGACGACGCGGGCAAGCTGCCCCGCCCGCAGACCTCCGAGGAGCTGCGCGCGCAGGTCCTGGCCCTGGTCTCCTCCCCGAACCAGGCCTCCAAGTCCTGGGTCACCGACCAGTACGACCGCTTCGTGCAGGGCAACACCGTCCTGGCGCAGCCCGAGGACGCGGGCATGGTCCGCATCGACGAGGAGTCCAACCTCGGCGTCGCCATGGCCACCGACGGCAACGGCCGCTACGCCAAGCTCGACCCGTACACGGGCGCGCAGCTGGCCCTGGCCGAGGCGTACCGCAACGTCGCCGCGACCGGTGCCAAGCCCCTGGCGATCTCCGACTGCCTGAACTTCGGCTCTCCCGAGGACCCGGGCGTCATGTGGCAGTTCGCCGAGGCCACCCGCGGTCTCGCGGACGGCTGCCTGGAGCTGGGCACCCCGGTGACCGGCGGCAACGTCTCGCTCTACAACCAGACCGGCGACGTCGCGATCCACCCGACCCCGGTCGTGGCCGTGCTCGGCGTGATCGACGACGTCAACCGCCGTACGCCGATGGCGTTCGCGGAGGCCGGCCAGCTGCTGTACCTGCTCGGCGACACCGCCGGCGAGTTCGGCGGCTCGGCGTGGTCGCAGGTCGTCCACGACCACCTCGGCGGGCTGCCGCCGAAGGTGGACCTGGGCCGCGAGAAGCTGCTCGCCGAGATCCTGATCTCCGCCTCGCGCGACGGCATGATCGACGCCGCGCACGACCTGTCCGACGGCGGCGTGATCCAGGCGCTCACCGAGTCCTGCCTCAAGGGCGGCAACGGCGCGCGCGTCGTGGTCCCCGAGGGCCTGGACGCCTTCACGTTCCTCTTCTCCGAGTCCGCGGGCCGCGCCATCGTGGCCGTCCCGCGCAGCGAGGAGCTCCGCTTCACCGACATGTGCGGTGCGCGCGGCCTGCCGGCCGCCCGTATCGGCGTGGTGGACGGCGACGAGATCGAGATCCAGGGCGAGTTCAGCCTGTCCCTGGCCGAGCTCCGCGAGGCCCACGAGGCGACGATCCCGGCCCTGCTGGCCTGATCGACGGCGCGAACAGCGAGAACACGACCGGGGCCCCGCACGCAGTTCCGTGCGGGGCCCCGGCCGTACCGCCCGGCCGACCGGCCGTAGCGGTTCCGTGGCACGACGGCCGTACCCGCCCCGGCGAGCGTTCCGCATGCTGACCGCGTGTCCGCCACGTGCCCCTCGCCCCCGCCGGCTGGCGGCCGACGCAGACGCCACCACCGCCCCGCCGCTGATCGCGTTCCGGGACCGCAGGAAGAGGCAGGGCAGGCAGCGCGCGGCTCAGCGGTCGAGCGGCTCGGGCAGTTCCTGCGGCGGCTGCGGATCCAGCAGGTGCGGTGGCGGCTGCGGAGGCGGCGACGGATCGGGCAGACTCCCGGCATGGCACCCAAGACCCGTAGGTACGACGACGCCAAGATCAGGGCGGCCGTGATCGCACAGTTCGGCCATGTCGGACGGGCCGTCGGGGAGTTGGGCCCCGAGCAGCTGGAACGGCCCAGCGGGCTCGGGGACTGGACCGTCGCCGACCTCGCCGCGCACATCGCGTGGATCGCGGACTCGCTGGCCGTAGGCCTGGCGAGGCCGCCCGCCGCCGTCGCCGAACTGACCGCCGTCGAGTGGCCCTTCGCCACCGCCTCCCTCGCCGGGAAGATCTCCGAGGCGGCCCGGGAGGCCCTGACCGGCGCGTCCCTGCCCGAGCTGTACGACCGGGCGGCCACCGCCATGGCCCGGGAGCTCGCGGCGAACCCGGGCGGGCGGGTGCTCCAGCTGTGGGTCGGGGACATGACCCTGGCCGACTTCCTGGTCACCAGAACGGTGGAGCTGGTGGTGCACACCGACGACCTGAACCGGGCCGCCGGACTGGACATCCCGATCGAGCGGCAGGCGCTGGCCGCCTGCACCCGGCTGCTCGCCGACTCCCTGGCCCTGCGGGCCCCCGGCGGGTCGGTCGAGGTACGGATCCCGCCCTTCGCGGTGGTCCAGTGCATCGAGGGCCCGCGCCACACCCGCGGCACCCCGCCGAACGTGGTGGAGACCGACCCGCTGACCTGGATCCGGCTGGCGACGGGCCGTACGTCGTGGGCCGCGGCGCTCGACGGGGCCCAGGTGCGGGCCGGCGGCGAACGGGCCGACCTGTCGGCGCTGCTCCCCCTGATGGGCTGAGCGGGGGCCGGGAGTGTGGGGGAACCGACCGCCCGGCGCGTTCGTCCCAGGGGCATGCGTACCCTCCGGCACGTCCACATCCCCGCGGGGCTGGCCCTCGTACTCGCGCTCGCCGCGGCCGGCTGCGGCCAGGACGGGCAGGGAACCGGCTCGGGCGCGGTGCTCCCCGACCCGGTGGGCCGCTGGTCCGTGGATTCCCTGACCACGGGCGGCCGCACCCTGCACGCCCCGGAAACGGCCCGTCTGGACATCGGCGAGAACCAGGCCAAGGGCAACTACGGCTGCAACCGCTTCACGGCGGCCCTCTCCTTCGCGGGCACCTCCGCGGTGACCGTGACGCCCGGCGCCACGACCACCATGGCCTGCGCGGACATGGAGTTCGAGACGGCCTTCGCCAAGCTGTTCACCGGACGGCTGGCCATCGACCGGGGGCCCGACCGGCTCACTCTGAAGACCGCCGACGGAAGCACCATCGCCATGACCTCGGAGCCCGCCGTCCCGGACGCTCCGCTGACCGCGGTCGAGTGGACCGTCCAGTCCCTGATCAGCGGCGGGTCGGTGTCCTCGCTGCCCGCGGGGGCCTCCGGCACGGCCCGGTTCACCATCGCCGCCGACCTGTCGGTGAGCGGGACCCTCGGCTGCAACCGGTTCAGCGCCCAGGCCACCCGCGACGGCGACAGGCTCACCTTCGGGCCGCTCACCACCACGCGGATGGCGTGCGACGGCCCGGCGGGCGAGGTCGAGCAGAAGCTGACCGAATTGTTCGCGAGCGGCCCCCTGGTCTGGGGCATCGAGGGCCGTCTGCTGACCCTCACCGCCGCGGACGGCAAGGGCCTGATCGCCGAGGCGCCGTCCGACGCCGAGTAGGCCGCGGGCACGCCGACGGGCGCCTGTGAAGGCACGCCGGGACAGCCTCTTCTCGTACGAAGGCACAAGTAGCACTGCGGCGCGGTTCGCGGGCCGCACCGGTAGCGGCGCCAGACGGTGCGCGGCACGTGGGATCAGGGCGGGCGGAACGGAAAAGGGGAGGGGAGAGGAAGAGTTGCCGGATGTGCGCAGCGGCGGCGGAGGGCGCTTCGCGACGCGGCTCAGCCGGCGTACCGGCACTCGACGAGGGTGACGGCGCGGTCACCGAGAGGCCGCGCGGCCGAGCGCCTGTGCGCATGCGTTCGTAGATGCCGACAAGGTGATCCAATACCGAGACGTGGGGTTCCCGTCACCCTCTGTGCTGTGACATTTCCCGGCCGTCCCCAATTCGGACCAGTGGTCGATCTCGCCTACACTCGGGAGCGTGCCTCGTGGTGATGGACGACTCAACCACGACCTGCTCCCCGGCGAAAAGGGCCCCCAGGACGCTTGCGGCGTCTTCGGTGTCTGGGCTCCGGGTGAAGAGGTCGCCAAGCTCACCTACTTCGGACTGTATGCGCTACAGCACCGTGGACAAGAGTCCGCGGGAATCGCTGTGAGCAACGGTTCCCAGATCCTCGTCTTCAAGGACATGGGCCTCGTTTCCCAGGTCTTCGACGAAACCTCCCTCGGTTCGCTCCAAGGTCATATCGCGGTCGGTCACGCCCGCTATTCGACCACCGGCGCATCCGTGTGGGAGAACGCGCAGCCCACTTTCCGCGCGACCGCCCACGGCTCCCTGGCCCTGGGTCACAACGGCAACCTGGTGAACACCGCCGAGCTCGCCGAGATGGTCGCCGACCTCCCCCGTCAGGACGGCCGTGCCACCCAGGTGGCCGCCACCAACGACACCGACCTGGTCACGGCCCTGCTGGCCGGCCAGGTGGACGAAGACGGCAAGCCCCTGACCATCGAGGAGTCGGCCGCCAGGGTCCTCCCGCAGGTCAAGGGAGCCTTCTCGCTGGTGTTCATGGACGAGGGAACCCTCTACACCGCCCGTGACCCGCAGGGCATCCGCCCGCTGGTCCTCGGCCGCCTGGAGCGCGGCTGGGTGGTCGCGAGTGAGACCGCCGCCCTCGACATCTGCGGCGCCAGCTTCGTCCGCGAGGTCGAGCCGGGCGAGCTCATCGCGATCGACGAGAACGGCCTGCGCACCTCCCGATTCGCGGAAGCGAAGCCCAAGGGCTGTGTCTTCGAGTACGTCTACCTGGCGCGCCCGGACACCGACATCGCCGGCCGGAACGTCTACCTCTCGCGTGTCGAGATGGGTCGGCGCCTGGCCAAGGAAGCCCCGGTCGAGGCCGACCTGGTGATAGCGACGCCGGAGTCCGGCACGCCCGCCGCGGTCGGATACGCCGAGGCCAGCGGGATTCCGTACGGCTCGGGCCTGGTCAAGAACGCCTACGTCGGCCGGACCTTCATCCAGCCGTCGCAGACGATCCGCCAGCTCGGCATCCGCCTGAAGCTCAACCCCCTCAAGGAAGTCATCCGGGGCAAGCGCCTGGTGGTCGTGGACGACTCGATCGTCCGCGGCAACACCCAGCGTGCCCTGGTCAAGATGCTCCGCGAGGCCGGCGCGGCGGAGGTCCACATCCGGATCTCCTCGCCGCCGGTGAAGTGGCCGTGCTTCTTCGGCATCGACTTCGCCACCCGGGCCGAGCTCATCGCCAACGGCATGACGGTCGACGAGATCGCCACGTCCCTGGGCGCGGACTCCCTCTCGTACATCTCGATCGACTCGATGATCGAGGCGACGACGATCCAGAAGCCCCACCTCTGCCGTGCCTGCTTCGACGGCGAGTACCCGATGGAGCTCCCCGACCCGCAGCTCCTCGGCAAGCAGCTCCTGGAGACCGAGCTGGCCGGCGGCGCGGACGCCGCCGACGCGCTCCGTCGCCCGTAAGTCCCCGGCTCGACCTGCGCGGGGCCCTGTCTTTCAGGCTTTTCCCAGGGCCCCGCACCAACCGCAGTAACGACACGAAAGCTCTCTCCTGTCATGACAGAGAAGACCACCGGTGCCAGCTACGCAGCCGCGGGCGTCGACATCGAAGCCGGAGACCGCGCCGTCGAGCTGATGAAGGAGTGGGTGAAGAAGACGCAGCGCCCCGAGGTCCTCGGCGGCCTCGGCGGTTTCGCCGGCCTCTTCGACGCCTCCGCCCTCAAGCGGTACGAGCGCCCCCTGCTGGCCTCCGCCACCGACGGGGTCGGCACGAAGGTGGACATCGCCCGCCAGCTGGGCGTGTACGACACCATCGGCCACGACCTGGTCGCGATGGTCATGGACGACATCGTCGTCTGCGGCGCCGAGCCGCTCTTCATGACCGACTACATCTGCGTCGGCAAGGTGCACCCCGAGCGTGTCGCCGCCATCGTCAAGGGCATCGCCGAGGGCTGTGTCCTCGCCGGCTGCGCCCTGGTGGGCGGCGAGACCGCCGAGCACCCCGGCCTGCTGGGCCCGGACGACTTCGACGTGGCGGGCGCCGGAACGGGTGTCGTCGAGTACGACCGCCTGCTCGGCGCGGATCGCATCCGTACGGGTGACGCCGTCATCGCGATGGCATCCTCCGGCCTTCACTCGAACGGGTACTCGCTGGTCCGCCACGTCCTCTTCGACCGTGCCGGCATGTCGCTCGACCGCCATGTGGAGGAGCTCGGCCGGACCCTCGGCGAGGAGCTGCTCGAACCCACCAAGATCTACTCGCTGGACTGCATGGCGCTCACCCGTACGGCCGAGGTGCACGCGTACTCGCACATCACCGGCGGCGGCCTCGCGGCGAACCTGGCCCGGGTCATCCCGGACCACCTGCACGCCACGGTCGACCGTTCGACCTGGGCCCCCGGCGCGATCTTCGACCTGGTCGGCAAGGCCGGGCAGGTGGAGCAGCTGGAGCTGGAGAAGACCCTGAACATGGGCGTCGGCATGATGGCCGTCGTGCCCGCCGATTCCGTGGACGTGGCGCTGACCGCGCTGGCCGACCGGGGCGTCGACGCCTGGGTCGCGGGCGAGATCCTGGAGCGCGGCGACCGCACCGAGGGCGCGGCCCTCACCGGTTCCTACGCGAGCTGAGCAGCACTGAAACCCGGCCCGGGGCCTAATGCCCTGGACCGGGTTTCAGTCTGTGTCGTGTCGTGCAGACGCCTCAGGGCGTCAAGCGCCGCGACGCTGTGCCGACGGACCGGACTCGTCGTCCTCGTCCTCGTCATCGCTGTTGTAGAGATCCGCGTACCTGGCGTACGGGTCGTCGTCGTCATCCAGCTCGTCATCGACTTCGACCGGCTCGCTGATCTGCAGCGGCTCTGTCGGCGATGCGCCCAGCTCATTGGCCAGACGCGAGAGGTCAGTCCCGCCGCTGTTGTACTTCAGCTGGCGGGCGACCTTTGTCTGCTTGGCCTTGGCCCGGCCGCGCCCCATGGCTCGACCCCCTCGGTGACGGGGCTCGACGGCCCCAGAGTCTGACACGCGTTCATGGTTCGGAGCGGGCTCTCCGTGGAGAGACCGTCCGTAGGGGTTTAACGGTACCTGCTTCCGCGGCCATACGGTACGCCGCCCACATGACGCGCCCCGGTGCAGAACCAGCAAGGCGCCCCGTCCTCGCTGGTCAGCTGCGATTTTAACCCTTTCCTGGCGGGCGACCCGCCGAAGTGCAGTGAGTTCCGTCTCGCCGCACCCCGGCGGGTCTCGCGAGGGGCCCCTAGGAGGCCGTCACCGGGAGGGTCCGGCGGCCGTCGGCCATGCGCTGCTCGGCGATCCGGTCGGCCGCCGCGGCCGGCGGGATACCGTCCGCCTTCGCACGAGCGAAGATCTCCAGCGTGGTGTCGAAGATCTTCGTGGCCTGCACCTTGCACCGGTCGAAGTCGAAGCCGTGCAGCTCGTCGGCGACCTGGATGACCCCGCCCGCGTTGACCACGTAGTCCGGGGCGTAGAGGATGCCGCGGTCCGCGAGGTCCTTCTCGATGCCCGCGTGGGCGAGCTGGTTGTTGGCCGCGCCGCACACGATGGTGGCGGTGAGGGCCGGGACCGTCTCGTCGTTCAGGGCGCCGCCGAGCGCGCACGGGGCGTAGATGTCCAGGCCCTCGACGCGGATCAGGGCGTCCGTGTCGGCGACCGCGGTGACCTTGCCCGGGTGCTTGTCGAGGATGCGCTGCACCGACTCCTGGCGGACGTCGGTGATGACGACCTCGGCGCCGTCCTCCAGCAGGTGCTCCACCAGGTAGTGGCCGACCTTGCCGACGCCCGCGACGCCGACCTTGCGGCCGCGCAGCGTCGGGTCGCCCCACAGGTGCTGCGCGCTGGCGCGCATGCCCTGGAAGACGCCGTAGGCGGTGAGCACCGAGGAGTCTCCGGCGCCACCGTTCTCGGGGGAGCGGCCGGTGGCCCAGCGGGTCTCACGGGCGACGACGTCCATGTCGGCGACGAAGGTGCCGACGTCGCAGGCGGTCACGTAACGGCCGCCGAGGGACTCCACGAAGCGGCCGTAGGCCTCCAGGAGCTCCTCGGTCTTGATGACGTCGGGGTCACCGATGATCACGGCCTTGCCGCCGCCGAGGCCGAGACCGGCCATGGCGTTCTTGTAGGACATGCCGCGGGAGAGGTTGAGCGCGTCACGCACGGCCTCCTCGTCCGAGGCGTAGGCGTGGAAACGCGTACCACCGAGGGCGGGGCCCAGGGCGGTGGAGTGGATCGCGATGACGGCTTTCAGGCCGGTGGCTCGGTCCTGGCACAGCACGACTTGCTCGTGGCCGCCCTGCTCCGTACGGAACAGGGTGTGCAGGACGCCGTCGGTCATTTCGGTCACGGTGGTGACTCCCATGGAAGAGATGCGGCGGAAAGACGCCCCCCTGCGGGTGGGGGAGGGCGTGCTGGGAGCAGCGTAAGACCTGTAGGCCGGATGGGGGTGATCTGTCCGGGGATCGAAACACTCCTGGAGTACGGCAGGGTCCCGGGCCGGGTGACGGGCGGCCCGGAGGTGAAGCGGGCCCCTGAAGGGGGGAGTACGAGAGGGTGACCGAATCCTCCGATCCCCTGCTGCCCTCCGCCCGCTCGGCGCCGGCCGTCCCGTACGCCTCCTACCTGCGCGTCTACGAACCCCTGGCCGCTTTCGCGGAGCCGGAGCGCACGCACTGGGCGCAGTACGCCCGGCGCGGGACGGCCCCGACCGCCCAGGACGAACTGCGCCGGTCGCTGGCGGACTTGGTACGGGTGCCCGTGGTGGGGGTGCCGACGCAGGAGAGCGCCGACGCGTTCACCGCGCAGGTCGACGGGGTGCTGCTGGTCTGTCCGTGGCGCACCCGGCTGCGCGGCTGGCTGGCGCTGGAGGAGCTGGTCGACCAGTTCCCGCGCCCGGTGCTGGACGCGGCGCTCCCGCCGCCGGCCCGTCGGCGGGCGGCCGAGGAGTACGAGCGCTGGCGCGAGCGGAACCCGGACGCGCGCCCGTGGATCCGCACGGGGGTGTGGCAGATCCCGCTGCGCTGGTTCGTGCTGGTGGCGGACGAGGAGAGGGAGTACGTGCCGGGGGAGCTGCTGCGCTACCGGACGCCGATGGTGCAGGCGCGCCGGCGGCTCGCCCGGGCCCTGCGGACGCTGCGCGACGCGGAGGGGTACGGGATGCTCGCCGAGGGCCTGGTCGAGGTGGGGAGCTGGCTGGAGGAGTTCCATCCGCGGTCGATGGTCGAGCTGGACTACGGCGGGCTGGTGCACGCCCTGCCCGCGGACCGGCTGGCGGCCGACCGCTCGGCGGGGGATCTCGCGGCGGGCATCGCGGCCCTGCGGGCGGGGGACGCCGAGGGCGCGGCGGGCACGTACGCGGGGCTGGCGGAGCGGTGGAGGGCGGTCCGGGAGCGGCTTTTCGCGAATTAGGCCGAAAGTCACCGGTGTGGCTGGTTTCACCATTTGGGAGTCCGTACGTACCGCCGCGTATCGGTCGTTCGGACAAAACTGGCTGATCAGAGGCCTGATCGTGGCATTTGGGACGTAGTGCCAGGACCTACGTCCCGATACGGGCCATTGGCCCAAGCGTGACGGACCGCACTAACCACACCCTTGCGCCCTTCCCCTACCCTCGTGCCAAAATAGGACAAGGAGTCCGGGGAGGGTTCCTTCCGCCCAACTAAGGGCGGAATGCTCGGCATTGCACTCTACGGGGGGTCTGACGACTCCTGATCGCTCTGTGACTGATCGTCACAGTGGGGTGACTGTCCGTTATGGGACGGTCCATCGGGCTTCCGCCGCTGATGAACACCTCGGAGGGCAATTCCGTCGGTTTGGCCGTCGAGGCTGGACGGATGGTGTAGTTGTAGTGCCGAGGACAAGCCGTTCGTCCTATAACCGACTCGGCCCGCGTATGTCCATTTCGGGCAACGCGGGCCAAGGTGCAGAATTTAGAGGAAAGAACCGAGATGGTTCGGTTCTCCCGAGGAGGCCGCTCATGACCGCTCGCACCCCTGATGCCGAGCCGCTGCTGAC
This sequence comes from Streptomyces sp. NPDC060232, assembly GCF_042726555.1. Lineage (NCBI taxonomy): Bacteria > Bacillati > Actinomycetota > Actinomycetes > Kitasatosporales > Streptomycetaceae > Streptomyces > Streptomyces sp. NPDC060232. The sequence goes on along the minus strand of NZ_JBHXAG010000012.1, from coordinate 33,795 downwards.
CCCGGCTGAGGTTGCCACGATGTTCCGCGTGGACCCGAAGACGGTCACCCGCTGGGCCAAGGCTGGCAAGCTCACGTCCATCCGCACCCTGGGTGGACACCGCCGGTACCGCGAGGCCGAGGTCCGCGCACTGCTGGCGGGAATTCCGCAGCAGCGCAGCGAGGCCTGAGGTCGCGTAAACACCCCGCTTTAACGGGTCTGTGTCGGGTCCCCCAATCCGACGAAAACCCACATTGCTTCATACGGCCCGGCCTGCCCCAACAGGTTCTCGGGTCGTTCGGTCGCGCTGGACTCCGCCGGGTCCAGCGCGATCTTTTTATGCCCAGGTCAGCGGAGTGTCGAGGCCGACGAGGATGCCTGACCGGGTGGGTACCATTGCACATATTAAATCGAGCGGGCGTATGGATGCGATAAAAGTGTGACTTCCAAAAACTCGTGCGGTGACACCCGTCACAGATGATCACTCTTGTATATCCGGCAATGCACCCCGTAAAGGGGAAGTGGCTCGCGTGGACATCATGCGAACGGGGGATTCTCGGCGAGAGCGGGGCCGGAGACGGCGAAGAGCCGATCCAGCCGCCGCCGCGGTCCACGCGGCAGCCGGTCGCGGGAGAGGCGGGGAAGGGACGCGTACGAGAACGCCCGCCGACGCGCGGGCGGGCGTTCGGGCAGTTCGGGCGGCGGTCGGCCGGCAGCCGGGCGGTCGGATCCCCAACCCGGCCCGGGCGGTCCCGCCGGCCAACGCGTCAGGGCCCGTATCCCCTGGGGGACACGGGCCCTGACGTTGTTGCGATCCTGACGGGACTTGAACCCGCGACCTCCACCTTGACAGGGTGGCGAGCTAACCAACTGCTCCACAGGACCTTGATTCGCGGCCGCTCTGCGGCGGCTGCGAATCAGACTGTACAGCAGCTCAGGGGGTGCGGTCGAACCGATCAGGGGGCCGCCGCGTCCACCGCCTTCACGATCCGCTTGTCGGAGATCGGGTACGCCGTGCCGAGGGCGTGCGCGAAGTAGCTGACGCGCAGCTCCTCGATCATCCAGCGGATGTCGGTCACGGTGGCGGGGACGGGCCGTCCCTTCGGCAGCTGCTCCAGCAGCCAGGCGTACTCGTCCTGCATCTCGTGGACCTTCTCCATGCGCGTGGTGTCGCGCTGGACCCCCGTGGGCATCTGCTGGAGCCGCCGGTCCGCCGCCACCAGGTAGCGCATCAGGTCCGGCAGCCTGCGCAGCCCGGTGAGCGTCACGAAGCCGGCCGGCATCAGCGCCGCCAGCTGCGTTCTGACGTCCTGGATGTTCGCGACCAGGGCGAGGCTGGAGGTGGCCTTCAGGCGCCGCTCACAGGCCTGCCAGGCGGCCAGCACCTGCTGCACCTGGTTCACCGCCCGGACGGTCGTGTCCACCAGGTCGGCGCGGACGGCCTCGTAGAGCTTGCGGAAGCCCGCCTCGTCCCACGCCGGGCCGCCGTGGTCGGCGATGAGCTTGTCGGCCGCCGCCGTCGCACAGTCGTCGAACAGCGCCTGGATCGAGCCGTGCGGGTTCCTGGACAGGGCCAGCTTCTGCTGGTTGGTGAGGTGGTCCGAGGCGAACTTGGCCGGGTTCACCGGGATGTTCAGCAGGATGAGCCGACGGGTGCCGAGCCACATCGCCTGCTGCTGCTCCGCCTCGGTGTCGAAGAGCCGTACGGAGACGCTCGCGCCGTCGTCCACGAGCGCCGGGTACGCCTTGACCGGCTGGCCCGCCCGGCGGGTCTCGAAGACCTTGGTCAGGGCGCCGATGGTCCAGTCGGTCAGCCCGGTGCGCTCCACCGACTCCCCGCCCGCGCGCTCGGCGGTGGCGGCCGCGGCCTTGGAGAGGGCCTGGCGGGCCTTCGGCTTCAGCTTGAGCCGCAGGGCCTCCAGGTCCTTGTCCTCGGCGATCTTGCGGCGACGCTCGTCGACGATCCGGAAGGTGATCTTCAGGTGGTCGGGGATCCGGGTCAGGTCGAAGTCCTCGGCCGACACCGGCACCCCGACCATCCGCTGGAGCTCACGGGCGAGGGTGACCGGCAGCGGCTCCTGCAGCGGCACGGCAGTGCCCAGGAACCGCCCCGCGTAGTTCGGCGCGGGCACGTAGTGCCGGCGGATCGGTTTGGGCAGCGAGCGGATCAGCTCGGTGACGACCTCCTCGCGCAGGCCCGGGATCTGCCAGTCGAAGCCCTCGTCGGTGACCTGGTTCAGCACCTGCAGCGGGATGTGGACGGTCACGCCGTCCGCGTCCGCGCCGGGCTCGAACTGGTAGGTCACCCGGAACTTCAGCTGCCCCTGCCGCCAGGAGTCCGGATAGTCGGCCTTGGTGACGCCGGCCGCCTTCTCCGTGAGCAGCATCTCCCGCTCGAAGTCGAGCAGTTCGGGCTCGTCGCGCTTCTTGTGCTTCCACCAGGAGTCGAAGTGCGCCCCGGACACCACGTGCTCGGGGATCCGCTGGTCGTAGAAGTCGAAGAGGGTCTCGTCGTCCACCACGATGTCGCGGCGCCGGGCCCGGTTCTCCAGCTCCTCCACCTCGGTGAGGAGCTTGCGGTTGTCGGCGTAGAACTTGTGGTGGGTGCGCCAGTCGCCCTCGACCAGCGCGTTGCGGATGAACAGCTCGCGCGAGACCTCGGGGTCGATCCGGCCGTAGTTGATCTTCCGCTGGGCGACGATCGGCACGCCGTACAGCGTGACCTTCTCGTACGCCATCACGGCCGCCTGGTCCTTCTCCCAGTGCGGCTCGCTGTAGGTGCGCTTGACCAGGTGCTGCGCCAGCGGCTCCACCCACTCGGGCTCCACCTTGGCGTTGACCCTGGCCCACAGCCGCGAGGTCTCCACCAGCTCGGCCGACATCACGAACTTCGGCTGCTTCTTGAACAGCGACGAGCCCGGGAAGATCGCGAACTTGGCGCTGCGGGCACCGAGGTACTCGTTCTTGTCGGTGTCCTTGAGCCCTATGTGCGAGAGCAGTCCGGCCAGCAGCGAGACGTGGACGACCTGCTCGGGGGCGTCGGCCTCGTTGACGTGGATGCCCATGCCCTTGGCGACCGTGCGCAGCTGGGAGTAGATGTCCTGCCACTCGCGGATCCGCAGGAAGTTCAGGTACTCCTGCTTGCACATCCGGCGGAAGGAGGAGGAGCCGCGCTCCTTCTGCTGCTCGCGGACGTAGCGCCACATGGTGAGGAACGACAGGAAGTCGCTGGTCTCGTCCTTGAACCGGGCGTGGTGCTGGTCGGCCTGGGTCTGCTTGTCCGAGGGCCGCTCGCGCGGGTCCTGGATGGACAGGGCCGCCGCGATGACCATGACCTCGCGGACGCAGTTGTTCTTGTCGGCCTCGATGACCATGCGGGCCAGCCGCGGGTCGACGGGCAGCTGGGACAGCTTGCGGCCCATCTGCGTCAGGCGCCTCGACGGGTCCTTCTCGGCCGGGTCCAGCGCCCCGAGCTCCTGCAGGAGCTGTACGCCGTCGCGGATGTTGCGGTGGTCCGGCGGGTCGATGAAGGGGAACTTCTCGATCTCGCCGAGCCCGGCGGCGGTCATCTGGAGGATGACGGAGGCCAGGTTCGTGCGCAGGATCTCGGCGTCGGTGAACTCGGGACGGGCGTTGAAGTCGTCCTCGGAGTACAGCCGGATGCAGATGCCGTCGCTGGTACGGCCGCAGCGGCCCTTGCGCTGGTTGGCGCTGGCCTGCGAGATCCGCTCGATCGGCAGGCGCTGCACCTTGGTGCGGTGGCTGTAGCGGGAGATCCGGGCCGTGCCCGGGTCGATCACGTACTTGATGCCCGGCACGGTCAGGGAGGTCTCGGCGACGTTGGTCGCGAGCACGATCCGGCGGCCGGTGTGCTGCTGGAAGACCCGGTGCTGCTCGGCGTGGGAGAGGCGGGCGTAGAGCGGCAGCACCTCGGTGAAGCGGAGCTTCTTCTTGATCAGTGCGTCGGCGGTGTCGCGGATCTCGCGCTCGCCGGAGAGGAAGACCAGGATGTCGCCGGCGCCCTCGCCCTGGAGTTCGTCCACGGCGTCGCAGATCGCGGTGATCTGGTCGCGGTCGGAGTCCTCGGAGTCCTCCTCCAGGAGGGGCCGGTAGCGCACCTCCACCGGGTACGTCCGCCCGCTGACCTCGACGATCGGGGCGTCGCCGAAGTGGCGGGAGAAGCGCTCCGGGTCGATGGTCGCGGAGGTGATGATCACCTTGAGGTCGGGCCGCTTGGGCAGCAGTGTGGCGAGGTAGCCGAGCAGGAAGTCGATGTTCAGCGACCGCTCGTGGGCCTCGTCGATGATGATCGTGTCGTAGGCGCGCAGCTCGCGGTCCGTCTGGATCTCGGCGAGCAGGATGCCGTCGGTCATCAGCTTCACGAAGGTGGCGTCCTGGTTCACCTGGTCGGTGAACCGGACCTTCCAGCCGACGGTCTGACCGATCTCGGACTTCAGCTCCTCGGCGATGCGCTCCGCGACGGTGCGGGCGGCGATCCGCCGGGGCTGGGTGTGCCCGATCATGCCCCGGACGCCACGGCCCAGCTCCATGCAGATCTTGGGGATCTGCGTGGTCTTGCCGGAGCCGGTCTCGCCCGCGACGATCACGACCTGGTGGTCGCGTATCGCCTCGGCGATCTCGTCCTTCTTCTGGCTGACGGGCAGGTTCTCGGGATACGTGACCTCCGGCATCCGCGAGGCGCGGCCGGCCAGTCGCTCGGCGGCCTTCGCGGCCTCCGCGGCGATCTCGTCGAGCACGGCCTGCTTGGCCTCGGGCTTGCGGATACGGCGGGCGCCTTCGAGGCGGCGGCCGAGGCGGTGCGCGTCACGGAGGGAGATCTCACCGAGAAGCGTCTGCAGGGCGGCGAAGGAAGTAGACATACCTGATCGAGGATCTCACCTGGGCCCTCCGGGTGGCGAACGCATTTGTCGGGTGGACCCGTACCATTTCGGGACGAGTCCCTCGGCCGCACGAGTGAGAGGCAGCCCACCTTGTACCGCCCCCGCCTCTTCGGCTGCGCCGTGCTCGCGGTCCTGGCGGTGCTGCTGGGCGGGACGGCCCCCGCCGCTGCCGGAACGCTTCTGCCCGCCTCCCGGCAGCCCCCGGCCACGGCCGCGGCCCCGACGGCGTCCGACGCCTACCGGGCGGCGCCGCTGCCCGACCGTCCCCGCGCCGATCCGGCGGTCCAGGGCGGCGGCCCCTCCTGCGCCCCCGCCTCCCCCGACCGGGGCGGTACGCCCGCCGTCCCGCCCCGGGCCGGCGGCGACCACGCACAGGTCCCGCCCGGCCGGCCGGTGCCCGCGGCGGCCCGGCCGCACGCCGACCCGCCCGTACGGGTCCGCGTACGGGGTCCCGTACGGGCGGCGCCCGGCCCGGTGGAGCTGTCCGTGATGCGGGTCTAGGAGGACCCGTCACCTCACCGGTCCGCCTCGCCACCCGTAACGCTGGAGCACCCGCATGTCCTCTTCCAAGACCACGCCGAAGACCAAGACCAAGACCAAGACCAAGGGCACGACCAGGTCCGCGGTCAGGCCGCTGCTGATCTGTACGGGAGTCGCCCTCGCCGCCGTCACCCTCGGCATCGTCTCCTGGCAGGCCACCGCCCCCGCCGAGAAGGGCGCCGCCGGCTCCGCGACCGCCGCCGCCGCGCCCCGGACCGACACCTCCGCCGCGCTCCAGGCGCTGGCCCGCCGCGAGGCCGGTGACAAGCTCGCCGTCGGCCGCGCGGACGCGCCCGTCGTGCTCATCGAGTACTCCGACTTCAAGTGCGGGTACTGCGGCAAGTTCGCCCGGGACACCGAGCCCGAGCTGGTGAAGAAGTACGTCGAGAACGGCACCCTGCGCATCGAGTGGCGCAACTTCCCCATCTTCGGCGCCGAGTCGGAGGCCGCCGCCCGGGCCGCCTGGGCCGCCGGGCAGCAGGACCGGTTCGCCACCTTCCACTCGGCCGCGTACGCCGACGGCTCCAAGGAGAAGGGCTTCGCCGAGCCGCGGCTCCTGGAGCTGGCCCGCGAGGCCGGTGTCCCCGACCTGGACCGCTTCAAGGCCGACATGGCCGGCGAGCAGGCGGCGGCGGCCCTGAAGAAGGACCAGGAGGAGGGCTACCGCATCGGCGTCACCTCCACCCCGTCCTTCCTCGTCAACGGCAAGCCGATCGCCGGCGCCCAGCCGCTCGGCGCCTTCGCCACCGCCATCGCGCAGGCCGAGGCGGCGGCGAAGCCGTGACCGACATCGGATACCTGGCCGCCCTGCTGGGCGGCCTCCTCGCGCTGCTCAGCCCCTGCAGCGCCCTGCTCCTGCCGGCCTTCTTCGCGTACTCGATCGACTCCCCCTCACGGCTGCTGGCCCGCACCGGCATCTTCTACGCGGGCCTCGCGAGCACCCTCGTACCGCTGGGGGCGGCCGGCTCGTACGCCGGGCGGTTCTTCCACAGCAACCGCGACCAGCTGGTCCTGGCCGGCGGCTGGCTGATCATCGCGCTCGGCGTGGCGCAGATCCTGGGCCTGGGCTTCGCCTCGCGGCGGATCTCGGAGCTGTCGGGGAGGATCCGGCCGACCACCGCCCTGTCCGTGTACGCGCTCGGCGCGGTCTACGGGCTGGCCGGCTTCTGCGCGGGCCCGATCCTGGGCAGCGTCCTGACGGTCGCGGCGGTCAGCGGCAGCCCGGTCTACGGCGGCCTGCTGCTCGCGGTCTACGCGCTGGGGATGGCCGTGCCGCTGTTCGTGATGGCCCTGCTGTGGGAGCGGTTCGAGCTGGGCCGGCGGCGCTGGCTTCGCGGCCGGGCCCTGCGCGTGGGCCGCTTCGAGCTGCACACCACCTCGCTGCTGTCCGGGCTGTTCTTCATCACCCTGGGTGTGCTGTTCCTCGTCTACGACGGGGCGAGCGCACTGCCGGGGCTGCTGGACGTGGACGACTCCTTCGCGGTGGAGCAGCGGGTCCGGACGCTGGCCGAGGCGGTCCCGGACGGGGCGCTGCTCGCACTGGTCGCCGTGGGGGCGGTGGTCTTCGGTGCCGTGCAGTGGCGCCGTCGCTCCGGCCCCGCGGAAGAGGCCGAGTGACGCAGGAAGGCCCCGTCCGATGGACGGGGCCTTCCGATGGTGGCTGGGGCCGGGGTCGAACCGGCGACCTATCGCTTTTCAGGCGATCGCTCGTACCAACTGAGCTACCCAGCCACGAAACCGTTTCCGGTTTCAGCGATCCTGACGGGACTTGAACCCGCGACCTCCACCTTGACAGGGTGGCGAGCTAACCAACTGCTCCACAGGACCTTGCAGTGTGCGAGAGCAAGTCTTGCACACGGTGATGCGTACCCCCAACGGGATTCGAACCCGTGCTACCGCCTTGAAAGGGCGGCGTCCTGGGCCACTAGACGATGAGGGCTAAAGACCCACCGGGCACTTCTTCAGCGCGTCGGGGACGTGAGAAGCATATGGGATCCGGGGAGCTATCGCCAAAACGGTTTCCCCCGGAGCGACAATGGCCGGGTGCTGGAGATGACGCGCGAGGAGTTCGAGGAGCTCGTCGCAGAGGCCCTGGACCGCATTCCGCCGGAGCTGACGCGGCTGATGGACAACGTGGCGGTGTTCGTCGAGGACGAACCGCCCGCGGACGACCCCGAGCTGCTCGGGCTGTACGAGGGGACCCCGCTGACGGACCGCGGCGAGTGGTACGCCGGGGTGCTGCCGGACCGGATCACCATCTACCGCAATCCCACGTTGCGGATGTGCGAGGACCGGGAGAGCGTGGTCGCGGAGACGGAGGTCACCGTGGTGCACGAGATCGCCCACCACTTCGGGATCGACGACGAGCGACTGCACGCGCTGGGGTACGGGTGACCCGAAAGGACTCCCGGCCGGCTCCGGGCGCCGAGGCGATCGACCCGGACGTCGACCTGCACGTGCCCGCGCAGCGGGCCGAGCCGCAGGGCCGGGTGCTCGCGGCGGTGGCCGCCGGCGGAGCGGTCGGGGCCTCGGCGCGGTACGGGATCCTTCTGCTCTGGCCGGCGGCGCCCGGGGCGTTCCCGTGGGCGACCCTGTGGGTCAACGCCTCCGGGTGCGCGCTGATCGGCGTACTGATGGTGCTGATCAGCGAGGGCGGGCGGACGGCGCCGCATCCGCTGCTGCGGCCCTTCGCCGGGGTCGGCGTCCTCGGCGGCTTCACCACCTTCTCCACGTACGCGCTGGACTTCTCGCGGCTCCTCGACGAGGGGGAGGCGCGGTCCGCGCTGGCCTACGCGGGGCTCACGGTGGTGGCGGCGCTGGGCGCGGTGTGGGCGGCGGCCTCGGTGACCAGGCTCGCCGTACGGGGCAGGGGGGCGGACCGGGGGACGGACCGGGTGGTCCGGTGAACTGGCTGCTCGTGGTGGCGGGCGCGGTCGTCGGTGCGCCGCTGCGCTACATGACGGACCGTGCGGTGCAGCAGCGGCACGACTCCGTCTTCCCGTGGGGGACCTTCGTCGTGAACGCGGTCGCCTGCCTGGTGCTGGGGGTGCTGACCGGCGCGGCGCTGGCCGGGGCCGCCTCCTCGTGGGCGGCGCTGCTGCTGGGGCCCGGGCTGTGCGGGGCGCTGGGCACGTACTCGACCTTCTCCTACGAGACGCTGCGGCTGGCCGAGCGCGGGTGGGGCTTCCTGGCGGCGGCGAACGTCGCGATGTCGGTGCTGGTGGGGCTGGGGGCGGTGCACCTCGGCTCGCAGGTGGCGCGACAACTGTTCGCCTGAGGGCGTGTCCCATGCGGGGCAAAGGGAGTTGGGCACATCGACCCGCTCCTGCGGGCCTTCGTCCCCAGGCTCCGGAGGTGCCCCCGTGCGCCAGTTGTCCGCTTCCCTCCGACTGGCCGTCACCGCGCTCGCGGTCGCGGCGACGGCCGGCTGCATGAGTGTCGGCGAGGACGCGGCGAAGCCGGGGCCCTCCGCCGCCGCGGACCGGGTCACGGGCTCCGAGGCGGGTGCCGGTACCGCCTCCGGGCGCGGTGCGGGGGTCCGCGGCAACGGGCACGGCGCGAAGGACGGTACGGGGAGCCAGGACGGCAGACCCAGGGACGACGGCAAGGCCTCCGGCGCGACCGGGGCCTCCCCCAGCCCGGGTGCGCCGAGCGGGGCGCCGGGCGGGCCCGTGCCGTCGGCGGGACCGGGCGGCGGCGCCGGCGGGCAGGGCCACCAGGAGCCGTCGACGGGTGGTTCCGGAGGTGCGGGCGGTTCCGGCGGCCAGGGCGGGCCGGGCGGCGGCGGTCAGCAGTCGGCGAGCCCGACCCCGGCGCTGCCGCTTCCGACGCCGCCTGTGACGGAACCCACTCCGAGTCCGTCGAGCCCGCAGCCGGAGCCCAGCACCCAGCCGGCGCCGCAGGCCTAGGCGCGACCTGCGGTTCGCAGTCGGCCGATGCGGGACGTTTGTGCAGGTCAGGCACGTTTCTGCCGGAGCGACTTGCCAGACCCCGGGGAGGGTGCGTATGGTTATAGATCGTTTGATCCCATTGCCCGGCGCCGAATCCGAAGAGCGCCGCGTGGCGCGTACTCTCCCTAGCCGTGGCTGACCGCATTGAGGCGGTCGATTTGCGATTCACGGAGTTTGGGCGCGTGCCGAGACTCCGGAAGGTTTCGCATTTCGCATGTCCATTTCCAGTTCTGACCGTTCCGTCATGCCCGAGAACGACTCCAACGAGATCATCGACGCCGAGGCCCTCGTCGTCACCGAGGCCATCGAGGCCGCGGAGGCGGAAGGCATCATCGAGGCTCTCGAGGCCGACGTGAGCGGAGAGTCCTTCGAGGACTCCACCGACGACTTCGACGCCGATGCCGACGCCGAGCCCACGATCACCTTCGGTGACCTGGGTCTGCCCGACGGCATCGTGCGCAAGCTCGCCCAGAACGGTGTCACCTCCCCCTTCCCGATCCAGGCCGCGACCATCCCGGACGCCCTGGCCGGCAAGGACATCCTCGGCCGCGGCCGCACCGGCTCCGGCAAGACCCTCTCCTTCGGTCTGCCGACCCTGGCCACGCTGGCCGGCGGCCACACCGAGAAGAAGAAGCCCCGCGCGATCATCCTGACGCCGACGCGTGAGCTCGCGATGCAGGTCGCGGACGCCCTCCAGCCGTACGGCGACGTCCTCGGCCTGAAGATGAAGGTCGTCTGCGGCGGTACCTCCATGAGCAACCAGATCTTCGCTCTGGAGCGCGGTGTCGACGTCCTCGTCGCCACCCCGGGCCGACTGCGCGACATCATCAACCGCGGTGCCTGCTCCCTGGAGAACGTCCAGGTCGCGGTCCTCGACGAGGCCGACCAGATGGCCGACCTGGGCTTCCTGCCCGAGGTCACCGAGCTGCTCGACCAGATCCCCGAGGGCGGCCAGCGCATGCTCTTCTCCGCCACCATGGAGAACGAGATCGGCACCCTGGTCAAGCGCTACCTGACCAACCCGGTCACGCACGAGGTCGACAGCGCCCAGGGCAACGTCACGACCATGACGCACCACGTGCTCGTCGTGAAGCCGAAGGACAAGGCGCCGGTCACGGCCGCCATCGCCGCCCGCAAGGGCCGCACCATCATCTTCGTCCGCACCCAGCTGGGCGCCGACCGCATCGCCGAGCAGCTCGTCGAGGCCGGCGTCAAGGCCGACGCCCTGCACGGCGGCATGACGCAGGGCGCCCGTACCCGCGTCCTCGCCGACTTCAAGGACGGCTACGTCAACGCGCTCGTCGCCACCGACGTCGCGGCCCGCGGCATCCACGTCGACGGCATCGACCTGGTCCTGAACGTGGACCCGGCCGGTGACCACAAGGACTACCTGCACCGCTCGGGCCGCACCGCCCGTGCCGGCAAGTCCGGCGTCGTCGTCTCCCTCGCGCTGCCGCACCAGCGCCGCCAGATCTTCCGCCTGATGGAGGACGCGGGCGTCGACGCCTCGCGCCACATCGTCCAGGGCGCCGGCGCCTTCGAGCCGGAGGTCGCCGAGATCACCGGTGCCCGTTCGCTGACCGAGGTCCAGGCCGACTCCGCGAACAACGCCGCCAAGCAGGCCGAGCGCGAGGTCGCCGAGCTCACCAAGCAGCTGGAGCGCCTGTCGCGCCGCGCCGTGGAGCTGCGCGAGGAGGCCGACCGCCTGGTCGCCCGTTCCGCGCGTGAGCGCGGCGAGGACCCGGAGGCCGCTGTCGCCGAGGTGGCCGAGGCCGCCGAGGCCGAGGTCGCGGCTGCCGCCGCTGCCGCTGCCGCCGAGATCGCCGCCCAGGAGCGCCGCGAGGAGAACCGCGCCCAGCGCGACGACCGCGGCAACTTCGAGCGCCGTGACAACCGCGGCGGCGACCGCGGTGGCGACCGGGGTGGCGACCGTGGCGGCTTCCGCCGTGACGACCGCGGTGACCGTGGTGGCGACCGTGGCGGTTTCCGTCGGGACGACCGTCCGTCCGGTGGTTTCCGTCGGGACGACCGTCCGTCGGGTGGTTTCCGTCGTGATGACCGTCCGTCGGGTGGCTTCAACCGTGACGACCGCGGTGACCGTGGTGGCGACCGTGGCGGTTTCCGTCGTGATGACCGTCCGTCGGGTGGCTTCAACCGTGACGACCGCGGTGACCGTGGTGGCGACCGTGGCGGTTTCCGTCGCGACGACCGTCCGTCGGGTGGTTTCCGCCGTGATGACCGTCCGTCGGGTGGCTTCAACCGTGACGACCGCGGTGACCGTGGTGGCGACCGTGGCGGCTTCCGTCGCGACGACCGCCCCTCCGGCGGCTTCGGCGGCCGCCGCGACGACAAGCCGCGCTGGAAGCGCAACGGCTGACGCGGCTGAGCTGACTGCCTGACAGGGCCCCCACGACTCCGGTCGGTGGGGGCCCTGTCGCGTGTTGCCGCGATCCGAACCCAGGACCGTCCCGCGCCGCTCACCATCCGCCCCGCCGATGGCCAAGCGCCCGAACTCGGCACGTCCGGGACGGTCTCCGGCACCCGCCCCCGGCCGGCGTCCGGCCGTCGGCGCGCCCCTGAACTGACGCCGACAGGCCGGTCGGTCGATACCCGATCGGCTGACCGGCGCTGTCCGGCTATGCTCTGGGGTGAGCACCCGGAGGGCCATTAGCTCAATTGGCAGAGCAGCGGACTTTTAATCCGTTGGTTGTCGGTTCGAGTCCGACATGGCCTACCGCTCCCAGGTGGGGGGATTCCCCTCCGACCTGGTGCTGAGCGCCCCTTCTGGTTTCGGCCGGAGGGGGCGCTCAGTCGTTTCCGGGCCCGTCGGTGAGCGGTGCGTGAGCGGACGCCCCGGGACGGAGCGGCGTTGCGGCCCAGCGCGCGGCCGCGGCGGGCCGCCGGGGGCGGGAGCAGGACCGGCGGGGCCGTAAACCGGGGTGTCCCCGCGGGAGGTGGGCGGTAGCGTCGGCGCCGTGACTCCGGTTCTGCGCACCGAACGCCTGCTGCTCGACCCGTACATCCCCGAGGACGAGGAAGCCTTCGTCGCCCTCTTCCAGGATGCCCGGGTCTCCCGGTGGATGGGGGACGGCCCCACCACCGAGGCCGAGGACCGGGCCCTGTTCGGGCGGGTCTTCTCGAAGGTCTACGCCGAGGAGCTCTTCGACGTCTGGGCCGTGCGCAGGGACGGGCGGCTGGTCGGGCACGCCGAGATCAAGCGGACCGACGAGGTCGACGGCCACGAGATCATCTACGCGCTGGCCCCCGAGGCCTGGGGATGCGGACTGGGCACCGAGATCGCGGAGGCGGTCGTCGCGTACGCCTTCGACCGCCTCGGCCTGACCGAGGTGCACGCCACGGTGGCCGCGCCCAACACGGCCTCCCTGTCCCTGCTGACCCGCATCGGCTTCGCGCACGTCCGGGACGTGCGGGAGGACGACGGCTCCACCACCCGCGTCCTGACCCGCCGCCGCGAACAGGCCGCCGCCTGACCGCTCTCCCGCGCAACGTGAAGCGCCCCGCCGGGATCGGGCGGGGCGCTCGGGGTGTGGGGGGCGCGATCAGGCAGAGCGGCGGCGGCCGAGCCAGGCGGCGGCCGCGCCGAGCGCGACCAGGGCCGCGGCGAGGCCGGCGTACAGGCCGGTGGACGAGCCGGCGCCGGTACTGGCCAGGGAGCCCGTGGAGGAGCCCGCGGTCGGCGTCACGTCGGAGTTGCCCGTGGTGGTGGCGACGGCCTGCCGGACGGTGGATGCGGAGGAGGGTGAGGCCGTCGGGGACGGGCTGGTGGTCGGCGTGGTGGGGTTCGGGGTCGGCTCGGTCGGGGCCGGCTCTGTGATCGGGACCAGCGGGAACTGCACCGGGACGGTCTTGAGCGGCCAGGTGTTGCCCTCGGCCTGGCGGACCTCGGCCTCCATCGTGATCATGGTGCGCTTGGTCAGCCTGGTGTCCTTGCCCAGGCTGAGCCGCAGCGGCTGGGTGTGGACGCCGGAGGAGGCGCCGAAGCCCTTGGCGATGCGCGGCAGCTCGTAGCGGCTGTCCTTGGCTTCGAGGTCCTGCCAGCGGCCGTCGATCAGGGCCTGGAGGCGGAAGTCGGCCTTCTCCTGGCCCGGGTGGGACAGGGCCAGGCTGGTGGCGAGCGGGACGTTGAACGTGCCGTCACCGGTGGCCTGGTGGTTCAGGTCCAGGTACGCACGCTGCTCCTGGCCGTCCTTGCCCGAACTGACCTGCTTGAACCAGGCCTTCAGCTCGCCCGTCTTGATCTGTGGGTCGACCTTGAAGAGGTGGGAGTCCGAGCCGCCGGGGGCGACGGAGTTGTTGTGGCTGGAGGCGGTCAGGCTGAAGTCGCCGTTGTTGGTGGGGTAGTTCACGCCGAGCCCGATGGTTACCTTCCAGGTCATCTTGCCGTTCGCGGGGATGTCGAAGGCCGAGCCGGGCTCCCCGGCGGACGGGGAGAACAGGCCCTGCCACTCGCCGTCCTGCCGGCCGATCGAGGACGTGGTCGCCGGGGCGTCCACCGCCTCGACCTCGAATACGACGTCGTCCTCCTGGAGCAGGCTCGGGCCCTTGCGGTCGAGAAGCATCCACGGCTTGTACTCGACGGCCTTGCCGGTCGGGTTCTTCACCGTGAGGTCGAAGGTCTCGGTGGCGCCGCCGCGGGTCAGCGGGCCGCCGGGGACGGGAGCGCCCATCTCCGTACGGAGCACGGCCTGGCCGTCGGCGGCGGACGCGGCGGTGGCCGAGAGCGGAAGCAGAGTGGTGACAACGCCGGCGACGACTGCGATGGCGGCTGCGGTGCGAACGGACATGGTGGACTCCCCCCAGGAATCACGAGGGCATCGGCAGGGCGCCGAGCCGCTTGGAGTGTGGTCTGTGTCGACCGGCCGGTCCGTCTTCCCCCTGGCCTTGGCGACAGGTGAATCCTCGCCCGGATCCGATCGCGGAACCATCCCTGCAGTGTCACCGGCACGCAACAGAGATGATCTTGGTTCGCCGGGGGCCGGATTCCGGCCGGATGCGGGCCGGATGTGAACCGGTTTTAGGTCTTTGACCTGCGGTGATGTCGATCCTGGGGCGGGTGGGCGGTTAATTGGCGGAGGGCGGCTCCACGATGGCGTAGAGTTGTGTTCACCGACGCGGGGTGGAGCAGCTCGGTAGCTCGCTGGGCTCATAACCCAGAGGTCGCAGGTTCAAATCCTGTCCCCGCTACTGAAGACGAAGGCCCGGTTCCCTTGGGAACCGGGCCTTCGTCGTGTTCCCGGCCCGTCCCCGCGTCCCGTCGGCGTACGTCGGCACCTGCGGCTGCCCGGCAGGGGCCGGCGGTGAGGCGGGTGGACGTCATCACGTGACGCAGCGTGACCGAACGGGTGCTGTCTGCAAGGTGATTGATGGTCAGTCATGTCGTGCTTGCGGCCGGATGGATGGGCGAATCGTTTGATTTTTGCCCGAGTTGATCCATTTATAGGGTGAAAAGAGGTGGCCAAAGCAAGCCAGGCTGTGGCTGATTGGTGAGAACGGTCAAGCGCAACAGCTTGGAATCACTCCCTCACTTCTATTACCTTTCGATAACGCAGCGCGGTCGTCCCGGCCGTCGCAAGAGACGGCACCGTGCGCGTGCGTGTCAATGAGGAGTGTGCCCCCGTGGCCTCCAACTCGCCTGCTCCTGAAGGCATCGAGATCCAGGAGCCGCCCACCGCGGGTGCCTGGGGCGAGTGGAACCCCACCGAGGACACGGTCCGCCCGGTGCGGGGCAAGCACCGTGTCGCCAAGCAGCGCGGGGGGCTCGCCCGCAGCTCCACGGTCCTCGGCGTCGGTGTCATCGCCGCCGTCGGTGCCAGCGGCATCGCCACCGCGCAGGACCGGCCGCAGGTCGCCATATCCCTGCCCTCCCTCCCCGGCCTGGTGACCGGGGACAACGACCGTCAGGGCGACGGGGCTTCCGGCCAGGAGGCCGAGGGCGAGCGCGGCGGCACGATCGGGATCATCGCCCAGCAGGCCGACCGCGGCGCGGACCCCGGCGAGCTCCTGCGCAACCGCATCCTCCAGCAGGCCGACGCGCAGCACGAGGCCGCCGAGGCGAAGGCGCGCGCGGAGGCCGAGCGTGCCGCGCAGGTGGCGTCCGCCCAGGAGGCCAAGGACAAGCTGGAAGCGGCCCGCCAGGCGGCCGAGGAGGCCAAGGCGCAGGCCGAGGCGAAGGCCGCGCAGGAGGCCGAGGCCGCCAGGAAGGCCGCCGAGGCCGCTGCGGCGCAGGAGCGTCCCGCCGCAGCGGCCGGAAGCTGGTCCCTGCCCACCTCCGCCTACACCCTCACCTCGCACTACGGAGCCTCCGGCTCCATGTGGTCCTCCGGCCACCACACGGGCCTCGACTTCGCGGCCCCGACCGGCACCCCGGTCAAGGCCGTGGGGGCCGGGAAGATCACCTCGGCCGGCTGGTCCGGGGCGTACGGCTACCGGATCGTGCTGCAGCTCGAGGACGGTACGGAGGTCTGGTACTGCCACCTCTCCTCGATGTCGGTCACCTCGGGCTCCGTCGGCAGCGGCGACACCATCGGCCGGGTCGGCGCCACCGGGAACGTCACCGGACCCCATCTCCACCTGGAAGTACGCAAGGGCGGATCGACGATGGACCCGCTGGCGTGGCTGGAGTCCAAGGGTCTGGACGTCTGAGGGACGGCTCCGGGCGCAGAGGCCCGCGCGGCTCCGCTCCGCGCTCTTCCCGGCGCGGCTCGGGAACATCCGCCGCGACCGCCGGCCGCAGG
Source organism: Streptomyces sp. NPDC060232 (assembly GCF_042726555.1). Taxonomy (NCBI): domain Bacteria; kingdom Bacillati; phylum Actinomycetota; class Actinomycetes; order Kitasatosporales; family Streptomycetaceae; genus Streptomyces; species Streptomyces sp. NPDC060232. The sequence continues at coordinate 17,670 of NZ_JBHXAG010000012.1, read as the reverse complement.
GGGTCGAACCAGGGCGGAAGCAGCTCCTCCAGCACCGCGGCCCGGGCCAGCGCGGGTCCCGCCGTCGCGCGGCGCTGCCACAGCCGGTGCAGCAACTCCCGTTCCCGGCCCGCGAAATCCGCCTCCCGCAGCGGCCCCCCGCGGCGCGCGCGGTTCCGCAGCAGCGCCAGGGCGGCGGCGTCCGCCTCGTAGCGGGCGACCGCACGTCCGGCGGCCCGGCCCCCACTGCGCCGCGCCAGGGCGCGGGCCAGCGACCGGGCCGGCATCGAGGCCAGGGCGGGCACCTCGGCGGGTGCCAGCCAGCCCGCGGCCGCGTACTGCGCCAGCTCCCCGGCGACGGCCCGCAGCCGGCGGTCCCTTATCCGCACCGCCAGCCACACCAGCAGCCCGAACAACGGGACCATCACGCAGACGTACATCACGTAGAAGCCGTGGTCCCCGAACCGCGAGGAGCCGTTCCACAGAGCGTGCAGGCCCATGGCCGGCGCCAGACCGAGCAGGGGCAGGCACACCCGGCGCGAACGGCGCGTGCTGACGGCGGCCGCGCCGAAACCGAGCCCGGTGAGCACGGTGAACAGCGGGTGGGCGAACGGCGACAGCACGATCCGTACGAAGAAGGTCGCCGCGGTCACCGAGTCCAGTACGCCGGTCCCGTCGGCCAGGTCCTGAACGAAGGCGTTGCCGAGGTAGAGGATGTTCTCGGTGAAGGCGAAGCCGGTGGCGGTGAAGCCGGCCGCCACGAAACCGTCCGCCGGGCCGGTGAAATGACCTCTGCGGAACACGAACACCAGGAGCAGCGCGGCCGCCTTGGCGCTCTCCTCCACCACCGGGGCGATGGCGATCGAGCCGAGGTGGTCCGCGCCCGAGGGGTCGGCGGTGGCCGCGGCTATCCACTCGGTGGCGAAGTTGTTCGCCAGTATGGCGATCAGCGCCGCGGTGCAGGCACCCCAGCCGAAGCAGAACAGCAACTGGGGCCAGGGCGCGGGCGCGGCCCGGCCCAGCCACCGGAAGGCCGCCATGAGCGGGGCCACCGGCAGCAGGGCCAGGCCGAGGCCGACGAAGAAGCCCGGGGTGCCGGTCTGCTCCCGCACGAGTTCGAGGATGGCGATGCCGGTGGCGGCGAGCAGGACGAGGAGCACGCACGTGCGGACCGCGGCGGACGGACGTGCGAGCACGGGGCGGAGCGCTCGGAACACGTCATGACCCTAGCGATCCGCTCGGACACGCGCGGTGACGTTCTCAGTTCTGCGTGCGACGGAAGAGCAAGTCGTGTACGACGTGTCCCTTGTCGAGGCCCTGCCCCTCGAAGCGGGTCAGCGGGCGGAAGTCCGGGCGCGGGGAGAAGCCGCCGTCAGGCCGCGTGTTCTCGAAGTCGGGGTGGGCCGTGAGGACTTCGAGCATCTGCTCGGCGTACGGCTCCCAGTCGGTCGCGCAGTGCAGTACGGCCCCGGGTGCCAGGCGGGTGGCGGCCAGGGTGAGGAACTCGGGCTGGATCAGCCGGCGCTTGTGGTGGCGGGCCTTGGGCCACGGGTCCGGGAAGTACACGCGGATCCCGGCGAGCGAGTCGGGCGGGAGCATCTCACGGAGCAGGATGATCGCGTCGCCGTTGGCGACGCGCACGTTCTCGAGGCCGTTCCGCTCGGCGAGGGCGAGGAGGTTGCCCTGGCCCGGGGTGTGCACGTCGACGGCGAGGATGCCGGTCGCCGGGTCGGCGGCGGCCATCTGCGCGGTGGCCTCGCCCATGCCGAAGCCGATCTCCAGGACGACCGGGAGGCCGCCGAAGAGCGTTTCGAGGTCGATGACCGAGTGGCCGTCGACGTCCAGGCCCCAGGTGCCCCAGAGCCGCTTGAGGGCCTCGCCCTGGCCGGTGGTGACCCGGCTGCGCCGGGGCTGGAAGCTCCGGATCCGCCGCTCGTGGTGCGAGCCGGCCGGGTCCGGGGCGGGGCCGTCGGGGAAGCGGGGCTCGGTGCGCCACTTGGGGGGCACGTACGAGTTCGCCTCCGGCGCGGCGCCGGCGGCGTAGTCGGCGACGGGCGCGTCCGGGACGGCGGGCGGCGTGGGGTTCAGGGACTCAGACACAATGCGCTGATTCTACGACGGGGCGGTGGTCCCCGCCTGTGCCCGGCGTGCCGCCGGGGTGGCCCGCCGGGTGGCCCGCCGCAGTGGCCCGCCTCCTCCGCTCCAGGCGCCGTGCCGGCGGCAGGGGGGGGCGGCCGGGCCGCTCAGGCCGAGGCGAGGGTGCGCAGGACGCGGGTGGCGATCTCGCGGCCGATCGGGAGGGAGGCCGTCGCCGCCGGGGACGGCGCGTTGAGGACGTGGACCGTGCGCGGGGCGTCGCGGATCAGGAAGTCGTCCACCAGGGTGCCGTCCCGCAGGACGGCCTGCGCGCGGACGCCGGCCGCCGCCGGGCGGAGGTCCGCGGCGTCGACGGCCGGCAGCAGGCGCCGCACCGCCCGGGTGAAGGCCTGCTTCGACAGGGAACGGTGGATCTCGCCCGTCCCGTACCGCCAGTGCCGGGAGGCCATGCGCCACGCGCCGGGCCAGGCGAGCTCGTCCGCGAGGTCCCTCGGGCGCACGGTCGACCAGTCGTATCCCTCGCGGGCCAGCGCGGGCACGGCGTTGGGGCCGACGTGGACGCCGCCGCCGATGCCCCGGGTGAGGTGCACCCCCAGGAAGGGGAAGGCCGGGTCGGGCACCGGGTAGACCAGCCCGCGGACCAGTTCCGGACGAGCCAGGTCGTAGTACTCGCCGCGGAAGGGGATGATCCGCATGCCCGGGTCGTCGCCGGCCAGGCGGGCGATTCGGTCGCAGTGCAGGCCCGCGCAGTTCACCAGCGTCCGTGCCCGGAACACCAGGCCGGACGTGGTGCGCACGGCCACCGCCGAGGCGCGGCGCGAGACCAGGTCCACCTCGGCGCCGTAGACGATCTCCGCGCCCGAGGACTCGGCGAGCTGGGCGCTCACCCGGCCGTAGTCCACGATGCCCGTGCTGCCCACGTGGATCGCGGCCAGGCCCTGCACCTGCGGTTCGTACTCGGTGATCTGGGCCGGGCCCAGCTCGCGCACCGGGATGCCGTTCTCCCGGCCGCGCTGGACCAGGGCGTGCAGCCGGGGCAGCTCCTCGCGCTCGGTGGCGACGATCAGCTTGCCCGTCACCTCGTGCGGGATCCCGTGCTCCGCGCAGAATTTCACCATCTCGGCGGCGCCGCTCACCGCGAAGCGCGCCTTCAGCGAGCCCGGGCGGTAGTAGATCCCGCTGTGGATCACACCGCTGTTGCGGCCCGTCTGGTGCCGGGCCGGGCCCGACTCCTTCTCCAGGACGACGACCCTCGTACCCGGAGCCAGGCGCGACACGGCATGCGCCGTCGACAGGCCGACGATCCCGCCGCCGATCACCAGCACATCGCAGTCCACGCCACCGCCCACGCCGACACCTCCCACCCCTGCATACTGCACCCCCGCACCGACAACGAGGCCACGCGGGTCTAAGCCGGCGCCACCAGGAGCGGCCGGGCCCGCTCGCGCAGCTCCGCGACGCGCGGTTCGTCCCCGTAGGGTTCCAGGCGGTGCAGCAGGTCCCGTACGTATTCGGTCGTGCGGGCAGAGGAGATCCGGCCCGCCACCTCCACCGCCCGGGTGCCCGCCGCGCACGCCGCGTCCAGATTGCCCGACTCCAGCTCCGCGACCGCGCTGACGACCAGCCGCAGCCCGTGGGAACGTACGTACTCCTCCGTGGGCCGAGACAGCGCCTGCTCGGTGAAGCGCCGCACCTGCCGGGGGAGTTTGAGGTCGCGGTAGCATTCCGCCGCATCCGCCGCGAAACGGTCGTACGAGTAGAAACCGAGCCACGTCGGATCCGGGTCGCCCTCGCGGGACCGCTCCAGCCAGCCCTCCGCGGCCCGCAGCGCCGCCCCGGCGGCCGCGGAATCGCCCGCCTTCGCGTGCGCCCGGGCCTCGACGAGCCGGAAGAAGCTCATCGTGCGCGCCGTGGCCAGGCCACGGTTGCGCTCGACGGCCGCCTGCGCGAGGTCCACGCCCTCGTCCGGGAAGTCCCGGTAGGTCGCCTGGAGGGACATCGAAGCCAGCACATAGCCGCCGAGCGGTACGTCCGCGGCCGCGCGGGCGAGGCGCAGTGCCTGGATGTAGTAGCGCTGGGCCGCCTCCTGCTGGCCGGTGTCGAAGGCCATCCACCCGGCCAGCCTGGTCAGTTCGGCCGTGGCGCCGAACAGGGCGCGGCCCACCTCGTCGGTGTACGAGCCGAGCAGCAGCGGCGTCGCGTCCACCCGCAGGCACTCGGGGACCATCGACGAACGCCAGTCGCCGCCACCATACTTGGAGTCCCAGCGGCGGGCGTCCTCGGCCGCCTCGCGCAGCTTCGTCACGTCGCTGTGGCCCACGCGCTGGACGTGCTCGCGCGGCGTTTCGGCTCCGTGCTGCGCGGGCACAACGGTGGACGGCGGGCCTGCCGGGCCCGCCGGTGCTGTCATCGGGCCCGTCGCCGGCCCGGTCGTCCGGCCTGCCGGGGTCCCGTCCGAGAGTGTCCGGGGCGCCGGCGTCCCGGGCGCCGGCGGCGACTGCTGTGACGGGAGGTCGCGCGCCGGTGCGCCTTGAGCCGGAGCATCGTGAGCCGAGGAGGCCGCGGACGCGGGCCGGCGGTGTGCCGTGCCCGCCGGTTCCCGCGCCACCGAGCTGTCGGCGGGAGATATCAGCCACCGCGAGGCGGGCGTCGCGTACGCCGCCACGGAGAACGAGCCCGCGAGCGACTGCCAGATCCCGCCGCCGCCGCGCCGCCCGGCGAGGTCGAGCCGGTAGAGGTCGGTGGCCGAGCGTACGGCGGCACCCACGTCCCGCGGGAAGGCCAGCCCCACCTCGGGCGCGGGGTCCGCGTCCGCCAGGCCGATCTCGTGCAGCGGCACCGGCCGGCCCAGCTTCGCGCCGATGGCGGCGGCGATGAGGTGCGGGGCGGCGCCCTGCGGCACCATGCCCTTCGACACCCACCGGGCCACCGACGTCTTGTCGTACCGCAGCGTCAGGCCGCGCTGCGCGCCGAGGTCGTTGACACGCCGGGCCAGCCCGGCGTTGCTGATGCCCGCGAGGGCGAGGACGGCGCCGAGCTTCTCATTGGGCTCGCGGAGCTCCCTGGACATGCGCCACCCCTCGTCACACGCGGAACGCATACGCCGCCGGGGCATAGGCGCCCGGCATTTCGTAAACCCAGCGTAGTTCCCCGCCTCCCAAGCGTTAAGGCCCCTACTTCCGTATGGCGGGATTGTTGTCCGTTTGCACAGTCCGCCCCGGGGCCGATGCCGGGGCGCACGTTCCGCGGCGTGCTCCGCCCGTGTGGCCGTGCGCCCGCCCGTGCGCTCTGGCCGGTCCGCGGGCCCGGCGATTCGATGGGCGGTGCGTGGGTCGGCCCGCTGCGTGGATCGGGCGGGCCGGGGGACGCCGCTGCCTCAATCCCCGCGGGTGGCGGAACGGTCCGGGGGGCGGATTCCGCCTCCCGGACCGCGCCCGCGCGCCGGGCGCCGGCACCGCGCGACGGCTCTCCAGGCGGCCGAAGAATGGCCGAAAGCGACCTATGGGGCGGTGGGAACGGAACGCCAAATACCGCGCGGCAGGGGTGTGTTCGTCAGCGTGTGCGCCCCCTATAACCCCTCTCGCACGCCTGTCCCGTGGCAGCATGGTCCCCGAGCCACCGGGGTCCAGCCGGCCGCGCCCTCAGCGCTGTTCGTGCTGCCCGTGCCCCGGTCATGTGCCCACAGGCTGGGGAGGCGGCGGTGCGCTGGTTGGTGGGGTGGAGCAGTATCGCCGCGAGCTTCGGCACGGCCGGCCGTGTCTCCGGCCACGGACCTGGCCACGGCCAGGGACACGGACCTGGCGGGTACGGGCCGGGCGGCTACGGCGGCGACGGCGCGCCCCTGCACGGAGGCATCGCGGACGCCGCCCATGCGGCCGACCCGGGAGCGGACGCGGAACGCACCGTCCACCCCGTCGGCGCCCAGCTGCTCTGGGGCGATCCCGACCCGCTCTGGGCGGTCGGCGACTGGCGCCCCGACGAGATCCGCACCGTCACCGCCGACCCCGCCGACCCGTTCACCCGGCTCGCCGTGCTGGGCTGCTGCGGTGCGACCGACGCCGAACTGCGCAGGGCCCTCTACGCAGCCCGCGGCGGCGCGCTGCGCCACCTCACCCAGTGGTCCGGCAGCTACACCGCCGTGGTCCAGGCCGGCCGCCGCATCACCGTCCTCGGCGACCTCGCGGGCGCCCGGCCCGTCTTCTACACCCCCTGGGCGAGCGGCACCGCGTACGCCACCGCAGCCCTCCCGCTCGCCGACCTCATCGAGGCGCAGCTCGACATCGGCCATCTCGCCGCCCTGCTGGCCTGCCCGGACAGCCCGGAGGCGCTGGGCGACGGCACCCCGTACGCGGGGGTCCGCCGCATCCCGCCCGGGCACGCCCTCATCCTGCGCGAGGGCTCCCGGGAGATCACCGGCTACGAGCAGGTGGCCTCGCTCGCGGTGGCCGCGCCCGAGGCCGACGCCGACCGCGCGGTGGAGGGCGTACGGGAAGCGTTGGTGGACGCGGTGCGCGCCCGGCTCACGGCCCCGCGGCATGCTCCCGAGACGCTGCCACCGTACGATCCCGGCCCCGTGCCCGGTATGGGCCCGGCCGACCGGCGTGCGGCCCGCGGCGCGCCGGCCCCCGGGGTGGGCGCCGACCTGTCCGGCGGCAGCGCCTCCGCGACCCTCGCCCTGCTGGCGGCCGGTCTGCCAGGGGCGCCGGGCAGCCTCACCAGCCCCGCCGGGGCGCGGCTGCTGGCGGTCACCTTCAACGACCTGGCCACCCCGCAGGGGCGCGAGGACGAACTGGAACGGGCCCGCGCAATCGCGGCCGACCCGCGCCTGCACCACGTCGTGGTCGCCGCCGCGGCCGAGGCCCTCCCGTACACCGAACTGGACGGCCCGCTCACCGACGAACCCGGCCCCTCCCTGGTCTTCGCCGCCCGCGAGCGGCGCAGACTCGCCGCCGGAGCGGCCGACCACTTCACCGGCCACGGCGCCCGGCAGGTCCTCGACGCCCACCCGGCCCGCATGGCCGACCTGTTGATGGACCGCCGCCGGCGCCACCTGCTGCGCCCGGTGGCGGCGCTGGCCCGGTCCGCGTCCGCCTCGGGAGCCGCCGGGGAGTCCCTGCTGGTGCCGATCACGGTCTACTCGGCGGCCCGCCGACTGGCCCGTACGTCGTACCGCGCGGGCATGGAGGCGGCCGCGGCCAGACTTCGCGAGGGCGGGGTCACCGAGCGCGCTTCCGGTCCGGTGGACGCCTCCCTCGCCGCCCTGACCTGGTCGCGGCCTGGTCCGGCGGCGGGCTGGCTCACGGGGGAGGCGCTGGCGGAGGTCTCGATCCGGCTCGCGGCCGCCGCCGGGCGCCCCCCGCTGTCGCTGCGGCCGGGGGAGGCCAGGGCCCGCTCCGTGCTGGCCCGTCACGCCGCCGACCACCGGGTCTTCGAACAGGCCGTGGAGGTCCGCAGCCAGCGCCTGCACGCCCCCTTCCTCGACAACCAGGTCGTACGGGCCGCACGCGCCCTGCCCGAATCCCTGCGCGTGCAGCCCGGCGCCCGCGCGGAGATCCTGCGCAGCGTCCTGTACTCGGCCGGGGTGCGCGAACTCCCGCCGGGCTGGGGCGCCACCGCGCACACGGCGAACGAGACGGCGACCGGGCTCGGGCTGCGCGCCGCCCTGGGCGACCTGCTGGAGCTCTTCGCCGCCCCGCTGCTCGCGGACGCCGGCCTGATCGAGGCCCGGGTCGTGCGACAGGCGCTGCTCGACGCGGCCGAGGGCCGTCCGGTCCCGCTGGACGGGCTCGCCGAACTCGTCTCGATGGAGCTGTGGCTGCACCGCCTGCTCGCCCGGCGCGGCACCTGCTGGACGGGTACGTCCGCGGCGCGGCGCCGGGCCGTGCCCGAGGGGGTCCCGGTGCACCGCCCGGCGCTGTCCTGACAGTTCAGGACCGGTGGCCTCCCCCCGCCTACCGCCGGGAGGTGCCCTCAGTCCTGCGGCAAGAGCCGGCGGCTGCGCCCCGTCGAACCGCTGCCCGACCCGATCGCGCTGCGGCTACCCGACCCGATCGCGCTGCCCGCCCATCGCGCTGGCCTTGACCGGGCCCGCCCTGAGACCGCCGTCACCGCCCGGTGCGCCGAGCGCGTCCTGGCCGGCATGGCGACATGGCTGGCATGGCCGAGGCCGCGGCCCGGTTCCCGGCCGACGCCGACCGGCCCGGCGAGGCCGTACGGGTGAGGCCGTACGGGCCTTCGCGGCGGCCACCGCCTGGCGCGCGGGCCGGCCCCGCTCGACCCCCGAGGCGACCGTCGGGGCGGGCTCCCCGAGCGCACCCGTGCCCTGCTGGGCCCCGGCCGCTGGGGGCGGGGGGAGGACGCGGGCGCGCGCACTCACCCCGGCCGGCGTCGCCGAGGCGCTCACCACCGACTGATCAGCGGCAGCTGATCACCGCGTCGGCCCAGCTCGCCAGCGTCGGCAGGCTGCCCGGTCCGGACGGCTCCACCACCAGCCGCAGCGACTTGTGCCCGGTGAGGGAGACCTGCACGGCCGCCGGCGGATCCTCGTACCCGAGGGCGCCGGACTGCCACAGCCGCTGTCCGTCGGCATACACGGAGAACCGCACCGACCTGTCGGTGAACAGCGACAGGCCGTCCACCCCGGCCCACGCCGAGAAGCTGGTGCACTGCCGGTTGAGGGCGATCTCCACCGAGGAACGCGAGTTCACGGTGATCCCCTGATCGAACCGCCGGTCACCGACCCGCAGTCCCCAGCGCTGCCACACCCAGCTGCTGCGCCAGGTCTGCAACTCCGGCCCGCTGCGGTCGCCCTGGACCGCATACGGGAGCGCGGCCAGCTGGAACGACTGGGGCGGCTTCGGAACGGGCGGCGGCGTCGTCGGCTTCGGTGAGGGCGCGCTCGGGGACGGCGTGGGCGCGGGCCTCTCCCGGCTGGGGGAGGGCGACGGGGACACGGAGGGCGCCGGCGCAGCCGGGGACGCAGAGGCCGCCGCCGACGGCGTCGGCTTCTGCGACGGCGGTACGGAGGCACGCGCGGGCGGCGGCTCCGCCTCGGCCGGGCTCGGCTCCGCCGAAGGCGAGGCGGGTGCCTTCGGCACGGCCGGCGCCGCCACGCTCGGCGCGGGCTTCGCCCGGGCCTGGGGCTCGGGCTCGTCCCCGGCCAGCGCGAACACCACCCCGGCGGCCGCGGCCACCGCGATGCCGGCGGCGATGGCGGCCTTCGCAGGCACCCCCAGCCCCTCGGAGGCCAGCGCGCCCCCGACCGCGGACCCGGACCCGCCGACCCCTCCTGCTCCGGCGGCGCCTCCCGCGGCCCCGGCCGCACCGGCCGCAGAACCGCCCCCGGCGGTCGACCCGCCCGCGGCGGCCGCCGCGGCACCGGCCCCGCCTGCGGCGACGGCCCCACCGGCCACCACCCCGGCGGCCTTGGCCGCGTACCCGGCGGCGAACCACCCGATGACCGCCACCGGAAGCAGCGCGGGAATGCCCGCGTTGACGTCCTTGAGCTCCCCGGCGGCCAGCCGGCACTTCGCGCACTCCTCCAGGTGCCCCCGAAGCCCCCGCTCCGCCCGCATCCGCAGCCCGCCGCGCGCATAGGCGCCCAGCCGGTCCGCGTACCGTGCGCAGTCGCCGCCCTCACTCAGCGCCGAACTCACATGGGCCTGCAGATAGGCCTGCTTGAGGCCCTCCCGGGCCCGACTGGCCAGCACCGCGGTCGCGTTGGCGCTCAGCCCGAACAGCGGCGCGATCGCACTCGGCGATGCCTCCTCGACCGTGGTGTGCCACAGCACTGCCTGCCACCGCTCGGGCAGGCTCCGGAAGGCCTGCATGGCCAGCGACTGCTCGGCCACCCGCATCGCCCGTACGTCGGCGCCCAGTTCGAGGGTGTCGTCCCCCGACAGCCCCGACATCCCGGCACCGCTCTCCGTACGCGCGGCCGCCTGCTCCGCGAAGACGGCGAAGTCCTCGACGAGGTGCTCACGCCTGGCCGTCTTGGCCCAGGCCGCCGCGACCCTGCGCACGGTGGTCAGCAGATAGGCCCGCACCGACTGGTCCGGCCCGGCGCCGCCCCGTACCGCCTGCAGGGTCCGCGCGAACACCTCGGCGGTCAGGTCGTCGGCCGTGTGCCCGTCGCGGCAGCAGGACCGCGCGTAGCGCCGTACCGAGTCGGCATGACGGCGGAACAGCTCCTCGTACGCACCGTCGTCGCCGCCCCGCATCCGGGCGATCAAGTCGCCGTCGGAAGGCGGCAGATCGCCCCCGGCACCGCCGGCCGGGACCGAGAACCCCGACGAGCGTGCGTGCCGCCCGCCCGGTTCGCGCTGCGCCGGCACCTGCTGCGCGGGCAGGCTGCCCACCTCGGCCTCGCTCCCGGCGCCACCGGGTGACTCTTCACGCCCGTCAATGCTCATCGCGGAAGCTCCCGCACGACACGCTCAACCGGTACACCGTTCAAGCGTGTCACATGGCGGACACGCGCCTGACCCCTCCGCGCACCATCCACCCGTCCGGGCAGGTTTCGACACGTCACCGAACAGCCCACCAGCCATGCGCACGGCTCACCGGAACCGGCGCGCCGCCGGCCCGCCGTTCCGTGCACGACCCCGCGCCGACCGGCCGGCCGACCCTGCACCGAACCCGAACCGGCCCGGTACCGACCCACCACGGGCCGGCACCGAACCGACGCGATCACACCGACGGGCTTACACCGACGGGCTCACACCGTCCGGGCTCACACCGTCCGGGAACGCAGCCCCTCGAGCAGGATGTCGAGCAGCCGGGTCGAAGCCGCCGCCTGCTGCGCCGGGTCGGGCAGCGCGGGCGCCGCCGTCGCTATCACCAGCAGCACATCGGCCACCGTCACATCGGCGCGCAACTCGCCGGCCTCCCGCGCCCGGTGCACCAGCCGGCCGACGACCTCCAGCAGCGCACCCGCGCCCGCGTCGTCCGACGGCTCGTCCTCGGCCGCGCCCACCACCCGCAGGCCGGGAGCCCCGGCCGCCTCGGCGGCCTGCCGCTGGTGCGGAACCCGTGCCTCCTCCGCCTCCTCGGCCGCCTCCTCAGCGGTCGAGCCGACGCGCAGCACCTGCGGCGGCAGCAGCCGCCCGGCACCCGAGGCCACAGAGGTGCGCAGGAAGCGCGACAGCGCCTGCCACGGCTCCTCCTCCTGACCCAGTGCGGTCCTGGCCTGCTCCGTCAGCCGGGCCGTCTCCTCCTCGGCTATCCGCCGCACCAGGACGTCCTTGCTCGGGAACCGCCGGTACACGGTGCCGACACCGACCCGGGCGCGGCGCGCCACGTCCTCCATCGGAGCCCCGTACCCCAGCTCGCCGAAGACCTCCCGGGCCGCGCGCAGCACATGCTCAAGGTTGCGCTGGGCGTCGACGCGCAGCGGCGTGGAGCGCCCCACACCGTGCGTGGTCGGGCTGGTCAGGGCGCGACCGGTGCTCTCGACCGAGAGCGCGGTCGCAGAACCATGGAAATCGGAAATGTTCATATGTATCCCCCGGTAATCATTTGTCTCCCCCCGGAGACACTCCCCGCCTTCACGCCGAGGGGGGCCACGGTCTCAGGCCCGGTCCTCGACGAGATACGAACATAGTTGAGCCAGAGTCAATTCAGAAGAGGCAGCCCCGGACGGACCACCGCCCGATCGGAGCATTCACCCCCACTTTTCCCTTCCATCCCCTCGGAACCTGCCTCTCCGCCCGCCCTGACCTGCGAACTTCCACCCGCACCAGAGGCCCTCTCCCGCCCCGCCCCAGGGCCCTCACCGGTCACACAATCTGTCGGGCCTGTGGACAAACTCCCGGCCACGTTGCGTCATGGGATGGTGAAGGCTGCTAACTCCCGGGGCACGGCCCCCGGTACCCCGCCCCGCACGCGCATCCTGATCGTCGGCGGCGGCTACGTCGGCATGTATACGGCGCTCCGGCTCCAGCGAAAGCTGAGAGCGGGAGAAGCCGAGGTCACGGTGGTCACGCCCGAGCCGTACATGACGTACCAGCCCTTCCTCCCGGAGGCGGCCGCGGGCGCGATCTCACCGCGCCACGTCGTGGTCCCCCTGCGCCGCGTCCTCGGCAAGTGCCGCATCGTCATCGGCCAGGCCACGCACATCGACCACGCCAAGCGGACCGCGACCGTCAACACACTCGCCACCGCCGACGAGGGCGCCGGCCCCATCGAGGTGGAGTACGACGAACTCGTCCTCGCGCCCGGCTCCGTCTCCCGCACCCTCCCCGTGCCCGGCCTCGCCGACTACGGCATCGGCTTCAGGACCGTGGAAGAGGCCATCGGCCTGCGCAACCACGTCATCGAGCAGATGGACATCGCCTCCTCCACCCGCGATCCCGCCGTCCGCGACGCCGCCCTCACCTTCGTCTTCGTCGGCGGCGGCTTCGCGGGCGTCGAGGCCCTCGGCGAGCTGGAGGACATGGCCCGCTACGCGGCGCGGTACTACCACAACATCAAGCCCGAGGACATGAAGTGGGTCCTCGTCGAGGCCAGCGACCGCATCCTCCCCGAGGTCGGCCTGGAGATGGGCGTCTACACGGTCCGCGAACTGCGCAGCCGCAACATCGACGTCCGCCTGGAGACCCGGCTCGAATCCTGCGAGGACCGCGTCGCCGTCCTCAGCGACGGAGCCCGCTTCCCCACCCGCACCATCGTCTGGACCGCCGGCGTCAAACCCCACCCGCTCCTGGCCGCGACCGACCTCCCCAAGAACGAGCGCGGCCGCCTCCTGTGCACCTCCTTCCTCACCGTCGAGGGCGTCGAGCACGCCTGGGCCGCCGGCGACGCCGCCGCCGTCCCCGACATCACCGCCCCGCCCGGTACCGAGGGACCCCGCCGCGAGTGCGCCCCCAACGCCCAGCACGCCGTCCGCCAGGCCAAGGTCCTCGCCGACAACCTCCTCGCCGCCCTGCGCGGCGAGGTCCTGACCGAGTACGCCCACAAGTACGCGGGCTCCGTCGCCTCACTCGGCCTCCACAAGGGCGTCGCCCACGTCTACGGACACAAGCTCAAGCGCTACCCGGCATGGTTCATGCACCGCGCATACCACCTCAGCCGCGTCCCCAGCTTCAACCGGAAAATGCGCGTACTCGCCGAATGGACCCTCTCCGGCCTCTTCAAGCGTGAGATCGTCTCCCTTGGCTCACTCGAACACCCCAGGGCAGAATTCGAACTGGCTGCAGGCGGCGGACCGAAGGCACTTCCCCCGCCCCTCGCCCCCAACCCCCCGCAGAACGGCCAGGGCTGACGTTGTCAGTGCGGTCGGCCACACTGGACGTGTGACCATAGGTGGGCTCACACCTGCACAGAGTGACATCGTCCAGTCAGCGACCGCCCACGAGCGACACAGCGACCACTCGCGACACCACGAGGCTTGAACGCAGTGAACTTCACGCGCTGGAGCGCCCGGTTCCCCGGAACGCAGCGCCGCGCCGCCGCCCGGACCGAACACGCCGCCGCCCAGGCCAAGCGGGGCGAAGGCGCGGTCCCGGCAGCCCGCGGCGGCCGCCCCGACCCCGGAGCGGAGCGGTCCACGCCCGCCGCCGACGGCCACCCCGCCGACCCCACGGTCTCCGGGTCCGGATCAGGGTCCGGGTCGGGCAGCGGCGCCAGGCCGGGCACCGGCACGGCCCCCGCCCAGCGGGCGGCCGGCGTCCTCACCGCCGTGCCCTCCCCCGACGCACTCTCCGTACGCGAAATCCTCGGCCGGCTGCCCGCCCTGGTCGCCCTCGTCCACGGCCCCGAGCACCGCGTCGCCTATGTAAACGACGCCTACACCGCCGGCTTCGGCGACCGCACCCCCGGCGCCCCCGCCCACGAATCCCTCCCCGAGCTCGGCGAACTCGGCCTCCTCCCCCTCCTCGACCAGGTCCAGCGCAGCGGCAAGCCCCGTACCGCCAAGAACCGGACCGCACCGGGCGGCGGCAGCTCGTACACCGTCACCTGCACACCCGTCGAGTTCCCCAAGCCCGGGAATGGGACCGGGACGGGTACCAAGCCCACGGCCACACCCGCCGAGGACGCGGAAGCCCACCACAACGGCATCCTGATCCACCTCGCCGACGTCACCGACCACGCCGAAGCCGCCGAGCGGCTCCGCGCCAGCGAACGCCGCCAGCGCGAGGCCGCCGTCACCCTCCAGCGCTCCCTCCTCCCGCAGGAGCTGGAACAGCCCGACGACCTGCGCATCGCCGCCACCTACCAGCCCGGCGGCACCGAAGCGGCCGTCGGCGGCGACTGGTACGACGTCATCACCCTCGGCGCCGGCCGCACCGCCCTCGTCATCGGCGATGTCATGGGCCGCGGCGTCCGAGCCGCCGCCGTCATGGGCCAGCTGCGCACTGCCGTCCGCGCCTACGCCCGCCTCGACCTGCCCCCGCACGAGGTGCTCCAGCTCCTCGACGGACTCGCCGCCGAGATCGACGCCAGCCAGATCGCCACCTGCGTGTACGCCGTCCACGACCCCAACGAGGGCATGCTCGCCTACGCCTCCGCCGGCCACCTCCCGATCCTGGTCCGCGACGAGCACGGCACCGTACGCCGCGCCGCCGACCCCACCGGCCCGCCGCTCGGCACCGGCGGCTGGCTGCACAGCTCCGGCACCATCGCGCTCGGCCCCGGCTCCACCGCCGTCCTCTACACCGACGGCCTCGTCGAGCGCCGCGGCGAGGACATCGACGAGGGCGTCGCCGCCCTCGAACGCGCCCTCGCCGGCGCCCAGGGCACCCCGACCGTCATCTGCGACCGCCTCATGCGCGCCCTCGGGGTGGACGCCGACCACGACGACGACGTCGCCGTGATGGTGATCCAGCAGCCCGCCCGTGCCGGCGCGGACGCCGAGCTCTTCCACAACGCCGCCCTGGAACTCCTCGGCGGCATCGAGGCGGCCCCCCGCGCGCGAGCCTTCGCCCAGGGCGTCCTCGCCTCCTGGCGCTTCCCCGTCGAGCTGTGCGACCTCGGGGTCCTGGCCGCGAGCGAGCTCGTCGCGAACTCCCTCCAGCACGGCACCCCGCCCATGCGCCTCCGGCTGCGCCGCACCGACCGCCGACTGATCATCGAGGTCACCGACGGCGACGACCACCTGCCGCGCCGCCGCCGCGCCGAACCGGCCGACGAGACCGGCCGCGGCATCTCGATCATCGCGACCATCGCCTCCTCCTGGGGCTCCCGCCGCACCCCGGGCGGAGGCAAGGCCGTCTGGTGCGAGTTCGCCCTGCCGGACAAGTAGGCGGACACGCGTAAGGCCCCGGTCCCAAAAGACCGGGGCCTTACGCGTGTCCGTACGCGGCTACGCGTGCACGGGCTCCTTCACCGCGACGGCCGGACCGCCCTGCGCCACGACCCTGCTCGCCAGCACCGGGTTGTCCTGCATCGGCGAAAGGCCCTTGCCGAGCCGCAGCGCCAGGCCCGCGATCCCGAGCGACACGAGCACGAAGACCGCGATGTACAGCATCGGAACGCCAGCACCGAGCGGCACCCCGAGCGGACCCAGCGCCAGCGCCATCTGCTTGACCAGCGCGAAAGCCGAGTTGTACTGACCCACCGAGCCCTCGGGCGCCAGATCGGCCACCAGCGGGGCCAGGGTCGGCGACAGCATGGCCTCGCCGATACCGAAGAGGGCGTACGTGGTGATGAACGCGGCGGCGGCCATCATCGCGCTGCCGTGCCCCAGCCCCGAGAAACCGGCGATCAGCCACGCCGCGGTCCAGATCAGCCCGACCAGCGCGATCACCCGCGAGCGGCGGCGCTTCTCGACCAGCTTCAGCACGACGAACTGCGCGAGGACGATCGCACCGGTGTTGGCGGCGAGGGCGAAACCGAGCGTGGAGGGGGAGATCCCCGCGGCCTCCGTACCGAAGGCGGCCAGACCCGACTCGAACTGCCCGTAGCAGGCGAAGAACACCACGAAGCCCAGTACGCACAGCTGCACCATGGCCTTGTGCCGCAGCAGCCGCTTCCAGCCGCTGCCACCGGACTGGGACGGGTCCTTCGGCACGGCGTCCTTGATGCTCGGCACGTGGGGCAGCCGCACGGTGGCGACGACACCCGCCAGCACCAGGAACATCACGGCCTCGATGCCGAACAGCAGGGTGAAGCTCGCGGGCCGGCTCTCGTCGACGATCTGACCGCCGAGGAGCCCGCCGATGCCCAGACCCAGGTTCTGCATGAAGAACTGGAGGGCAAAGGCACGGGTCCGGGTGGACGGCGTGGAACACCACACGATCATCGTGGCCAGGGCCGGCTGCATCACGGCCTGACCGGCGCCCAGCGCCAGCGCGGACAGCAGGATCGGCACCATCCCGGTGGAGAGCCCGAGCGCGAGCGCGCCGGCCGAGGCGGCGACGGCCGCCCCCATGACCACGGGCACCGGACCACGCCGGTCGATGACCCGGCCGGTGAAGGGCAGCGCGACGAGGGCGCCCAGGGCGAAGGCCACGAACGCGCTCGTGGCGGCCATGGAGCCCAGACCTCGCACCTGCGCCACATAGATGTAGAGGAACGGAACCGTGAAGCCGATGCCGAACGCCGTCAGTGCGTTCCCGGCCTGGATCCGCCGCATCGCAGCGCCCATCACCTTGGTCACTTCTCACCTGCCTTGATAACTGAAGACTGAAGACTTCATACCTAAAGTTCGACGCTTAACAGTACACACTGAAGGAGTTAGATGCCAACGCGTTCGTGCGATACTTCGAGGCATGGGTGACACCCCCGACGGCACCACGTCCGTCCCCGAGCCGAGCCTCGACGAGCAGATCGCCGTCTACCAGCGCGAGTTCCAGGACCTCGACCCCCAGGTCGAGAAGGTCGTCTCGGCTCTGAGCCGCCTGAACCGCCGCATGAACGTCGCGTACGGACGCCAGACCGCGGCCCTGGGCATCAGCAATGCGGAGTGGGAGGTCCTCAAGGCCCTCGTCATCTCCGGCGCTCCCTACCGGATGGGCCCGAGCGAGCTCGCGAAGCAGCTGGGCCTCACGCCGGCGGCGATGACCCATCGGATAGACCGCATGACGGCGGAGGGCCTGGTCACCCGCGAGCGGGACGAGTCCAACCGGGTCCGCGTGATCGTGGAGCTCACGGACGAGGGCCGCAGCAAGTGGCTGGATGCGATGCGCGCGGCCACGATCTTCGAAGAGGACCTTCTCCAGGACCTCTCGACGGCGGAGCGCGGGGTGCTGGGCGACATGCTCACGCGCCTGCTCGACCGGGTGGAAGACCTCCAGTCACCCAGCTGACCACCGGGGTTGACACAGCCTCCACAGGTCCGTAAGGTTCTTCGAGTTGCCACGGAGCCGGAAGGTTTCGGTGACAACACATCAGCCGCCTCGTTGCGGCACCCAACTCAGCACGATCTCCCACTGGGAAAGATTTCGGCGTGCCCGAATTCATTTCCGAAGGCCGATTATGAATCGCCGGGGAAATCCACTAGAGTTTGGGGAGTCGGAAGGGCCCAACAGCCCGGAAGGCAAACCCCGCTGACTGGGGGTCAGGCCCGAAAGAGTCTGATAGAGTCGGAAACGCAAGACAGCAGAACGAAAGCCCGGAGGAAAGCCCGAGAGGGTGAGTACGAAGGAAGCGTCCGTT